>JBLJBS010000098.1:0-4730 GCA_047637695.1 Aquamicrobium sp. | reverse complement strand
GCCATGTCAAACGGCTCCCTCATAAGCGGGCGTCCCTTCCTGCTTCCGGAAGAGGTCATAAGCGGACAAATTGGGTACAAATTGTGGCAAGCGGTTCTTCCCCGTTTCCTGCGTCGGCACCCTCGATCTCACGACGCCCCGGCGGCGAACATGCCATTTCACCCGCCCGATGCCATGCAGCATGCGTGAGGATATGAACAGTTACAACCGATTTAAACCCGTCCGAAAAACTTTAAATCGATTAATGATTTGAAATCAATGGACTTTTCTGTTTCTGCACCTGACACCTTCGACGAAAGGGCCATTGCGGCCCCGCCCGGCGGGGGCGAGACACAGAATTTCGGCTCCGGCGTGGTGGTGAGGAATGAACGAGATCGGCCTGCGTAACGCGAAAAACGGCATTGAAACCGACGGTCTGAAAACGACCGGCACGGTTCATTACAATCTGGGCGCGGCCGAACTTGTCGAGCATGCGTTGCGCCGCAACGAAGCCCGGCTGACCGCCCACGGCGCGCTGGTGGCCACCACCGGCCAGCACACCGGCCGCTCGCCCAAGGACAAGTTCGTCGTGCGCGACGCCTCGACCGACGCCAAGATATGGTGGGACAATAACAAGCCGATGACGCCGGAACAGTTTTCGGCCTTGCGCGAGGATTTCCTCGCCCAGGCCGCCGGCCTCGACCTCTACGTGCAGGATCTGGTCGGCGGCGCCGACGAGACCAACAGCTTAGCCACGCGCGTCATCACCGAATTCGCCTGGCACTCGCTGTTCATCCGCAACCTGCTTATCCGCCCCGCGCGCGAGGCGCTCGGCTCGTTCCAGCAGAAGCTGACCATCATCGACCTGCCGTCCTTCCGCGCCGACCCGGCTCGGCACGGCGCTCGCACCGAGACCATCATCGCGGTCGATTTCAGCCGCATGCTCGTCCTGATCGGCGGCTCGGCCTATGCCGGCGAGATGAAGAAGTCGGTCTTCACCGTGCTCAACTATCTCCTGCCGGAGCGTGGCGTCATGCCGATGCACTGCTCGGCCAATGTCGGCCCCGCCGGTGATTCGGCCGTGTTCTTCGGCCTGTCCGGCACCGGCAAGACCACGCTGTCGGCCGACCCGAAGCGGACGCTGATCGGCGATGACGAGCATGGCTGGGGTGAGAACGGCATCTTCAATTTCGAGGGTGGCTGCTATGCCAAGACCATCCGGCTGTCGGCTGAGGCCGAGCCGGAGATCTTCGCCACCACCCGCCGCTTCGGCACAGTGCTCGAGAATGTCGTCCTCGACGAGTCCCGCGTGCCGGATTTCAACGACGGCTCGCTGACCGAGAACACGCGCTGCGCCTATCCGCTCGACTTCATTCCCAACGCCTCGGCCACCGGCCAGACCGGGCACCCGAAGAACATCATCATGCTGACGGCGGACGCCTTCGGCGTAATGCCGCCGATTGCCCGACTGACCCCGGCGCAGGCAATGTACCACTTCCTGTCCGGCTACACCGCCAAGGTGGCAGGCACCGAGCGCGGCGTGACCGAGCCGGAAGCGACTTTCTCGACCTGCTTCGGCGCGCCGTTCATGCCGCGCCATCCGTCCGAGTATGGCAATCTGCTGCGCGACCTGATCGCCCGCCACGGCGCGACCTGCTGGCTGGTCAACACCGGCTGGACCGGCGGCGCCTACGGCGTCGGCAGCCGCATGCCGATCAAGGCGACGCGGGCGCTGCTTTCATCCGCGCTGGACGGCTCGCTCAACGCTGTCGAGTTCCGCACCGATGCGAGCTTCGGCTTCGAGGTGCCGGTGGCGGTGCCGGGTGTCGACACCTCGATCCTCGATCCGCGCTCGACCTGGGCCGACAAGGCGGCCTATGACGCGCAGGCGGCCAAGCTGGTCGGCATGTTCGTCAACAACTTCACCAAGTTCGAGGCGCATGTCGACGCCCATACGCTGGACGCCGCCCCGCGCATCCGCGAAGCGGCCGAATAATTCCAACGCCGTCATCCTCCCGGAAAAGGCCCGGCCGCAGCGCCGGGCCTTTTCTTTTGGCGGCAGCGGTACGATGTTCTGCACATGGCCGTATCCGACGGCGGATGGCCCGGCGCGATGGCCCGCGGAATGACCGGGACAGATGGAGAAGCACCGATGGCGGCGACCGGCCGGCTTTACATCGCGCCCGGCGTCGAGATCGGCGAGGAGGAGCTTGAGGAAAGCTTCATCCGCGCCTCCGGCCCCGGCGGGCAGAACGTCAACAAGGTGGCGACGGCGGTCCAGCTTCGCTTCGACGCAGCCGGCTCGCCCGGCCTGCCCGAGCGGGTGCGCGACAATGCGCTGAAGATCGCCGGCCAGCGCGCGACCAAGGATGGCGTCATCGTCATCGAGGCCGCGCGCTTCCGCACCCAGGAGAGAAACCGGGCCGACGCGCGCGAGCGGCTGACGGCACTTCTGGCGAAGGCGGCCGAGCCGCCGCCGAAGCCGCGCAAGAAGACGAAGCCGTCGAAGGGCGCTGTCGAGCGAAGGCTCAAGGAAAAGGCCGGGCGCTCGGGGATCAAGCGCATGCGCGGCAAGGTCAGCGACGACTAGATCCTGCTGCCGCGTCGCATTTGCGCTTTCAATTTGACCGTCGTTGCGCCAGAGTCCCGGCGGGGGCAGACGGATTTCAGCAGCGAGAATGGAGACTGCGGCATGGGTATTTTCGATTTCGTCAAGTCGGTCGGCGAGAAGCTCGGCATCGGCGGTTCGGACGAGGCTCCGAAGGTCGATGAGCTGAAGAAGGAGCTGGACAAGCACAATCTCGGCACCGACAAGGTCGAGATCGAGGTGGTCGGCGACAAGGCGATCCTGAAAGGTTCGGTCGCGGACCAGACCGCCTTCGAGAAGGCGGTGATCGCGGTCGGCAACACGCTGGGCGTGTCGAAGGTCGAAACCCAGCTCACCGTCGACGAGACCGGCGGCACCGAGAAGGAGCCAGTGTTCTACACGGTCAAGAAGGGCGACAATCTGTGGAAGATCGCCGAAGCCCATTACGGCAAGGGCAAGGGCGCCAAGCACACCGTCATCTTCGAAGCCAACAAGCCGATGCTGACGCATCCCGACAAGATCTATCCCGGTCAGGTGCTGCGCATCCCCGATCTCGCTCAGGCCTGAGCCGTCGAGGTTTAAAGAACGGTTTTCCGGCGGCTTCGGCCGCCGGAACGGTTTCAAGAGGTCGAATGATGGACGACCTGCCGCCCGGCATGCGGCATTTGCCCGGCTTGCTCGACAGCGTGGCGCAGCAGGCGCTTCTCGAAGACATCCGCCGCGTTGTCGCGTCGGCGCCGCTTTACGTGCCGGCAATGCCGCGCACCGGGAAGCCGATGAGCGTGCGCATGACCAATTGCGGCGCGCTCGGCTGGGTGACCGACAAGGAGCGCGGCTATCGCTACCAGCCGCTCCACCCCGCAACCGGCGCGCCGTGGCCGCCGATTCCGGGCCGGCTTCTCGATCTGTGGGCCCAAGTTTCCGGTTGTCCGTTTTCGCCGCAGGCCTGTCTGGTCAATTTCTACGATGCCTCGGCGAAAATGGGCCTGCATCAGGACCGTGACGAGGAAACCTTCGACGCACCTGTCGTCTCGGTCTCGTTGGGCGATTCCTGCCTGTTCCGCATCGGCGGCATGCAGCGCACAGACCCGACGCGGTCGCTTCGGCTCGAAAGCGGTGACGTCTTCGTGCTCGGCGGGGCGTCGCGGCTCGCCTTCCACGGCGTCGACCGCATCTATCCCGGCACTTCGCCGCTGCTGAAGAACAGCGGGCGCATCAACCTGACCTTGCGCCGGGTGACGCCGGCATAGTCCGCCGCCGCCGCGAGCGGCTCACAGCTTCCTGAGCGAGACCTGCTCGACCAGATGGTCGGCGCCCTTGCGCAGGATCAGGTCCGCGCGCGGGCGCGTCGGCAGGATGTTCTCGTGCAGGTTCCTCAGGTTGATGTTCTTCCACAACCCTTCGGCGATGGCGCGGGCCGCTTCCTCCGACAGCTGCGAATAGCGATGGAAGAACGATTCCGGGTTCTTGAACGCGGTCTCGCGCAGCCGCATGAAGCGGTCGATATACCAGTTGTGGATCGTCTCCTCCTCGGCATCGACATAGATCGAGAAGTCGAAGAAATCGGAGATGAACGGCACGATCTTGCCGTCCTTGGGCAGTTCGCGCGTCTGAAGGACGTTGATGCCCTCGAAGATCAGGATGTCCGGCCGGTCGATGGTGACGAACTCGTCGGGCAGGACGTCATAGGTCATGTGCGAATAGAGCGGCGCCTGCACCTGCGGCTCGCCCGACTTGATCGCCGACAGAAAGCGCAGAAGCGCGCCGACATCATAGCTTTCGGGAAAGCCCTTGCGCTCCATCAGGTTCTGGTTGCGCAGCACCTCGTTGGGAAACAGGAAGCCGTCGGTGGTGACGAGCGCGACGCGCGGGCTCGACGGCCAGCGCTGCAACAGTTCCTTCAGAACGCGCGCGGTGGTGGATTTGCCGACCGCGACCGAGCCGGCAATGCCGATGATGAACGGCGTCTTGGCGGCGTCGCCGCCGTTGAAGAACACCTGCCGCTGGCGAAACAGCAGCTGGCTCGCCTCGACATGGGCCGAAAGCAGCCGCGACAGCGACAGGTAGATCTTGCGGACCTCGTCGAGGTCGATCGGGTCGTTCAGCGACCGCAGCCGCCTGACCTCGTCCTCGGTCAGCGTCAGCGGCGTGTCGTCGCGGAACT
>JBLJBS010000097.1:0-2293 GCA_047637695.1 Aquamicrobium sp. | reverse complement strand
TGCAGCATCGCTACCCCCTCACCTCGGCTTCTTGCCGAAGACGCGGATGTATTCGGCTTCGCCGCCCTTGGCGAGCGCCTTGGCCTGCTTCACCCATTCCTCGCGCTCGATCCGGCCCTTGAAGCGCAGATAGCTGTCGACCCATTCGCGCTCGGCCTTCTTCCATGCGCCGATCTGCGCCCATGTGTAGATTCCGAGCTCATGGAGCAGCTGTTCGTTCTTCGGTCCGACGCCGGCGATCAGTTGCAGATCGTCGGGCTGGGCCGGCCGCGCCATCGCCACGGGACGATTGGGATCATCGAGCGAAACCACCGACTGCGCCTTGCCAGCCTCGGGAGCCTTGAAGGCGTGAACGGGTTCAGCCGCCTTGCCGGAATGCGTGCGCGGCTTACCGCTCACCGCCTTGTCGGCGGCTTTCCTGTCTTCGGACGGCGCCTTGACGCTCGTGGCAGCTTCGGTTCCGGTGCTGACCTTGACCTTCGACGGCGATTTCACCGCCGGGCTGGTCTCGATGGCGTCGGTCTTCGGCTTGCCGGCATTGCTCGGCGCCACGGCGGCGGCGTCCGCACTGGCTTCGGCTTTCGCCGGCCTCGCGGCCCGTTCGCGGTTTTCCTTGAAGAACACGCTCTCGTCGGTCAATGCGGTCTGGCCCGACAGCGGAGCCGAGAAGGTGCGTCCGTTCTGCGGCCCGGCCGGAACCTCGTCGCCCCTGCCGGCCTCGAACTCGTCGATGATCTCGGCCAGGCGCTCCGGCGTCAGATCCTCGTAGGTATCCTTGAAGATCATGACCATCGGCGCGTTGACGCATGCGCCCTGGCACTCGACCTCCTCCCACGACAGCGTTCCACCGGCATTGGTGTGGAACTGCTCGGGGTGAATCTTGTCGCGGCACACCCGCTTCAGTTCTTCGGCACCGCGCAGCATGCACGGCGTGGTGCCGCAAACCTGGATATGCGCCCTGGTGCCGACAGGCTTGATCTGGAACTGGGTGTAGAAGGTCGCGACCTCGAGCGCCCTGATATAGGGCATGCCGAGCATTTCGGCGACGTACTCGATCGTCGCGCGCGATACCCAGCCTTCCTGCTCCTGCGCACGCATCAGCAGCGGAATGACGGCAGAGGCCTGGCGACCCTCCGGATAGCGCTTGATGACCTGCTCTACCCAGGCCGAGTTTTCCTCGTTGAAGGCAAAGCTTGCGGGCTGGACGGATTCATCTGCGAGACGGCGGTTGGACATTACCGGTCAACCTCACCAAACACGATGTCGAGGGAGCCGAGGATTGCGGAGACGTCGGCCAGCATGTGGCCCCGGCACAGGAAGTCCATCGCCTGAAGATGCGCGAAACCGGGCGCGCGCAGCTTGCAGCGATAGGGTTTGTTGGTGCCGTCGGAGACCAGATAGACGCCGAATTCGCCCTTCGGCGCCTCGACGGCGGCATAGACCTCGCCCGCCGGCACACGATAGCCCTCGGTATAGAGCTTGAAATGATGGATAAGCGCCTCCATCGAGCGCTTCATCTCGCCGCGCTTCGGCGGCACGACCTTGCCGTCGACCGAGGAAACCGGACCGACCCGGTCCTTGCCGAGCAGCAGTTCCACGCACTGGCGGATGATGCCGGCCGACTGGCGCATCTCTTCCATGCGGATCAGGTAACGGTCGTAGCAGTCGCCGTTCTTGCCGATGGGAACGTCGAACTTCATCTCGGCATAGCACTCATAGGGCTGCGACTTGCGCAGATCCCATGCAGCACCGGAGCCGCGCACCATCACGCCGGAGAAGCCGCGTGCCCAGGCATCGTCGAGGCTGACGACGCCGATGTCGACGTTACGCTGCTTGAAGATGCGGTTCTCCGTCAGGAGGTCGTCGAGATCGTCGATCGACTTCAGGAACGGATCGACCCATTTGCCGAGATCCTCGACCAGCCGGTCCGGCAGGTCCTGATGGACGCCGCCGGGGCGGAAATAGGCAGCGTGCATGCGCGAGCCCGAAGCGCGCTCGTAGAAGACCATCAGCTTCTCGCGCTCGACGAAGCCCCAAAGCGGCGGCGTCAGCGCGCCGACGTCCATGGCCTGCGTCGTCACGTTCAGGATGTGCGACATGATGCGGCCGATCTCGCTGTAGAGCACGCGGATCAGCTGGCCGCGACGCGGCACCCCGATGCCAAGAAGCCGCTCGGTGGCCAACGCGAAGGCGTGCTCCTGATTCATCGGCGCGCAATAGTCGAGGCGGTCGAGATAGGGCACTGCCTGGAGATAGGTCTTCTGCTCCATCAGCTTCTCGGTGCCGCGATGCA
>JBLJBS010000096.1:0-14174 GCA_047637695.1 Aquamicrobium sp. | reverse complement strand
CGGCCAGAACCCGGTTGGAGTTGCCCGCAAAAAGTTTCATGAACGTTCCCCGGCGAAGGATATGAGCGGGCTTTTAACGGCGTCAGCCCGTATTGCAAGCGCGAAGGGGCCAGATCGGTCGTCTTTCCTCAGATAGGGTTTCCGTGCAACACCCGATATATGGCCCTGGAAGGGCTGGCGAGCCTCAGCCCTGACCCGGCTGGGCGGCCAGCCAGGCGGCAAGACGCGTGATGGTTTCGTCCGCGATGGCCTCCATCGTCGCGGACGGCACGTTGTCCCAGCCTTCCCGTCCCGACGAGGGAGCCTTGGTCTGTCCCTGAATGCGGTGAACCCGGGTTCCCGCCGGGTCGGTCACGTCCCAGACATAAATGATCGTGGTTTCTCCGCCTTCGGAGATCGCCGAGAAGTAGCCCTTCATGACATGGGTGGTGGAGGCATCTCCGGAACCGACGAGGGACAGGCCACGGGCGCCAGCGGTGGCCGCGAGCCGCCCTGAAAGCGGCGTGGTGACGCTTACCGGCGCGCCGACCACAGGGGCGAACTGTATGCGCGCATTGGTGGCGATGGCGGCCGTGGCGCCGGTCGTCGGCGACGGTTGCGCCGATTCTCCCGCCATTGCCGACGAGCCGAGAGACAAGGCCGAAGCAGGCCCGCGCGGTGCGGCGGGGCTGCTGCCGACGAGCGCGGCCGGCTCGAGCGCGTCCTGGGCACTCGTGCAGGCGGAAAGGGCGGCAGCGAGCGCGATGGCGAGGGGCAGGAGGCTGGCCGGATGCGGAATGCGGCGCGGATGGTGTTTCATCGGGAGACCCTCTAAAGCGTGTCGCGATTCTTTCAGATTTGCTCCGTACGCTCTAAACTCTTGCTTTTTACGCATGTCGTTGTCCCGAAACCGGTTCCCACTTTCTGGCGACATGCTTTAGTGCCACGAGCGGGCATCGGCCTTGCGGCCGGCCCGTGGGTAAGTGTCCCTCATAATGCAATCAGCGAACGATCAAGTCGAGATCGTGGCGCGAGAGCGGTCGCGGTGCATCTTCCGTGGTCAGATAGGTGCGCCCCAGCGTCATCGCCGTTCCCGACTCTGAATCCATGACGATCATGTGGGCGAACAAAGTCATGCCGGGTGCGATCTGCTCGGGATTGCCGGCGTGGAATATCTGAGGTTCGGCCCAGGTCGGTGAAAAACGCGCGCCGACGGAAGAGCCGCAACTGTTCAGTCGATGGCGCGTCAGGCCGTGAGCCTCCATGACGCGGGCATGGGCGTCGAACACGTCGCCGAAGCTGCGGCCCGGAACCATGGTTTCCTCGACAGTGACCAGCGCGTCGCGCGCCGCGTCGTAAAGCTCCTGATGGCGCCTCGTCGGCTTGCCGGTCAGGATCGTGCGCATCATCGGCGCATGATAATGATGGAAGACGCCGGCCCATTCCAGCGTCAACTGGTCGTTCTTGTTCAGCTTGCGGCGACCGGCCTTGTAGCGGCACAGCAGCGCGTCCGGACCGGACCCGATGACGAATTCGTTGGCCGGGTAGTCGCCACCGCCGGCAAACACCGCACCCTGCATAGCCGCAAGGATCGCGCCCTCGTCGCCGCCCTGCTTGATGAGCGGCAGCGCCGCATCGAGCGCGTCGTCGGCGAGCGCCGCCGCCTTTTCCGCCTTGGCGATCTCGGCAGCGCTCTTGAACAGGCGCAGGCGCGGGATGACTGCCGAGGCGTCCTCCGAGGTGCCGAAGGTCTTCAGTTCCTCGTCGAGCAGGCGGCAGTTGCGGCCGGTCAGTCCGTGCGTGTCGTATTCGACGCCGATGCGGCAGCCGAGAAGGTCGAGATCGTTCAGGAGGTTGCGCAGTTCGGCGGCGGGATTGACGCCGTCACGATCGGTCCAGACGACGATGCTGTCGACGGTCGACGTCTGGCGGGCCTGGCGCTGATCGGCCGAGCGCGTCATCAGCACCATCTGGCCGTCCGCCTTGACGACGAGGCACTGGAAGAAGCTGAAGCCGAAGGTGTCGTAGCCGGTCAGCCAGTACATGCTCTCCTGCGAGAACACGAGCAGCGCGTCGAGCTTCTTCTGCGCCATCTCGATGGTCAGCCGGTCGCGCCGGGAATCGAATTCGGTCTGGTCGAAATGCAGCGCCATCAGCGTTCCTCCAGCACGATCGCCGAAATCTGTCGGCCATAGTCTCCTTCGCCGCGATGCGTCGCACGGCGATAGGAATAGAAATTGGTCTCGTCGGCATAGGTGCAGCGGTTGACCGCATGCGCAGCCACGCCGGCATTTCGCAGCCGCTCAACCGTATAACCGTTCAAATCGAACAAGGCATGCCCCGGTTTTGCCGAGGGGCTGAAAAAGCGCGCATTGGCCGCGGAGTGCGCCGTGAACCGGTCGACGAACTCCGGTCCGACCTCGTAATTGTCCGGTCCGATCGACGGGCCGAGGACGGCGACGATCCGCTCTCGCCGGGCGCCGAGCCCCTCCATCGCCGCGACGGTCGATTCGAGAATGCCGGTCAGGGCGCCTTTCCAGCCAGCATGGGCCGCGCCGATCACGCCCGCCTGTGCGTCGGCATAGAGGATCGGGCCGCAATCCGCCGTCAGGACGCCGAGCGCCAGACCCGGCCTGTCGGTGACCAGCGCGTCGGCCTTGGGGCGTTCGCCGTCGAAGGGCGCGCGCACGACCAGCGCGTCCGGCGAATGAACCTGGTGGAGGCTCAACAGGCTGTGCGGCGTCACGCCCATGATCCTGGCAACGCGGGCGCGATTCTCGGCCACGTGCTCGCGTGCGTCCTGCGAGCCGGCGCCGGTGTTCAACCCGCGATAGATGCCTTGCGACACGCCGCCGGCGCGGGTGAAGAAACCATGCCGGATTCCTTGTCGCGCAAGTGTTTCGAGCGCGGGAGACCGGATCGGGTCCGGCTGGACGCTGTCATGCATGTGCTGTTCCGTTGTCCTTCCGGCTGTCGCGGCGGCATCCCTGCGCGGTTCGACGAACCGTTCGATCTGGCGCGGATCGTGATCCAGTCCGTGGCGGCATGTCAATCCGCCCTCAGTCCTTCGCGGCGAATGGCGGCAGGATCATACCCTTTCGCGTGACGCACAGAACCTTGAAAAGCTGGCCCATCGCCTCCGGTCCCGCAAGCCGCTCGACCTCGCCGCGCAGCCTGTCCCTTGTCGTTTCGCCGGCGCGCGCACCCAGCGTGCCGGCGCGTTCGAGGATGCCGAGGCCGAGCAGGAACTCGCCTTGCGTCGTCATCCGCGCCTCAAGCCCGTGGGCTGTCGCGATCCGCGCCAGCGCGAAGAAATCGACATGCGAGGTTAAGTCGGCCTCGCCGGGATGGGCGAGGACGTCGTCATAGCCGTGGGCACGCACCGCTTGCAGCGTGTCGCCGAGGCCGGGCCTGAGATGGCCGTAGTCGATGAACAGCGCCGCACCGCCGTCGCGGGCGATGCGGGCGGAGATTTCGGCCATCAGCGCCTCGCGCGCCGGAGCGATCTCGAAGATTGCGCCTTCCGGAGCATTGCCGGCGACCGGCGGCAGCAGGCCGGTGTCGATGCCGGTCATTCCGGCGACGAAGCAGAGCGCGCCGTCGTCGTCCACCCCGACCATGCGCTCGTGCCAACCTTGCTTCGTCCTGACGAACTGGCGCACGGGAATAGCGTCGAACAACTCGTTGCCGACGATGACGAAGGGCAGGGCGGGAAGCTCCGAGACCTGCGAGAACCATGTCGGCCGGCCGCGTCCGCTGGCAAGCCTGGCATATTGGAGATCGGCGAGGCGGGAACTCGCTTCGATCAGGGCGACGCGGGCGCGGGTGACGAATCCGGTGTCGAGCCTGTCGAGGGTTCGAAGCATGTCGGCCATCAGCGTGCCGCGGCCCGGACCGATCTCGGCGAGGGTCATCGGCATCGGCCGGCCAAGGCTCGTCCAGGCCGAATAGGCCCAGACGGCGACCAGTTCGCCGAACATCTGGCTGATTTCCGGCGCGGTGGTGAAGTCTCCGGCCGTGCCGAAGGGCTCGCGCGTGGTGTAGTAGCCGGCTTCCGGATCGAACAGGCAAGCCGCCATATAATCGGAAACGGGGATCGGGCCTGCGGTGGCGATCAGCTGCCTCAGCCGGTCCTTCAGCGCGGTCATGAGGCGGCACGCCCGGCGCGCGCCGTCGCCCCCGTGATCGCCCACAGTCCGATCAGCACCATCGGCAGCGACAGGATCATGCCCATGGTCAGCCAGCCGCCGGCGAGATAGCCGATATGGGCATCGGGTTCGCGGAAGAATTCGACGAGGATGCGTGCCGCGCCGTAGCCGGCGACCATCGCGCCGGCGACGAAACCCGGCTGTCTCAGCTTCAATGCCGGATGGGTGAGGAGCCTCAGCACCAGGAACAGCACCAATCCCTCCAGCAGCGCCTCGTAGAGCTGGCTCGGATGGCGCGGTTCCGGCCCGCCATTGGGGAAGACCATCGCCCACGGCACGTCGCTCGGCCGGCCCCACAGCTCGGAATTGATGAAATTGGTCAGGCGCACCACTCCGAAGCCGACGGGAACCCCGGCGGCGATGATGTCGAACAGGCTCCAGGCGCTGAAGCCGCGTCGCCGCGCGAACAGGACCATGGCGATGGTGACGCCGGCCAGCCCGCCATGGAACGACATGCCGCCCTGCCAGACGGCGAGGATGTCGCCGGGACGCTCGATGTAGCGTGCGAGATCGTAGAACAGGATGTAGCCGAGCCTGCCGCCGAGAACGACGCCAGCCGCCGCCCACAGCAGGAAATCGTCGATGTCCAGCGCCGAGATCGGCGCTTTTCCGCCGGCCCAAAGCCTGTCGGTGGCGACGAGCCTTCTGGCATACCACCACGCAAACAGGATGCCGACGACATAGCCGAGCCCATACCAGTGGATCGCCAGAGGGCCGATGCGAACGATGACCGGGTCGATTTCGGGAAAGGGAAGGGCGGCGAACGGCAGAAGGAGGAATTCGCTCAAGACGTTTGGCTCCTTGCGGGCTTTTCCCGGCGGATAATTCTGGCCGGTTTCATTTGCGCGCATATGGAGCGCAAGTCCGTTCGAGGTCAAGGAGATGCGCATGGCGCGCGCCCGGACACGCCTGCGACGCCGTGCATCTTGCAATCGCGCGCGGCGGCGATTACTTCCAATTCGTCGAGCGAGAGCAGGACGCCAGCCATGACCACCGGACCGAACCGCATTCTGGACGAATTCGCCAAGCTGATGACCGACGCGGCCGGGGCCGCGCAAGGGGTGCGCCGCGAGGTCGAGACGGCGTTCCGCGCCCAGGCCGAGCGCATCTTCAACTCGATGGACATGGTCCAGCGCGAGGAATTCGAGGCGGTGCGCGAGATGGCGCTGAAGGCGCGCGCGCAGAACGAAGAACTTTCCGCCCGCATCGCCGAGTTGGAGGCCAGGCTGGCCAACCCTGCCGCCGCGGACGAGGCTAAAAAGCCGGCCGCGAAGCCCCGGGCAAGAAAAGCCGACTGAAGCCTTCGCAACTTGTCCACATTGCGGTGCAACGAAAAACGCTTGCGCCAGAGTCGCTTAGACGTGACGTGCGCCTTCGCGCCGGCTTTCTATCCACATCGCAGATTGTTGCGCCTCAAAAAAGGGGCTGTTCAGGCGACTCTGCTGCAATAGACTGAATTTGCTGCATGATTCGAAGCGTGATTTGACGCTCGCATGCGCCGGGCGGCGGGGGCCGGCCGGGCAGTGGTTGCGTCGCCCGCCATCCCGTCTTCCTCGAGTGCCGGTTTTCCGTAACGCGTGCCCTGATCCCCAGTGTGCGCGAGCGCCCCTTTGCGACTGACAGGAAGAGACTTCCTCATGAACCTGCTGGAACTCGACATTGCCCGCGACCTGCACCCGGTGGACGTGATCGAGCATGTCGCCACCATGAACGACTGGTCCTTCGAGCGGACCGGCGACGACGAGATCGCCATTTCCGTCGCCGGCACATATGCCAACTATCACGTCTCCTTTTCGTGGATGGAGGATTTCGAGGCGCTGCATCTCGCCTGTGCCTTTGATCTGAAAGTGCCGGAAAACCGCACGCTCGAGGTGATGCGCCTGCTGTCGCTGATCAACGAGCAGATGCTGATCGGCCATTTCGACCTGTGGGAACAGGAAGGCGCGATCATGTTCCGGCAGGCGCTGCTGCTTGCCGGCGGCGCGGAACCGACCAGCCAGCAGGTCGAGGTGCTGCTGTCCTCGGCGCTGGAAGCCTGCGAGTGCTATTATCCCGCATTCCAGTATGTGGTCTGGTCCGGAACGAATGCCCGCGAGGCGTTGTCCAACGTCTTGTTCGCGACGCAAGGAAGCTGCTGAGGCCTGGGATGAGCACCGAACAGACCGGGAGTGTTCGCCCCGAGATCACCTATGCCGATTTCGAACGCGTCGATATCCGCGTCGGCACCATCGTCGCGGCCGAGCCTTATCCAGAAGCGCGCAAGCCGGCGATCAAGCTCAGGATCGATTTCGGCCCCGGCATCGGCGAGAAGAAATCCTCGGCCCAGATCACTAGGCACTACACGCCGGAAAGCCTCGTCGGGAGGCAGGTGATGGCGGTGGTTAATTTCCCGCCGCGCCAGATCGGCAAGTTCCTGTCGGAAGTGCTGACGCTGGGCTTTCCTGATGCCGACGGCGAGGTTGTGCTCGCGGTCGCCGACAAGCCGGTGCCGGACGGCGGCAAGCTGTTCTAAAGCACGTCACCTGAAAGCGGGAACCGGTTTGGGGACAGCGACATGCGTAAAAACAAGAGCTTGAAGCGTACGGAACGGAACTGAAAGGTCGCGACACGCTTCAAGGACGCCGTTCGTCCGCCGGAAACGACTATGCCCGACGAGGAGAGCTATATCGCGGGAAACCCCGCGCTTGCCGGAAGCGGCCGCGCTATCGTTCTGTCGGGGTGTTCGGGTGGCGGAAAGTCGACGCTTCTCGCTGCGCTTTCCCGGCGCGGCTTTCCTGTGCAGCAGGAGGCCGGTCGCCAGATCGTCCGCGAGCAGATGCATATCGGCGGCGATGCCTTGCCGTGGGCGGACGCCGGCCGCTTCGTCGAACTGGCGGCTGCGCGCACCATGCATTTCTTCAACCGGACAGCGCCGCCCTCCGGCCCGATGTTCTTCGACAGGTCGCTGATCGACCTGGTCTCCTTCCTCGATATGAAGGGCATTGCCGTTCCCGGCCATTTGCGGCGGGCGGTGGCGCTCTACCGTTATGCGACCGACATCTTCGTCGCGCCGCCGTGGCGTGAAATCTATGTCAGCGATGCCGAGCGGCAAAAGCCGTTTGACGAGGCCTGCCGGGAATACGATGCCTTGACGGAAGGCTATCTCGCAGCCGGCTATCGGCTGGTGGAAATTCCGAGGGCTTCCGTCGACAGACGGATGGAATTCATCCTGCGCCACCCGGCCGTCGCCGCGCTCAGGCCGGAATAGAGATGGTGGCGCGCAGGCCGCCGAGCGGGCTGTCGTCGAGGGAGATGTCGCCGCCATGGCTGCGGGCGATATCGCGGGCGATCGACAGGCCGAGGCCGGTGCCGCCCGCGTCCTGATTGCGGGCGTCGTCGAGGCGCACGAACGGCTTGAACACTTCCTCGCGCTTGTCCTGCGGAATGCCGGGGCCGTCGTCGTCGACGACGATCAGCAGAAGCCCGTCGGCATGCGTGGCCGCGACTTGGACGGTTCTCGCATAGCGCAGCGCATTGCCGATCACGTTTGAAAGCAGCCGCGAGAACGCATTCGGCCGGACGATGATGTCGGGGTTGCCGGTCAATGACGTGTTCAGCGTCCGTCGGCGCAGCCGCGCTTCCTCGACCTGCTTCTCGAGAAAGGCGGCGAGGTCGAAGCTGCCGGTGTCCTCGCCGGTTTCGCCGCGTGCGAAGGCAAGATAGCCCTCCAGCATCGACTGCATGTCGTCGATGTCCTGGTTGAGCGCGTCGCGGTCGGCCTTGGCGCCTGCCAGCGCGAGCTGGAGCTTGAAGCGGGTGAGGATCGTGCGCAGATCGTGGCTGACCCCGCTCAGCATCGCCGTGCGCTGCTCGATCTGGCGTTCGATGCGTTCGCGCATCTGGATGAAGGCTGCGCCGGCGCGCCGCACTTCGTCCGCGCCGCGCGGCCTGAAATCGGTGGGCGTCGGCCGACCCTTGCCGAAGCTTTCCGCCGCCTCCGCCAGATTGAGGATCGGCCTGATCTGGTTGCGCAGGAACGCGACGGCGATGGCGATCAGCACCAGCGAGGTGCCGACCATCCACAGCAGGAAGATGTGGGTGTTGGAGGCGTAGGTGTGGCTGCGGCGGGCAAAGACGCGCAGCACCTTGTCCTCGAGGCGGATGCGTATCTCGACGATGGCGGAATCGCCGACCGTGTCGAGCCAGAACGGTCGGTTGATCTGGCGGGTTATCTGTTCGCTCAGCGAATAGTCGAGGATGGAGAAGAACGGCTTGGAGCCGGGCGCGGGCAGGGCGTCGGGCGGCAGGAGGTCGACCTTCAGCTGCAGGCGCTCCTGCGCGATGCGGATGACCTGCGCGAGGTCGCTGTCCTGCGGCCAGGTCTCGATCATGTCGATGATGGCGGCGATGTCGCGGGTGACGGCGGTGGAAAGCCGCTCGGTCACGGTCTGCCAGTGGCGTTCCATGAAGACGAAGGCGATGACCGACTGGAGCAGGATCATCGGAGCGATGACGATGATCAGCGATCGCGCATAGAGCCGCTTCGGCATCCAGCGGCCGATAAGGCGGCCGAGGCGACGCCGGCTGCGAACTCGTGCCACCGGCGCGCGTGGAATGCCGGCGCTGCCCGCGTCTGCGTCGTTCTTCCCCGCTCCGGAAACCGCCATGCAGCTTTCCCCAGTCGCCCGTCGGCGAGCCTACTCGACGCTCAGCCTGTAGCCGACGCCGCGCGCCGTCTGCAGCCAGACCGGGTTGGACGGATCGCGCTCGATCTTGCGGCGCAGCCGGTTGATCTGGACGTCGATGGTGCGCTCGCCGACTTCCGAATCGGAGCCGATCAGTTCGTGGCGCGGGATGGTTTCTCCGGCCCGCTCGGCGAATATCGCGAGGATTTCCTGCTCGCGATCCGTCAGCTTGACCGGATCGCCGTTCTTCTTCAGCTCGCGCCGGGCGATCTGGAAGGTGTAGGGGCCGAAGACGATCTGCTCGACCTTGGGCGCGGGCTGCGGTCCGCCGCGGCGCAGGATGTTGTTCAGCCGCAGCAGAAGTTCGCGCGGATCGAACGGTTTGGACAGGTAGTCGTCGGCGCCGGCTTCCAGTCCGGCAACCCGGCTGTCGGTCTCGGACAGCGCCGTCAGCATCAGGATCGGCACATTCTTTTCCTCGCGCAGCGCCCGCGTCAGCTGAACGCCGGTTTCCCCGGGCATCATCACGTCGAGGACGAGAAGGTCGAAATCGAGGCCGTCCAGTTTGCGCCGCGCTTCCGCCGCGCTGCCGGCGACGGTGACGCGATAGCCGTTCTCGCTCAGGAACTGCCTGAGCAGGGTGCGGATGCGTGTGTCGTCGTCGACGACGAGAAGGTGAGGGGCGTCATCGCCCGGAACGACCGCATCTTGCGTCATCGACAGGTAATCCTCCGATTGCGTCCCCATCCAGCCCGCAACGATACTAGCCTGCCTGTCGGTCATGGTCATCCTGTCTGTGTCGTCGGGTCCGATGTCAGCCTGCTTCGCGAGGCACCGGCGCGATCTGTTCGCGCAGCTCGGGGTTGACCATGCCCTTGAGGAAACGCTCGACCGCGGCGCGGTCATGGGCGTCGGCATCCGTCAGGGCGGCGGCGATGCGGCGCGCCTGCGGGGCAGCCAGCGCCAGAGCCAGCTCGCGGCCGCGCGCCGTCGGATAGAGCTCGCGCTGGCGGCGGTCGCGCGGGCCCTGCACCTGGACGATGTGGCCGGCGTCGAGCAACTGCTTCAGCACCCGGGCAAGGCTCTGCTTGGTGATCTTGAGCACGTCGAGCAACTCCGCAACGGTCAGTCCGGGCCTGCGGTTGACGAAGTGGACGACGCGGTGATGCGCGCGGCCGAAACCGTAGTCGGACAGGATCTGGTCGGGATCGGAGGTGAAATCGCGATAGGCGAAGAACAGCAGCTCGATGACGGTGAAATCGATGCCGCCCTCGGCAAGAAGGGCGCTCCTGATCGGCTCGGTGTTGCGGTCTGCTGCTTTTGAGGTCATCGTCGCTGTCATAATTCTCTGTCGCGGCTGTGCCAGTCCAATTTATGTCAGTGTTATTGACATAATTTAGGCGAAGGCGTAATTTTTGACAATCTTCGGGGCCGATTGCGCATGATCGTGAAAGATGGCTGATTTTCTGCCGGTGCTTTCTTCAATCCATCTCGCAATCGTCGTAGATTTGTGGTTTCGCGCATCCGGTTAACGGAGCGTGCGCGGCGCGTCCAATAAAATCAGGGCTTTTGGCCTTCAGGGAGAAATAAATGGCATCCGTTCCTTTCGACCAGCTCGATGGTCATATCTGGATGAACGGCGAATTCGTCAAATGGGCGGACGCGAAGATTCACGTGCTCACGCATGGCCTGCATTACGCCAGTGCCGTGTTCGAGGGCGAAAGGGCCTATGGCGGCGAGATTTTCAAGCTGACGGAGCACACCCAGCGGCTCCACGATTCGGCGAAGATCCTCGGCTTCACCATCCCCTTTTCCGTCGCCGAGATCGACCAGGCCTGCCGCGACCTGCTTCAGAAGCAGGGCTTCACCGATGCCTATGTCCGGCCGATCGCCTGGCGCGGTTCGGAGATGATGGGCGTCTCTGCCCAGAACAACCGCATCAATTGCGCCATCGCCATCTGGCAATGGCCGAGCTATTTCGATCCAGAGCAGCGCCTCAAGGGCATCCGCCTCGATGTTGCCGAGTATTGCCGGCCCGACCCGCGCACCGCGCCGTCGAAGTCGAAGGCGGCGGGTCTCTACATGATCTGCACCCTGTCGAAGCATGCCGCCGAATCGAAGGGCTATGCCGACGCGATGATGCTGGACTGGCGCGGCCAGGTGGCCGAGGCGACCGGCGCCAACATCTTCTTCGTCAAGGAGGGCAAGTTGCACACGCCGAAGCCCGACTGCTTCCTCGACGGCATTACCCGTCGCACGGTCATCGATCTTGCCAAGCGCCGCGGCATCGAGGTCATCGAACGCGCCATCATGCCGGCGGAGCTTGATGGCTTCGAGCAGGCTTTCCTGTGCGGCACCGCCGCCGAGGTGACGCCTGTGGCGGAAATCGGCCAGTGGAATTTCACCGTCGGCGAGATCACCAGGACGCTGATGAACGACTACATGGCCGAGGTCCAGCCCAAGCGCGCCGCCGCCGAGTAGCTTCTCGGCGATCGCCGTTTTTCACGGCGTCGTCGCGAATCGAGGATTTTTCAATGGCCTGTCCCCGCATGGGGCAGGCCTCTGTTTTTGCGCCGTGGCCGTCCTTGTCCCCTGATTTTATGTAAGGAGAAAATTAATCTCCTTTGACTTTGATCAAGTTTAGGCATTCCATCGCCCTGCCGGCTGCCGGAGTCGGATTTTGCAGAGGGAATAGACGTGGACGCTCTTCTTCCAATCATCATTCAAATTGTTTCAGGCGTTGTCGGCGGCCAGGCCGTCGGCGCGGCGATCAAGTCGGCGGCGCTCGGCCAGCTTCCCAAGCTGCTCAGCGGCGCGATCGGCGGCGTGGCCGGCGGCCAGATTCTCGGCGCGCTGCTCGGCGGCGGTGGCGCGGCGGCTGACGCCGCGACGGGTGGTGCGCTCGGCGGGCTGCTCGGCGACGTGCTGGGTGGTGCCGGCGGCGGCGCCCTGCTGACCGGCATCGTCGGTGCCGTGCTCAAGAACAAGGGCTGATCCTTCAGCCTGCCGTGATGCAGGGAGCGGTGATGCCGCTTCCTCGTTTCTGCAAAAAGGCCGGGATGTTTCCATCCCGGCCTTTTGTTTTTGCGGATGCGGCGGTCAGACCGAATAATACATGTCGAACTCGACCGGATGCGGCGTCATCTCGTAGCGCATCACCTCGGCCATCTTCAGCTCGATGAAGGCGTCGATCTGGTCGTCGTCGAACACGCCGCCGGCCTTGAGGAAGGCGCGGTCCTTGTCGAGGTTGACCAGCGCCTCGCGCAGCGACCCCGAAACGGTCGGGATCTGCTTCAGTTCCTTCGGCGGCAGGTCGTAGAGGTCCTTGTCCATCGGCTGGCCGGGATGGAGCTTGTTCTTGATGCCGTCGAGGCCGGCCATCAGCAGCGCGGCGAAGGCGAGATAGGGGTTCGCGCCCGGATCGGGGAAACGGACCTCGACGCGCTTCGACTTCGGCGACGAGCCGAACGGGATGCGGCAGGAGGCCGAGCGGTTGCGCGCCGAATAGGCAAGCAGCACCGGCGCCTCATAGCCCGGAACCAGCCGCTTGTAGGAGTTGGTCAGCGGGTTGGTGAAGGCGTTGATCGCCTTGGCGTGCTTGATGACGCCGCCGATGAAATAGAGGCAGCTCTCCGACAGGCCGGCATATTCGTTGCCGGCGAAGGTCGGCTTGCCGTCCTTCCAGATCGACAGATGCACATGCATGCCCGAGCCGTTGTCGCCGAAAATCGGCTTCGGCATGAAGGTCGCGGTCTTGCCATAGGCGTTGGCGACCTGGTGCACGACATATTTGAAAAGCTGCATCTTGTCGGCGTTGCGCAGCAGCGTGTCGAACTTGACGCCGAGTTCGTGCTGGGCCGCAGCCACCTCGTGATGGTGCTTTTCGACGACGACGCCCATCTCGGTCAGCACGGTCAGCATCTCGGACCGCATGTCCTGCAGCGAATCGAGCGGCGGCACCGGGAAATAGCCGCCCTTGACGCGCGGGCGATGCGCGAGGTTGCCGGTCTCGTAGTCGGTGTCGTCATTGGAGGGCAGTTCGCTCGAATCGAGCCGGAAGCCGGTGTTGTAGGGATCGGCCTTGAAGCGGACGTCGTCGAAGACGAAGAATTCGGCTTCCGGCCCGACATAGACGGTGTCGCCGAAGCCTTCGGCCTTGAGATAGGCTTCCGCCTTGCGGGCGATGCCGCGCGGGTCGCGGCCGTAAGGCTCGCCGGAGACCGGATCGAGGATGTCGCAGAGCAGCACCAGCGTCGACTGCGCGAAGAACGGGTCCATATGCGCCGTCTCGAGGTCCGGCATCAGCACCATGTCGGACTCGTTGATCGCCTTCCAGCCGCCGATCGAGGAGCCGTCGAACATCACGCCGTCGGTGAACATCTCCTCGTCCACCACGCCCACATCCATGGTGACATGATGAAGTTTGCCCTTGGGATCGGTGAAGCGCAGGTCGAGGAACTTGACCTCGTTGTCCCGGATCCGCTTCATGATGTCGTCTGCTGTGGTCATTTTCCGCTTTCCTTCAACGTTGATAGGATGAGCCGGGGCCGCGTCGGCCGGCGGGTTTATCAGATGGCGTCGTTTCCGGTTTCGCCGGTGCGGATGCGCACGACTTCCTCGACATTGGTGACGAAGATCTTGCCGTCGCCGATGCGGCCGGTCTGCGCCGCCTTGCGGATCGCGTCGATCGCTGCCTCGACGGCTTCGTCGGGCAGCACGACCTCGATCTTCACCTTGGGCAGGAAATCGACGACATATTCGGCGCCGCGATAGAGCTCGGTATGTCCCTTCTGGCGACCGAAACCTTTCGCCTCGGTGACGGTGATGCCCTGAAGGCCGACTTCCTGCAGCGCCTCCTTGACCTCGTCGAGCTTGAACGGCTTGATGATCGCCTCGATCTTTTTCATGGGGTGGTGGCCTCCGATTGGTAGAGACAGGCGGAAAAATCCGCGTCGTTGAATGGAAAGCAGGAACCGTGCCAATTGCGCAGACACGGACCCGGCGAAGAGAAAGCAGCGTTTGCGCCGCTCCCTTGCCGTCAAACGGGCATGCGGCGGGTCCGGTCGCGGATTTCAGTCTAGAGGCAGGTTAAATATCATGCAATCTGCACAAAAATCAGGCACGGCGCTGGAGCTGCTGACACCGGCCGAAATGTCGGAGGCCGACAGGCTGGCGGCCGCTTTCGGGCCGCATGACGGCTATGGCCTGATGCGCAATGCCGGCATGGCGTTGTTCCGGGAGATGCTGGCGCGATTTCCGTCGGCCGAAGGCTTCGACGTGCTGTGCGGGCCGGGCAACAATGGCGGCGACGGCTACGAGGTGG
>JBLJBS010000095.1:0-4082 GCA_047637695.1 Aquamicrobium sp. | reverse complement strand
CAATGCCGAGATGAGCCATGGCGCCGCCTATTACTGGCAGAACAAGAGCGCCGGCTTGTCGTTCTTCACGGGTGTTCCATACGGGATGACCTCGCGCGAACTGACCGGCTGGGTGCGCTATCTCGGTGGCCAGGAAATCTGGGACGAGATCTATGACCAGTTCGGCGTGCAGGGCTTCCTGTCGGGCGACACCGGTACCCAGGCGGGCGGCTGGTTCAAGAACGAGCTGACGGGCGTCTCGTCGGTGCAGGGCCTGCGCTTCCGCACGCCTGGCCTTGGCGGCCAGGTGTGGCAGAAGCTCGGCGTATCCGTGACCAACATGGCCGCGGGCGAAATCTTCCAGGCGCTGCAATCCGGCACGCTCGACGCGGCCGAGTTCGTCGGCCCGTATAACGATCTTGCACTCGGCTTCTACCAGATCTGCAAGAACTACTACTTCCCGAGCTTCATCGAGCCGGGCCTCGCAACCGAGCTGGTCGTCGACAAGGCCAAATATCAGGCGCTGCCCTCCGATCTGCAGGCGATCATTCGCGACGTTTGCCAGGCCGAGTACGACTCGGTCGCCGCCGACTTCGCGGCCAACGATCCGCGCGCACTGCAGACTTTGGTCAACGATCATGGCGTGCAGGTTCGGCAGTTCCCCGACGAGATTCTCGAAGCCGGCGCCAATGCCGCCAAGGAAATTCTGACGGGCCTGCTCGATTCCGGCGATGCGCTGACCAAAAAGACGGCGGAAAGCTTCGTTTCGGCGCTCAACATCGTGCGCCAGAAGACGGAGGGCACCGATTCGCCGTTCATCCAGGCGCGCGAGAAGTTCTTCCATCTCTGATTGCAGGCAGAGAGTTTTCAAAGAAAAGGCCCGGATGGAAACATCCGGGCCTTTCGTTTGTCGGCGATGAATCTGGCCCGCGCGCATGGCGGCAGGCCAGCGCCGGATCAGCTGTAAATCGCCTTCGGCAGCCAGGTCGCAATGGCCGGAAACATGAAGATCAGAATGACGGTGATCACCTGGATGGCGACGAAAGGAATGATGCCTTTGTAAATCATGCCGGTCGACACGCTGTTGGGCGCGACGCCGCGCAGGTAGAACAGTGAGAAGCCGAAGGGCGGCGTCATGAACGAGGTCTGCAGGTTAACGCCGATCATTACGCCGAGCAGGACCGGATCGACGCCCATGTTGAGCAGGACTGGCGCGGTGATCGGCAGCACGATGAAGATGATCTCGAACGTGTCGAGGATGAAGCCCAGCAGGAACATGATGAACATGACGACGAAGATCGCGCCCATCATGCCGCCCGGCAGGCCGGCGAGGAACTCGTGGACGAGGTTGTCGCCGCCCATCAGACGGAAGACGATCGAGAACACCGAGGCGCCGAACAGGATGATGAACACCATCGAGGTGATCGACGCCGTCGAGATCGCCGCTTCGCGCAGCACGCCGAAATTCAGCCGGCCGCGCAGGGCCGCGAGGATCATCGCGCCGACCGCGCCGACCGAGGAGGCTTCCGTCGGCGTCGCGACGCCGCCGAGGATCGAGCCGAGCACGGCGACGATCAGCGCCAGCGGCGGGATCAGCGCGACGACGACTTCCTTGATGAGGCCGGTCCTGTCCTCGTCCGGCACCGCCGTCGGCGGGCAGGATTTGGGGTCGAAGATCGCCTTCAGGATCACCCAGCCGAGATAGAGCGAGACGAGGAGCAGGGAGGGGATGAGCGCGCCGGCGAACAGGTCGCCGACCGAGACCGGCGTCGGCGCGAAATTGCCCTTGGCCATCTGCACCTGGGCGTTGATGCCGGTCAGGATGTCGCCCATGAAGATCAGCACGGTCGAGGGCGGCACGATCTGGCCGAGCGTGCCGGAGGCGCAGATGACGCCGCAGGCGAGCTTGGGGTCGTAGCCCGAGCGCAGCATCGCCGGCAGCGAGATCAGGCCCATGGTGACGACGGTGGCGCCGACGACGCCGGTGGAGGCGGCGAGCAGCGCACCGACGAGGATGACCGAAATACCGAGGCCGCCCGACATGTTGCCGAACAGTTTGCCCATGGTTATCAGCAGCTGCTCGGCGATGCGCGAGCGCTCCAGCAGCACGCCCATGAAGATAAACAGCGGCACCGCCACCAGAACTTCATTGGTCATGAAGCCGATATAGCGGTTTGCGAGCGAGCCGAAATTCGACGGATCGAACACGCCGAACCACATGCCGACAAGGCCGAACATCAGCGATACGCCGGCCAGCGAGAACGCGACCGGAAAGCCGAGCATGAGAAAGCCTATGATGCCGAAGAACATCAGGCCGGCGAGGATCTCGCCGATAAGAACCGGATCCATATGCGATTACTCCTGACGCGTCGGATAGCGCAGCTTTTCGGGAAGCAGGTCTTCCCGGCCGCGGAGAACGAGGATCGAGCGCAGCGCCATGGCGATCCCCTGCAGGGCGATGACGGCGACGAACACGAGGATGAACGTTTTCAGGATGTAGAGGCCCGGCATGCCGCCGACATTGGCCGACGCCTCATGCAGTCGCCACGAGCGGGCGATGTAGTTCCAGCTGTAGGTGTAGACCACCCAGCAGAACGGCAGCAGGAAGATGAAGACGCCGATGAAGTCGATGATCGCCTTGTTGCGGATCGTCGCCGGGCGGTAGAAAATGTCAACCCGGACGTGATCGTCGCGCAGGAGCGCGAAGCCGGCAACGGCAGTGAACATAGCCCCGTTCAGCCAGACATAGAGATCCTGCATCCACAGGATGGTGAAGCCCAGAAGATAACGCTGCACCACCACCGTGAAGCAGACCAGCACCATGATGAGCGAAAGCCAGGCAAAAGTATTGCCGACAAGGCGGTTCAACGCGCCTATCGAGCGGATGATGAAGGCAAGAGCATTCATGGGTTCCGTCTCCGAACCTCGATTTTCCCTGAAGACACCAGCGCACGGAAAGCGCGGCCGTGATGGCCCGGCCCTCCCCAGTTCCGGCCTCCCCTCCTTGCAATGCGGCTTGTTGTTGCGCGGCATTTGCGATCTGGCGCAATAGCAGTTTGGGCCACGCTTGGAAAGAAAGGCGTGGTCGTTTTCTCCACTTGTCCGATTTCGGCAGGATTTCGTTTGACGGCGATGATCGACATGGGAACACTGGAGACAGGCAAGCCGCTTCACGAAGCGGCCACCCGGGAGGAATTCTGGCATGACGCTTCACGAAGTCTCGCTTTCGGACAAGTTCGATCTGGCGAAGGAGCGGGTGTTCGTTTCCGGTGCGCAAGCCGTGGTGCGGATGCTGATGATGCAGCGCGAGCTCGACCGGCGGGCAGGTCGCAACACCGCCGGCTTCATCACCGGCTATCGCGGCTCGCCGCTTGGCGGTCTCGACCAGCAGCTCTGGCTGGCGAAGAAGGAGCTGAAGGCGAGCGACGTCGTCTTCCAACCCGGCCTGAACGAGGAGCTCGCCGCCACTGCCTGCTGGGGCACGCAGCAGGCGGAAATGATGGGCGACGGCAAGCACGACGGCGTCTTCGCGCTCTGGTACGGCAAGGGTCCGGGCGTCGACCGGACAGGCGACGTCTTCCGCCATGCCAATCTTGCCGGCTCGTCGAAGTATGGCGGCGTGCTGGCGCTGATGGGCGACGACCACACCGCCGAATCCTCGACCAATGCCCATGCGACCGAATTCGCCTTCGTCGACGCGATGATGCCGATCTTCAATCCGGCCGGCGTCCAGGAACTGATCGACTACAGTCTCTACGGCTATGCGCTGTCGCGCTTCTCCGGAACGTGGGTGGCGATCAAGTGCGTCAAGGACAACATCGAATCGACCGCGTCGGTCGATGTCTCGCTTGACCGGCTGGACATCGTCCTGCCTGACTTCGCGCTGCCGCCCGGCGGGCTCAATATCCGCCACGAACTGGACCAGTTCGGGCAGGAGAAGCGCCTTCACGATCACAAGCGCGCGGCGGCGGCGGCGTTCATCAGGGCCAATCGTCTCAACAGGATCGTCTATTCCGGCGGGGCCAGCCCGAAACTCGGCATCGCCACGATCGGCAAGAGCTATCTCGACGTGCGCCAGGCGCTCGACGACATCGGCATCGACG
>JBLJBS010000094.1:0-12312 GCA_047637695.1 Aquamicrobium sp. | reverse complement strand
TCGTGCCGCCATGCAGCTTGACCAGCCCCTTGACCAGCGACAGGCCGAGCCCGGTTCCCTGGAACTGGCGGGTATAGTCGTTCTGGACCTGTACGAACGGCCGACCGAGCCGGGCGAGATCGTCGCCGGCAATGCCGATGCCGGTATCGTTGACATAGATGCGGACCATCCCTTCCCTGATCGAGGCGTTGACAACGACCTGTCCGCCTTCGGGCGTGAACTTTACCGCGTTCGAGACGAGATTGATCAGTATCTGCTGAACCGCCCGCCGGTCGCCTAGCACCTTCCCGATGCCGTGCGGCAGATTTGCGGCCAGCCTGACGCCGCGCGCCTGTGCCTGCGGCTCCAGCATCGCGCAGCAAAGGTCGACCGCATCCCTCAACTCGAACGGCTCGATAGCGATGGGATAGGATCCGGCCTCGATCTTCGAAACGTCGAGAATGGCATTGACCACCGACAGCAGATGATTGCCGGCATCTCGGATCAGGCCGACATGCTCGGCCTGCTTGACGCTCAGATCGCCGGAGATCTCCGGGTGGAGCAGCATGTCGGAAAAGCCGATGATGGCATTGAGCGGGGTGCGCAATTCATGACTGACGGTCGCCAGGAAGCGACCCTTGGCCACCTCGACGGTGTCGACCTCCTCGATGGCCCGCGCCACCTTGTCCCTCAGCGCCGCCTTCTCGCGCCCGTCACGAACCAGTGCCGCCACCGTGCCGGGGGCAAGCGGCACCATCTCGATCTCGAACGGACGATAATGGCCGCCATCCTGGCCTTCGACCGCGGGCATCCTGATGCGGGTCTCGCAGGCGGACGGCAGGCCTTCGTCGCGCGCCTGCGCGGCCGCGCACATGAAGGCGACGCGGTCGCCGACATGGATGCGCTCGAACAGACCGCCACCCAGAAGCAGCGCCGGCTCCAGTCCCAGAAGTCGCGCCGCCTGCGGCGAAACGCTTTCGGTCTCGCCGGTGCGCGAAAGCCGCACCACGACGGCATCGAGCCCGGTTTCGGGCAAGACCTCGCCTGCGCGATCTTCCCGCTGGGTGGAAGAAAGACCTTCGTTCGCGCGCAGCGCCAGCGTCATTGCGTAGAGCGAGGGTGAAATCCACATCCAGGCGGAAATCGCCGGGGCATCGGCCATCGCCGGGAAAAGCACCACCGCGATTACCGTCGCCGCGGCCAATGCGGCCGCGAGCATGCCGGCCCTGCGCGAGCGGGTGATCCAGATCGTTTCAAGCGGCAGCGCAACGAGCAGGGCCGCCAGCGGCGCGGCCAGGCCACCCGACATGACGCCCAGCGTGCCGGCAAGCAGAGAGCCGCCGCCGAGCGCCAGCCATCGAACCTGCCGCTCGCTGCCGCGCGCCGCGACGGCAAGCGCCATCAGCCAGCTGATCCCGAACAGGCCGCACAGCATGGAGAGAACGCCGGCGATGCCCGCGAAGGGCCACGCGACCTGCGCCACCGCGGCCGAAACGACGAACGGAGCAGCCAGAAGAACGCCCAGCAGCCTGCGCTGGGCGATCCGGCGCTCCCCCGTCACCTCGGGATGGACGAGGCGGTCGAGCCCCCTTCCAACCCCGGCGAGCCAGTCGCTTCTGCTGCCTGCCTGCACGTCCAACGCAACGCACCCTTACACCGTCCGATTCACGGACAAAACTCTTTGTCCGGACCCTCGCACCGGGGGTTTAAGGAATGAATAAACGCGGCTGCGACCGATGCGCCACGAACGCCTCGACCGGGGTTTTTCACCGCCTTTTCGCAGGCAAATTCCACTCATGGTAAACGGAGGGTAACGCAAAGCCGGAGGCGTTTTCGACAGGGGCCGGCTCAGCTTTTCCAAGCCACCTTTCGGATTATCTATTTCTTTTCAATTGGTTGATGAATTTTCGTCTTCAGCCGGTATCGCCTCGCCTTTGAGGCAAAAGCCGCACATAAGCCGGAACGCTAAAATTTGAATCGAATTCGCCGACAATTCGAATCGGGACTGCAAGCCGTCTTTTGCCTGTTCGGGTCTAAGGATCGACATGCGCACGGAAACGGGGCAAGAATCCGTGACGCGAAAGAGGGTGTGGAAATGGGTTTCCTTATCAAGTGCGCGTTCTGGCTTTCGCTGGTGCTGCTGGTCATCCCGTTCGGCAACAGCAACAACAACGGCGAGTCGACGATCGGGGCGATCGAAACCTTCTTCGCCGCCCGTGCGGTCATCGACGACATGTCGGGCCTGTGCGAACGCCGGCCGGAAGCCTGCGAGGTCGGGCGTTCGGCCGTCCACACCATCGGCGTGCGGGCGCGCGAAGGCGCGCGTATCGCCTATGGCATGCTCGACGAGCATTTCGGTGAAGTTCCGCCGGCCGAAGTCGCCAACGCTGCCGCAACGGATGAGCAGCTTCACACCGGGTCAGTCCCGGTGCCCACGGCGCGTGCCGCCGCCGCGCGGGAGTGACAGCCGGGGCCGCCTGCCCTATATGCAGCGGCATGAGCGCGACCATCGACAGCATCCGCGAGGATTTCTCGTTTCTCGAAGACTGGGAAGACCGCTACCGCTACATCATCGAGCTTGGCGCCGGCCTCTCCGACTATCCTGAAAGCGCACGCGACGACGCTCACAAGGTGCCGGGCTGCGTCAGCCAGGTGTGGCTGCACACCAGTCGCGGTCAAGGCAGCGACCCCGTCATCACCTATCTCGGCGATTCCGACGCCCACATCGTGCGCGGGCTGGTGGCGATCGTCCTGGCGCTGTTTTCCGGACGCAGGGCATCCGAAATTCTGGCCACCGACGCCGAGGCGACGCTGCGCGAACTCGGCCTCGACGAGCACCTGACGCCGCAGCGGGCCAATGGCCTGCGCTCGATGGTGCAGCGCATCCGCCGCGAAGCGGAAGCCGCCCGCGCCGCCTGAGCACAACAATCTATCGGTCGATCGAGGGGCGGTAGTCTTCAGTGCCCCACTGCAGGATCGGCGCGGACGTGCCGGCCGGCCGTGCCCGCACCGGCTCGTAATGGCGGGCGAGCGCACCCAGCGCCGATTTCAGCACCACCTTGGCCGAGCGCGCCGGCCAGCCGCGTTCGATCTCGACCTGCTCCATTCCTTTCAGGAAACAACAGATATCGACGAGGACGCCGGACAGCTCCGGTCCGACCGCCGCCAACGCCTTCTCGACCCGCCGACGAGCGGCAAGTGCGGCATCGGTCAGGTCGCCGATGCCGCCTGCCGCGCCCGACCTTCGCCCGGCCGAGCCGACAGCGCCCCAGTCGACACCGAGACGTGGCATGATCTGGCCCCTTGTATAGTCGGCGCGCAGCCGCTCGCCGGCGCGAAACTCGCGCAGGTCGACAAGTGGCTTGCCGTCCCTGCCCTTCCTGCGATGCAGCAGCGCCAATGGCGATTCCGAGGCGTTGACGGTGACGCGCTCGACGCCGGCAGCCGTCTCGACCGTTGCGCTGGACGGCTCGCGATCGGGCGCGAGCAGAGGCTGGGTCCGCCGCGCGGCGAGATGCCGGAGCAAAGAGCGTCCGGCAGCGGCAAGGGAAAGCTTGTCGCCTGTCCTCGTCACCAGCGCGCGGCTTTCGACCAGTGTCAGCATCGCTGCATCGGTGGCCAGCGTGCCGTTGCCAGCATTTTCCAGCAACACGAGCTTGGGCGAAGCGGCCGGCATGATGCGCGCCTCGCCACCGGCGAGAAAGCGCAGGACGCGCATGGCGGCGCGATCGGTTTCCATAGATCGATCCATTATCCGGCGTTCCGTTCTCACTAGGGAATTGTGCCGCCAGACGTTTACGTCTGGCGTCGCATAAATGCCGTCAAAACAATAAGATAGAGCGACAGCCCGGTTTACCCGGGCATCCGCCGCGCTAAAATGTGCCGCGATCTTTCAGATTCGCTCCGTACGCCTTAAGCTCTTGTTCTTGCGCATGTCGTTGTCCCGAAACCGGTTCCCACTTTCGGGCTACATGCGCTAGGCCGCTTCGCCGAAGGCCGCCGCAATCACCTGCTCGACGCGTGCGACGATGCCGTCAAACTCGTCGTCCTCGCGCATGTCCTCGATCTGGTGACAGGCATGCAGCACCGTGGTGCGATCGCGGCCAAAACCCTGGCCGACATTTGCCATCGTCAGGCCGAGCGTCACATGCGCGACATACATGGCGATCTGGCGCACACGGCTGACGGCAAGCGTCGAGCGGCCGGGGCTGCGAAGGTCCTTGCCGGAGACGTTGAACAAAGTGGCGGCGATGTCGATCACGCCCTCACAGGCGGCCATGACATGGTCGCGATGGCTGGCGGTCGGAAAGATGCGCAGGGCGGGCTCCGAGCGGCCGGCACGCGGCCTCGCCTGCATCGACGCGCCGCCGGCTCCGGCGGGCACGCTTGCGGTCGCGCCGGCGAAGAACCCGCCCTTGCCGCGACCGCTGAACCCGCCGCCTTCGCCAGCGCGGGGCCTCTCTTGCGACACATCGCACTGCTCGCGGCGATGACCGCCCTGCGCTTCCCGCCGCCCGACCCTTGCTGTACCCACCTCGACCCTCCCGAGTATAGGAATATCTTCTTATATCAGAGATGAATATCGAAGTGAACAAACAAGGAACATTGTTTCGGGACGTTTTGCTCTTCCTGTTGATTTCGTGGATATTTTATCGCGGTCAGCAGTCGAGAGATGCGGCATTGCCGACGCACTTCCCCGGCATCGACGCATCGCATCGATGTCGTTCATCAAACGGCTTTTGCAGCTGCCGCCGGACATTCCGCGAGACCTGCCGCTCTCCCTTCGCATTCTCGATGCGAGCGGCGGAACACCGGCGCGAATGGCGCGTTGAACGTCCGGCAACGGGCGCTAATAGTGCGCCTGTGAACGCCGTTGACGATGGAGCAGAAAATGGCAACGCACCCCACCCGCATCGATCTCAAGTCCAACACCAGGAAAGCCATGACGGAGCTTCTGAACGCCCGTCTAGCCGATGCCATCGACCTCGCGCTCGCAACCAAGCAGGCACACTGGAACGTGAAGGGGCCGCACTTCATCGCCATCCACGAGATGCTCGACGGCTTCCGCGCGACGCTCGACGGCCATGTCGACACCATCGCCGAACGCGCGGTGCAGCTGGGCGGCCAGGCGCATGGCACCACGCAGGCGGTTGCCGAGGTTACCGCACTCAAGCCCTATCCGGCCGACATCTCGAAAACCAGAGATCACCTCGCGGCGCTGATCGAGCGCTACGGCGATGCCGCCAATGCCGTGCGCGCGGCAATCGACGAGGCCGACGAGGCCGGCGATGCCGATACGGCCGATATCTTTACCGCGTTTTCGCGCGATCTCGACAAATCGCTGTGGTTCCTCGAGGCGCATGTGCAGGAAAAGGAATAAGTCACGCCCCGACCGCCGCCGCGAAGCGGCCGGTGAAGCTCAAATGGCAAACTTCTGTAAAATCGCTCGCTCTGGCAGACCGATCCGCGTGCAAAACCTTGAACGGGCTGGAGCGGGTGAAGGGAATCGAACCCTCGTCGTAAGCTTGGGAAGCTTCTGCTCTACCATTGAGCTACACCCGCGAAGCCGCCCATAGATCGCGGGCGAACATGGTTCTGTCAAGCGCCATATTGAACCGTGCCGCTTGCGCATGGCAACTCGGCCGGGCCTCCTCAACCGGCGCGGAAATGCTTCGACAGTTTCAGCCCCTGCGCCTGATAGTTCGACTTCATGTCCGCGCCATAGAGCCTGCCGGGCCGTGAGAGCATATGCTCGTAAACGAGGCGGCCGACGATCTGGCCGTGCTCGAGGATGAACGGCACCTCGTGGCTGCGCACCTCGAGCACGGCGCGCGCGCCGGTGCCGCCGGCAGCCGAGTGGCCGAAGCCGGGATCGAAGAAACCGGCGTAATGAACGCGGAACTCGCCGACCAGCGGATCGAACGGGGTCATTTCAGCGGCATGAAGCGGCGGCACGTGCACGGCCTCGCGGCTGACGAGGATATAGAACTCGTCCGGGTCGAGGATCAGTTCGGGACGGCCGCGGGCGTGCAGCGGCTCCCAGAAATCATAAAGGTCCTGCGCGGCGCGCTTGTCGACATCGACCACCGCGGTGTGGTGCTTGGCACGGTAGCCGATCAGCCCGTCGGCATTGCCGGTCAGATCGATGGAGAGCGCGATGCCGCCGCCCGAAATGTTGGGTTCGTCGGCGGCGACCAGGGTCTCGGCGGCGTGAAGCCCGGCAAGTTCCGTCTCGGAAAGCAGCGCATGGCCCTTGCGAAACCTGATCTGCGACAGGCGCGAGCCCTCGCGCACGACGATCGGGAAAGTGCGCGGACTGACTTCCATGAACAACGGCCCGGCATATCCGGCCGGGATCTTGTCGAATTCCTGCGTCCGGTCGGCCATCACGCGGGTGAAGATGTCGAGCCTGCCGGTCGAGCTTTTGGGATTGGCCGAGGCCGAAATGTCGCCCGGCAGCACCAGCTGCTCCTGCAGCGGCACGACATAGACGCAGCCGGTTTCCAGCACCGCGCCGTCGGAGAGATCGATCTCGTGCAGCTTGAAGCGGTCGAGCTTTTCGGCAACCGTGCTCGCCGGGCCGGGCAGGAAGCTGGCGCGCACCCGGTAGGCCCTCGAGCCAAGGCGCAGGTCGAGGCTCGCCGGCTGGATCTGGTCGGCATCGAGCGGGCGGTCGGCGGCAAGCGCACCGGCGGAGAACAGGCCGGCAATGTCGCGATCCGGCAGAATGCCTGTCTTGCGCACGCTCGCTTCTCCCTCGCTTCCCCATCGACCCTTCGGGCCCCGCTGACGGCGGGGCTTGAGGTTTAACGTCGTTAACGATTGACGCAAGCCGGAGCGAGGCGTAAAGCGGCTTTATCCCGTGGTGATTTGCCGGTCGGCTTGCAGCCACGTTAAACAAGTCGCTAAAGGGACCGAGAGGAAACCGGCGCGCGACTTGCGGCCGGTTTTTTTGTGTCTGGAGCATGGCGATGACAAGCGAGACAAAACGCAACTGGAAACCCGCAACCGCGATGGTTCACGCCGGAACGATGCGCTCGCCCTACGGCGAGACCTCGGAAGCGCTCTATCTCACCCAGGGCTATATCTACCAGACGGCCGAAGCCGCCGAGGCGCGCTTCAAGGGCGATGAGCCCGGCTTCATCTACTCGCGCTATGCCAATCCGACCGTCGCCATGTTCGAGCAGCGCATGTGCGAGCTCGAAGGCGCGGAAGAGGCCCGCGCCACCTCCTCCGGCATGGCCGCGGTGGCCGCCGCGCTCCTGTGCAGCGCCAAGGCGGGCGACCATATCGTTTCGGCGCGGGCGCTGTTCGGCTCCTGCCGCTGGGTGGTGGAGACGCTGATGCCGCGCTACGGCATCGAGGCGACGCTGGTCGACGGCCGCAACATCGACGAGTGGAAAGCGGCGGTGCGGCCGAACACCCGGCTGTTCTTCCTCGAAAGCCCGACCAACCCGACGCTCGAAGTCGTCGACATCGCCGCGGTGGCCGAGATCGCCAACGCCGCCGGCGCGCGGCTGGTGGTCGACAACGTCTTCGCCACGCCGCTGCAGCAAAGGCCGCTCGAACTCGGCGCGCATGTCGTCGTCTATTCGGCGACCAAGCATATTGACGGACAGGGCCGCTGTCTCGGTGGCGTCGTGCTCTCCGACCGCAAATGGATCGACGAGGAGTTTCAGGACTATTTCCGCCACACCGGGCCGTCGCTGTCGCCGTTCAACGCCTGGACGCTGCTCAAAGGGCTGGAGACGCTGCCGGTGCGCGTCGCCCAGCAGACGCGGAGCGCGGCCCGCATCGCCGATTTCCTCGCCGGCCACAAGGCGGTGTCGCGCGTCATCTATCCCGGCCGCGACGACCACCCGCAGGCCGACATCGTGGCGAAGCAGATGAGCGGCGGCTCGACCCTGATCTGCTTCGAGGCCAGCGGCGGCAAGGATAACGCCTTCGCGCTTCTCAACGGGCTCGAGATCATCAAGCTCTCCAACAATCTGGGCGATGCCAAAAGCCTGATCACCCATCCGGCGACGACGACACACAAGAACCTGACCGACGAGGCCCGCGAAACGGTCGGCATTCTTGGCGGAACGTTGCGGCTGTCGGTCGGGCTCGAGGACACCGACGACCTGATCGAGGACATCGACCGCGCCCTGGCGCGGCTTGGCTAAAGCATGTCGCCCGAAAGTGGGAACCGGTTTCGGGACAACGACATGCGTAAAAACAAGAGCTTAAAGCGCACGGAGCGAATCTGAAAGATCGCGACACGCTTTGGCCAGGAACGGGCGGCGCGGCAGCCACAGTTTCGCCACTCCGCCCTGTCCATCCTTTTCCGATCGGCTGCATTCACACCGGATGCGGCCGGCAGGGTCTGGGGCAGGCAGCATGTATCGCAGCATCACACACAACATCGAAGTTGCGGTCGAGCCGTTCTATCTGGCGGACAAATCCGACCCCGAAGAGGCGCGTTATGTCTGGGGCTATCGCGTCACCATCGCCAACCGCTCCGAAGATCCGATCCAGGTGCTGGCGCGTCACTGGCGCATCACCGACGGGCAGGGCCGGATCGAGGAGGTACGCGGCCCCGGCGTTGTCGGCGAGCAGCCGGAACTCAATCCCGGCGACAGCTTCCAGTATACGTCAGGCTGCCCGCTGCGCACGCCGTCCGGCTTCATGGCCGGCAGTTACACGGTCAGGAACGGGGCCGGCGATTTCTTCGAGATCGATATTCCGGCGTTCTCGCTCGACCTGCCGGACAGCCGCCACTCGATGAACTGACGGCGATCGACCAGCCGGTCATCCTTCACGCTCCGCTTGCGGTCAAGTTGCCAGCAGGCAAATCAAGATGGGCCGTTTGGCGCCGAAACGTTGTCCAGGATCAACTGGTTCACCGAACACCAGAACGAATAGCCCACATATCCGCCATGGTCTTCGATCGCGGTATCGAAGGCTCTTACATTCCAGAACGGCGAGGTCGCGGGAGCGATAGACGCGAGCTCTCCGGCACCGTAGCCGCTCAGGGAGAGGCGGTGCCTGAACTGCGCGAATATGCCCCTTCCGCGGTCGGCCCAAAGGATATTGTTCCTCTTGCCGGAGGCGTCATAGGCGGTATCCCAGCCGCGGCCGGCCCCGCCCATCCTGCCGGTCGCCGTCGTCAGCCACCCATCGGCGACATCGCATCGGGACAGGTCTGGATTTGCCGCGTTCCGGAAATCGGATGAAACATTGCCGCCGAGGTTGGTTATGAACTCATGGGACGTGCCCACCCGGCGCGAGCCGTCCCTGAGGCGGACACGGCCGTCTTTCGCGCTGCGTTCGTAAACCGGGTCCAGATGGCCGATGGTGTGCATGCGCTCGCTGTCCCACTTCAACGCCATCGCCTGCCCGATCGGGAAAAGCCGCGAAGTCGGCACGTCACAGCCAACAGGTCGCAGTTCCTTGCCCATGCCCTTCACTTCGGCTTCCGCCCAATCACAGGTGGAGGTGATCGAAAGATAGTTCGGGCGCTGGTCGCGCGCAAAAACCTGCTCGAACCGGTCGGAATCCGGGTCGCCATTGACCGTGATGCTTCGCTCGCCCCGGCTGGCGATTGCCTCCTGCAATTTTGTCCAGTTCAGCGCCTCGGACGCGGGATTGACGAGGAGGACGAGATCGCCGACGGGAGCGGAGAAATAGCCTCCGATGGGATGATTTGCCATTTTTTGGACCAGTTCGTCGCGGAAGGCAGTGGCAAGCATGTTGCCGCCGAATGAGTGGCCGACAACGAGCATCTTGTCGGCATCGAAATTTCCCGGTGCGAGATCAAGGCTGTCGGATATGCTCCTGAGGGTCGCCTGAATTTCGCCCTTGAGCCTCTCGCTCTCGTTCTTTCTTGACCAGAAAGTCGGGGCCGCACCGATGGTGCCAACCAGACTGGAGCCTCCGGGTTCGATGAAAGAAGCGCCCCTCCAGCCGACATAGACGCCCGTAAGACGAGCGTCGCAATAGCGCCCATGGTCGCTGCATCTGGTGTTGAGAAAGCTGCGGGCATAGGCAAGCAGGACCCTCAGCTTGCGGACATCGCCGTCCCCGATTTCCGCATTGTGCCGCCAGCCATGAATGAAGGCTATCACATAGTCCTGCCGGTCGCGCCGCAGGGAACCCAGCAGTGCGTCCAACTGCCGCTGGCGGACGTCTTCATGAATGCCGTTTCCGAGCTCGACAAATGCAAGCTGGAAACGATCAGGGTCAGCGGGAATCCCCTTGTTTTCGGCAGGAACGGGGAATGCGCTTGCCATTGCATGGGTCTGAATCGAACACAACAGGCTGTCCTGATCCGAGTAGATGCTTTCGTTGTTGTGCCCCCCGAGACTGATCAGCGCGCAGTTATTATCCGCGATCCGGTATGGGCCGTGCCCGGCGCATGAATTGCCGATAAACAGAACAATCATGGCAACGGCAAAAAATCCGATTAATCTCATAATTATGCCCCCCCATTTGAACTCCCCTCTATATTTGTTCACGGAGGTCGATTGATTGCAAATTTATTTGAGTATTCCGCCATCGTGCGGAATTTTCAGTATAAATATCGCCAGAATCCTGCATGTGAGCGCATGCCCACGCGGCGATCAACTCGCAGCCATGATCATATGGTGACTTTGATCGGGTCAGAACGTTACGGCGCGCCGTGACCTGCCACTGAGATTTTCCTCCATCTGAGATTAGAGTCCGGCCCTTAATCGAAGGACGGACTGATGAAGCGGAAGCGATTTACGGAAGAGCAGATCATTGCGGTTCTGCATGAGCATGAGGCTGGCGCGAAGGCTGGCGATCTGGCTCGCAAGCACGGGGTTTCCGAGGCGACGCTGTATAACTGGAAGGCGAAGTATGGCGGGATGGACGTGTCCGACGCCAAGCGCCTGAAGGCTCTGGAGGACGAGAACGCGAAGCTGAAGAAGCTGCTGGCCGACCAGATGCTGGAAGCCTCGGCACTTCGCGAGCTGGACACCCGTATTAACCCCGCAGATCGAGCAGCCGATTGGACTTGAAGCGCAGCAGGCTGGGTTTCCGATCCGTTGAAGGGCGCATTTGACCGTCGGAATGCGCCGCCGAGACCGATATTGGGGCCCGGTTCCCCGACGCCAGACGGATTCAGCCCCTGGCTTTTGCCCGTTCATGGAAGACGAGACGGTCGAAGTTGTAGGCGATATTGGCCAAGGTGAGTTTCGCTTCGGCCCGCGCCAGCCCGATGGTGCGGATAAACAGGCCGTACCTGTTCTTCTGATGGGCGAAGACGTGTTCGACATGGGCACGGATCGACGATTTCGCGGCATTGGCCCGCGCGATATTCTGCGGCATCGGCTTGCCCGCAGGCTTGCGACGATGGATGCGGCTGACCAGCATCTTTGAAGCCAGCCATTTCTCGTTCTTCTGCGAGCGATAGGCGCTGTCGGCCCAGACTCCCGATGAGGTATTGTCCGTATTCACCAACTTGGGGAGCATCCGCCCATCGGCGTGCGCAGCCGAGGTCACCGCACCCTCCCGGATAAAGCCAAAGCGCCGGTCGATGACAATGTGGGATTTGTAGCCGAAGACCGGCAGTGCGATTTGAGGCAGCGGCGTGCCGTCCGGCCGATACCGGATCTTGCCGCCAATCTTGAGCGTCCAACGCGCATCGGTGTCTTTCTGAGCCGCCTTGTTCGGTTCGTTTGGCCAGATCTCGTTCGCCGTCTTGCCGGCTTTGATCGCCTCCTTCTCCGCATCCGTGTTCCGCTGCTTCGGCGCGGGCACGAGGGATGCGTCGACGATCTGGCCCGACATCGGGATGTAGCCCTTCTTCTGCAATTGCCAGTCGAACGCCTTCATCACCCGCTGCAGCGCCCCGGTCTCCGTCAATTTATTGCGGAACAGCCGGATCGTGTTCTCATCCGGCGTCGGCCCGCCAAGGTCGAAGCCCAGGAACCGCATCCAGGACAGGCGGTCCCGGATCATGAACTCCATCCTGGCATCGCTCAGATTGTGCTGGGCCTGAAGGATCAGGGCCTTGAACATCGATACCGGATCGAAGGGAGGGCGCCCGCCCCTGGCTCCGTCGCCATAGCCCAACCCTTCCACCAGCCAGCCGCGGAAGTACTCGAAATCGACCGTCGCCTCCAGAACCTCCAGCGGGTCGCCGATTTTGCTCAGCCGCTCAAGATGCTCCGACAGCCCAAATAGCGACCTCTGTTCCATCGTCCGGCATCCAAATCATGAGGGCCAGATTGAATCATGAAATCATCAGCCGCGCGAGGTTAATGCGGGTCTCCAGCTTCTGTCAGAAAAATGGTAGGGCCCGCCGTGAAGCGCGAAGCCGTCGCGCAT
>JBLJBS010000093.1:0-27999 GCA_047637695.1 Aquamicrobium sp. | reverse complement strand
GCGATCGGCGTGCGGCAGGAACCGTCGAGCGCGGCGAGGAAGGCGCGCTCGCAGGAGAGCGCCTGCGCGGTCGGCAAATGGCCGATCGCGGCGAGCAGATCGAGCACCCGCCTGTCACTGACACGGCTTTCGATGCAGATCGCGCCCTGGCCCGGCGCCGGTGGAAAATCCTCGACGGAAAGAAGCTCGGTGACGATGTCGCTGAGAGCGAGTCGGCGCAGGCCGGCATAGGCAAGCAGCGTGCCCGCGACCTGGCCTTCCTCCAGCTTGCGCAGCCGCGTCTGGACATTGCCGCGAAACATCACCACCTCGATGTCGGGGCGCAGCCGGCGAATCAGCGCCTGCCGGCGCAGCGACGACGATCCGACCACCGCCCCCTGCGGCAATTCGGCAAGGCGGGGCGCTTCGCGGCCGATAGCCCCGGCGATAAACGCATCGCGCACGTCCTCGCGTTCCAGAAAGGCGGAAAGCTCGAGCCCCTCCGGCAGCATCGTCGGCATGTCCTTCGACGAGTGCACGGCGATGTCGATGCGCCCCGCCAGCAGCGTTTCCTCGATCTCCTTGGTGAACAGCCCCTTGCCGCCGGCTTCGGACAGCGGCCGGTCGACGATGCGGTCGCCGCTGGTCGAGATGACGACGATCTCGAAAGCCTGTTCCGGCAGGCCGTGCGCCGCCATCAGCCGCGCCCGCGTCTCGTGCGCCTGCGCCAGCGCCAGCGCGCTGCCGCGCGTTCCGATCTTCAACACTTCCGTTTGCATGCCGGTCCGTCCGTGATAGGTCGGGCCAGTCCTATCGGGGAACGGCAGGAACGGCAATGATGCGCGTGCTCGGCATCGAGACCAGTTGCGACGAGACGGCGGCTTCGGTGGTCGCGCTCGACGATGCCGGCGTGCCTGAAATCCTGTCGAACGTCGTCCTGAGCCAGATCGAGGAACATGCGGCCTTCGGCGGGGTCGTGCCGGAAATCGCCGCGCGCGCCCATGTCGAGGCACTCGACGGCATCGTCGAGGCCGCGCTGGCCGAAGCGGGTGTCGCCCTCACCGACGTCGATGGAATAGCCGCCACCGCCGGCCCCGGCCTGATCGGCGGTTTGATCGTCGGGCTGATGACGGCCAAGGCCATCGCCGCGGCGGCACAGAAGCCGCTGATCCCCATCAACCACCTCGAAGGCCACGCGCTGACTGCCCGCCTTACCGATGGTCTCGGCTTCCCTTATCTTTTGCTCCTCGTCTCCGGCGGCCACACGCAGGTCGTGCTGGTGCGCGGCGTCGGAAGCTACGAGCGCTGGGCGACGACCATAGACGACGCCCTCGGCGAAGCCTTCGACAAGACGGCGAAGCTCATCGGCCTGCCCTATCCCGGCGGCCCGAGCGTCGAGCGCACCGCGACGGAAGGCGACGCCGCGCGCTTTTCCTTTCCGCGGCCGCTGAAGGGCGAGCAGCGGCTCGATTTCTCGTTCTCTGGCCTGAAGACGGCGGTGCGACAGGCGGCGTCGGCCATCGCGCCTTTATCGGACAGGGACGTCGCCGACATCTGCGCCTCGTTCCAGCTTGCCGTCACAGAAACGCTGTGCGAGCGCGTTGGCCGGAGCCTCGCCCGCTTTCGCCAGACCTTCCCCGATCTGGCGCAGCCGGTTCTGGTGGTGGCCGGCGGCGTTGCCGCCAACAAGGCGATCCGCGCCGCGCTCGAGGAAATGGCCGAACGCCACCGCGCCCGTCTCGTCGCGCCGCCGCTGAAATTGTGCACCGACAATGCGGCGATGATCGCCTGGGCCGGCATCGAGCGCATGCGCGCCGGGCTGGCCGACGAAGACGGCCTCGCCTTCGCGCCGCGTTCGCGCTGGCCGCTCGACGGGGATGCCGCCCCGATGGTCGGCTCCGGCAGGCGGGGAGCGAAGGCATGAACCCACGAAGAGAGAAGATCACCGTCCTCGGCGGCGGGGCGTGGGGCACCGCGCTGGCGACGACGGCCTTGCGTGCCGGCAATGGCTGCACCCTGTGGGCGCGCGACGTCGACACCATCGCCGCGATCAATGAGCGCCATCGGAACCCGCGCTACCTGCCGGGGATCGCGCTCGATCCGGCGCTTGCCGCCACGGGGGAACTCGATGCCGCGCTGGATGGCGCGGCCTGCGTGCTGGCGGTGGTGCCGGCGCAGGCGATGCGCGGCATGCTCGCCGAACTGGCCGGCCGGCTCAATGCCGACATTCCGCTGGTGCTGTGCGCCAAGGGCATCGAGCGCGACACCGGCAAGCTCTTGTCGGAAATCGCCCGCGAGCTTTTGCCCGGCACACCGGTCGCCGCCCTGTCCGGTCCCAGCTTCGCCACGGATGTGGCCGCCGGCCTGCCCACCGCCGTGACGGTCGCAGCCGACGACGAGGCGCGCGCGGCCGGGCTGGCCGCCCTTCTGTCGTCGCCCGCCTTCCGCTGCTATTCGAGCGCCGACCTGACAGGGGTCGAAATCGGCGGCGCGCTGAAGAACGTGCTCGCCATTGCCGCCGGCGCGGTCGTCGGGGCCGGCCTCGGCGCCAGCGCCCAGGCCGCTCTGGTGACACGCGGCTTCGTCGAACTGCGCCGCGTTGCCGCCGGTTTCGGCGCCGAGCCGGAGACGCTGATGGGCCTTGCCGGGCTCGGCGACCTGATCCTGACCTGCGGTTCGGCGCAATCGCGCAATTTCTCCTACGGGCTGGCGCTGGGCCGCGGCGAAAACCTCGAGGGAAGGCCGCTGGCCGAAGGCGTGGCGACGGCCGGGATTGCCGCCCGCATCGCTCGCGACCGGCGCATCGAAGCGCCGATCATCGCGGCGGTGGATGCGCTACTTTCCGGCCGGATAGCCATTACCGACGCGGTCGCGGCGCTGATGGCGCGGCCGCTGAAAAGCGAGTTCGCCGCCGAATGACCGGAACTGGATGGAGTTGCGCATGATTTTCGCCCTGATCTGCAAGGACAAGCCCGGCAGCCTTGAGTTGCGGCTGGCAAATCGCCCTGCCCATCTCGACCACCTGAACAGGTTGAACGAGGCCGGGAAGCTGAAATTCGCCGGGCCGCTGATCGGTGGCGACGGCAAGCCGTTCGGCAGCCTCGTCGCCGTCGAGGCTGAAAGCCGCGCCGGCGCGGAAGAGATCGCCGACGACGACCCCTATGCGAAGGCCGGCCTGTTCGACAGCGTCGAGATCAGCCAGTGGAACTGGGTGTTCAACGCGCCGGCGGAAAAGACGGAGGCGAAGTGATGGCCTACTGGCTGTTCAAGTCCGAGCCGGACGTGTTCTCCTTCGAGATGCTGAAGGCGAAGGGGAAGAAGGGTGAGCAATGGGACGGCGTGCGCAACTATCAGGCGCGCAACAACATGCGCGCGATGAAGATCGGCGACCTCGGCTTCTTCTACCATTCCAACATCGGGCTTGAGGTCGTCGGCATCGCCGAGGTCTGCGCGCTGGCGCATCCCGATTCGACCACCGACGATCCACGCTGGGAGTGCGTCGACATCCGCGCGGTTGCCGACATGCCGAAGCCGGTGACGCTGAAGGACGTCAAGGCCAACCCGAAGCTGGAAAAGATGTCGCTCGTCACCTCGATGCGGCTCTCCGTCCAGCCGGTGACGGAAGACGAATGGGAGGAGGTCTGCCGCATGGGCGGCCTTGAGGGCAGCCTTGTGGGCAGCTTCGTGCCGGCCCCGAAAGCGTGAAGCTGACGCCGGAACAGGCCGAAAATTTCATCCGGGCCAATACCGCCCTGATCGCGCCGCCGCATGTTCCGGAAATCGTGCTCCACCTCGCCGACGAGGCGCATGAGCTGTGGCACCGCACCGAGGAAGAACTGCACGAAATCGGCCTGCCGCCGCCGTTCTGGGCCTTCGCCTGGGCCGGAGGCCAGGGGCTGGCGCGGCATGTGCTGGACAATCCGTCGCTCGTCGCCGGCAGACGCGTGCTCGATTTCGCCTCGGGCTCCGGACTGGTCGCCATCGCGGCGATGAAGGCGGGCGCGGCCGGCGTGCTCGCCGCCGACATCGACCCGTTCTGCAAGGCGGCGATCCGCCTCAATGCGCACGCCAACGGCGTCGCCGTCGATTTCACCGATAACGACCTCGTCGGCATGGATGGCGACTGGGATACGGTGCTCGCCGGCGACGTGTTCTACGACAAGGCGTTCGCGGCGCGCCTGCTGCCATGGTTCGCAAGGCTCGGGGCGAAGGGGGCCGGCATCCTCGTCGGCGATCCCGGCCGCGCCTATCTGCCGAAGACCGGGCTGGAAAGGCTCGCCATCTATGAGGTGCCGGTGACGCGCGCGCTGGAAGACGCGGAAGTCAAGCGCACCACCGTCTGGAGACTATCGCATGACGGTGAGCGTCGTGCGCGGTGAAAGATGCGGCAGCAGCCTTGCCATGACACGCGGCGAGACCGCGACGCAGCCTTCCGTCGGCAGGAAACCCTCGCGCGCGATGTGGAAGAAGATTGCGCTGCCCATGCCGCGCCGGCGTGGGCGGATGTTGTAATCGAGCACGATGACGCAGTCGTAGAGCCGGTCGTTGCGCCGCATCGTCTCGCTACTGGCGGAGTAGGGCAGCACCACCTTCCGGTTGTAGTTGCGGTCGGCCGGCGCGTCGCACCAGCCATCCCCCGCCCGGGCCGCCCGGAACGGCAAAGGCGACCCAAGCGCTGCCGCAGCCAGCGATTTCCCGCGACCGGCCCGGAAATAGCCGTGCAGCAGGCGCATCGCCGCGAGCGGCGTCGCGCCGTCGCCCTCGAGCTTCACCGCCCGGATGCCGCCGCGCCCCAGCGCGCACGGAAAGGTTTGCCCCGCCCATTGCAGCAGCCCCTGCGAGGGCTTGCCGGGACGTGGCCTGACCACGATCTTGCCGACATTGTTGTGGGCACGCGCGGTTGCGCCATATTTCGGATATGATGGCATCGTGGAACAAATCGCCGTGAACGTCTTTAATGTCGACCATGGTTCCGCATAAAGCCGGACCCGGGTCAATCTTCTTCATGCTCGAATCGGGAACAACATGACCGCACGCACCATCCTCATCGTCGATGACGACGCCGACCTGCGCGAAACGCTGGTCGAGCAGCTTTCGCTCTACGAGGAGTTTTCCCTTCTCGACGAGGACAACGCCGCCAAGGGCGTCCAGACGGCGCGCGGCGGCAATGTCGACCTGCTGATCATGGATGTCGGCCTGCCCGACATGGACGGTCGCGAGGCGGTGAAGATGCTGCGCAAGGGCGGCTTCAAGGCGCCGATCATCATGCTGACCGGCCACGACACCGATTCCGACACCATCCTCGGGCTGGAAGCCGGCGCCAACGACTACGTCACCAAGCCGTTCCGCTTCGCCGTCCTGCTGGCGCGCATCCGCGCCCAGCTTCGCCAGCACGAGCAGAGCGAGGACGCCACCTTCACCGTCGGCCCCTACACTTTCAAGCCGAGCCAGAAGCTGATGACCGACCCGAAGGGATCGAAGGTCCGGCTGACCGAGAAGGAAGCCTCGATCATCAAATATCTCTATCGCGCCGGCGAGAAGGTGGTGACCCGCGACATCCTGCTGGAAGAGGTCTGGGGCTACAATTCCGGCGTCACCACCCACACGCTGGAAACCCATGTCTACCGCCTGCGCCAGAAGATCGAGCGCGATCCGTCGAACGCCGAGATTCTTGTGACGGAAAGCGGCGGCTACAAGCTCGTCCCTTGACTGTCCGCCCGACGCGGTCGAAGAACCTTGTGGGGACATAATTTGAGACCGCGACTTGGCGCTTGAAGACGATATCCGCATTCTGTCGGGGGTCGGTCTGTTCTCGGAACTGACCGACGAGCAACTGCGGCTGCTCGCCTTCGGCGCGGAGCAGGTGAGGTTTCCGGCCGGCCGCGAAATCTTCCAGGAAGGCACGCCCGCCGACTGCGCCTATGTCGTGGCTGCGGGCACGGTCGTTCTCTACCGCGATGGCGGCGGCGAGGCGGTCGCGCTGGCGCGGCCGGGCGAAGGCGCGATCATCGGAGAATTGGCGCTGATCGCGCCGGGCAAGCGGCCGACCTATGCCGCGGCCGAAACCGATGTGACATTGATCCGGCTGTCGCGCTCGCTCTTCCGTCGCATCCTCGAGGAATACCCGGAGGTGGCGGCAAGGCTGCACGGCCGGATGATGCAGGATCTGCAGGATTTCCTGAAGCGGATCGAGGCGCTGGCCCCGCGTTTCGACGACTGAACCGAAGGTTCAGTCGAGGTCGAAGCGGGCGATCACCGGCACATGGTCCGAGGGGCGCGGCCAGCTGCGGGCGTCGCGCAGCACCTCGATCCCCGACAGCGCCGGCGAAAGATTGGGCGACGACCAGACATGGTCGAGCCGGCGGCCGCGATTGGATGCGGCCCAGTCCTGGGCCCGGTAGCTCCACCAGGTGTAGAGTTTTTCCTCGGGCGGGATCGCCTGGCGCATCAGGTCGACCCAGTTGCCGGCCTGACGCATCGCCTCGAAGCTCGTCGTCTCGACCGGCGTGTGCGACACCACGTTGAGCAGTTGCTTGTGCGACCAGACATCGGCCTCCAGCGGCGCGATGTTCAGGTCGCCGACCAGCACCGACGAAAGTCCCTCTCCCTCCAGCGCCGGGATGTCGTGCATCTGCGCCACGAAATCGAGCTTGTGGCGGAATTTCGGGTTGATGTCGGGATCGGGCTCGTCGCCGCCGGCCGGAACGTAGAAATTGTGCAGCAGGATCTTGCGCCCGCCGGCCTCGACATGGACCGAAAGATGCCGGCAATCCTCGATGTCGCAGAAGCGGCGCTTCTCCACCACCTCAAGCGGCCGCCGCGACACGGTGGCGACACCGTGATAGCCCTTCTGGCCGCTGATCTCGACATGCTCGTAGCCGGCGTCGCGAAAGGCCGCGAGCGGGAAAAGCGCATCCGGGCACTTCGTCTCCTGAAGGCAGAGCACGTCCGGCCGGTGTTCGGCCAGGAAGCGTTCGACCAGCGGCATCCGCAGCCTTACGGAGTTGATGTTCCAGGTCGCGATGGAGAAGGTCATGGGAAGGTCCGGCACTTCACGGGGGAGGCCCCTTGTGCCAGCCACGGGCCGCTCAGGCAAGCCAAAGCTCGCCCCGCCTGGAGCGATTCCAGCAAAAAGTGCGATGCGGTTTTGCGTCCGGAATGGCGTAAAAACAAACAGGTAGACCGTTTCACCGTCTCCGGGAAACTGTGAAACGATCTAGGCTTCACCGCGCCATGCGCGGGCAGCCCTTCCGCCTCAGCGCGGGCCGGGCTGCTGCAGTTCCTGAATCCGCCGGTGATCGATGGCGAACACCGACGGATCGAAGTTCACGCCTTCCTTCACGTTGAAGATCATCACCGTGGTGTCCTTGCCCTGAGCGTCGGTGATCGTCCACTGGCGCAGTTCGTAGGAGGCGGGATCGAACATCAGCGTGATCGTCGAATCGCCGAACATCGACTTGTCGGCGAGCTCGATCGTCGTCAGGTCGGCTTCTTCCTTGACGCTGCGCACCTTGCCGCCGGAAAGATCGATCCTGTCGTCGAGAAGCAGCTTCAACGGCGTCTTCGACAGGGGATAGACATCGGCGGTCCTGAGCTTGGTGTTTTCCAGAACCAGCGTCGTGCCGTCGGAAGTGACCTTGAACGTCGACGGCGCCTCATAGTTGAAGCGCAGCTTGCCCGGGCGCTCGATGAAGAACTTGCCGCCGGTCTGTTCGCCGCGCGGGCCGAACTGGACGAACTCGCCGGTCATGGTGCGGACCCGGGCGAAATGGTCGGCGATGCGCTGGGCAGCCGCGGTCTGGGCCTGGGCGGAAGCAAGAAGCGGTCCCGCGAACTGGCCGAGCGCCGCCATACCGGCAACGAGGGCCGTGCGGCCGAGAAACCGCCGCCGCGACATCGTCGTCTTCATCCTGTCGTCCATCGCCGTCACCTCGATTGTTGCCTTTCCGGTTAAGCGTCCAGTTGGGCCGAAATTTGTCGGCCGGCGCCGGGCAGCGCCGGCAGCGTTCGACAACGCATGGCCGAGCGGATCGGTTTCGCCGCGCTTCAGAACTTGTCTTCCTCGGTCGGCACCAGGATCTCGCGCTTTCCGGCATGGTTGGCCGGGCCGACGATGCTTTCCTGCTCCATCCTCTCGATAATCGAGGCGGCGCGGTTGTAGCCGATGCCGAGCCGGCGCTGGATGTAGCTGGTCGAAGCCTTGCCGTCGCGCAGCACCACTGCCACCGCCTGATCGTAAGGGTCGTCCGAATCGTCGAAATTGCCGCCGCCCGACGAGCCGCCGCCCTTGCCGCCATCCTCGTCGTCGCCGTCGTCCTCGGTGATGGCGTCGAGATATTCCGGCGCGCCCTGAAGCTTGAGATGCGCCACCACCTTCTCGACCTCGTCATCCGAGACGAACGGGCCGTGGACACGCTGGATGCGGCCGCCACCGGCCATGTAGAGCATGTCGCCCATGCCGAGCAGCTGTTCCGCGCCCTGCTCGCCGAGGATGGTGCGGCTGTCGATCTTCGAGGTCACCTGGAAGGAGATGCGGGTCGGGAAGTTGGCCTTGATCGTGCCGGTGATGACGTCGACGGAAGGCCGCTGCGTCGCCATGATGACATGGATGCCGGCGGCGCGCGCCATTTGGGCAAGGCGCTGCACCGCGCCCTCGATATCCTTGCCGGCAACCATCATCAGGTCGGCCATCTCGTCGATAATGACGACGATGTAGGGCATCGGCTCAAGATCGAGATGCTCCGTCTCGTAGATAGCCTCCCCGGTCTCGCGGTCGAAGCCGGTCTGCACCGTGCGGCTGATCGGTTCGCCCTTCTTCTGCGCCTGATCGACGCGCTGATTGAAACCATCGATGTTGCGCACGCCGACCTTGGACATCTTGCGGTAGCGGTCCTCCATCTCGCGCACGGTCCATTTGAGCGCGACGACCGCCTTCTTCGGGTCGGTGACGACGGGGGTCAAGAGATGCGGGATGCCGTCATAGACGGAAAGCTCCAGCATCTTGGGGTCGATCATGATCAGGCGGCAGTCCTGCGGCGTCATCCGGTAGAGGATCGACAGGATCATGGTGTTGATCGCCACCGACTTGCCCGAGCCGGTGGTGCCGGCGACGAGCAGATGCGGGAACTTGGCGATGTCGACGATGACCGCCTCGCCGTTGATGGTCTTGCCGAGACCGAGCGGCAGCTTGGCCTTCGACTGCTCGAAATCACGGCTGGCGAGCAATTCGCGCAGATAGACTGTCTCGCGACGGGCGTTGGGCAACTCGATGCCGATGGCGTTGCGCCCGGGAACGACCGCGACGCGGCAGGCGATGGCGCTCATCGAGCGCGCGATGTCGTCGGCAAGGCCGATGACGCGCGACGACTTGATGCCGGGCGCCGGCTCCAGCTCGTAGAGCGTCACCACGGGGCCGGGGCGGACATGGATGATCTCGCCGCGCACGCCGAAATCCTCGAGCACGCCTTCGAGCAGCCTCGCATTCTGCTCCAGCGCGTCCTGGGACAGCGACGGATCGCGCGCCTGGTTCTTGGCTTCGGCGAGGAAATGCAGCGACGGCATCTCGAACGTGTCGGCGCCGATCAGCGAGCTTTGCGCCTCGCGCTGGATGCGCGCGCCCTCCTGCGGTCGCGGCGCGGGCGCCTGGACCCGCGTGGCGGCATCCGAGCGGAAATGGCGCACCTGCGCCCCGCCTTCCGGCGTCGGCCGGATGACGACGTCGTCCTCGTCGAAGTCGTCGTCAGCCTCGAAGGAGGCCGGTGCTGCCGGCGCGCGCGCGGCTGGCCTCATCTCGAAAGGCGGCTCGTCGTCGAGCGAGGGAGCCGCGTCAAATCCGGGCTCGACGCGGCCGCGCCGCGCCGCCGGCCGCGCAACGGGCAGGTCGTCGATCCCGTCATCATCGTCCCAGGCGATGCCGCCGCGCCCCGAACGGGCAGGGTTGCCCATCCGGCGGCGGAAGAATGCCCGCGCCGAAAGCCACCAGTGGGTCGCCGCACCCATGGCGGCGACCAGGAATCCCGCCCGGTCGTCGTCCTCGTCGTCTTCGCTTTCGTCGTCGAATGCGTCATCGTCGGCCGGTCGCGCCTGCCTGCGCCGCGCCGGCGAAGAACCTTCCGCGATGGCGGACGCTTCGCGGCGGCCGGAAAGCGTCACCGCGAAGGCCAGCAGCCACAGCGCAGGGCCGATCAGGACGGCAACGGTCAGGATTGCGGCGGCGCCGGTCGGATATCCGCCGGAGAGCCATGACGGGATCGCCAGCACGAGATCGCCGATGACGCCGCCGAGCCCGGACGGCAGCGGCCAGGTCGGCGGAGCGGTGACGCAGCCGGCAATGCCGGCGCCGAGAGCGGAAAGCCCCGCCCAGGCGGCGGCACGCACCGGCATGCGGTCGATGCGGCGGGCGCTGGCGAGCAGCCCCCCCCATGCGACGGCCGGCACCAGCGCCACGACGGAACCGAGGCCGAGAAACTGCATCATGAGATCGGCGATCACCGCGCCGGGATAACCCATGGCGTTGGTGACGACATTGTCGGTGGCATGGCTGAACGACGGGTCGGCGACGTTCCACGTCGCCAGCGCCGCAAGGCAGAATCCCGTCAGGACAAGAACCGCGACGCCGGCCCCGCGCACCACCTGTCGTTGCAGGAAGCCGCGCAGACCGTAAGCGGTTTCGTCGATCGCCAATTGAGCCGCCGCGTTCGAACGCATGTGAACACCCCGTCAAATCTCGCCGCGCGGGCATGGCTCGCGCGCAATCGTCGCCCGAATGTAGAGAGGGTTTGGTTAAGGGCGCATTAACCATGCGCAGGCGATGCGCTGCGGACGCCGGGGCTTCGACGGCCTTTGCTTCGATGCCATCCGCCGTCAGATCAGGACGACGCCGTCGCGGGTCCAGCGCGCGATCGGCTTGTCGGACTCATAGCCGATGAAAAGGTATTCGGGCATCGAGCGGCCGGGCCCCAGCGCCGCCATGTTGAGGGTCTCGGCATAGCGGGCCTGCTCCGCCGGATCGAGCACGAGAAAAGCCTTCTCGTGGACGATGATCGTCGCGACATCGCCCTGAAGACCGGCCCCGTGGACCACGTCCTGCTTCTCGTGCCAGTCCCAGCGCAGGCGTGCCTCTATCTGCTCTCTCGGCAGCGGCAGTGGCTTTTCTTCGGCCGGCACAGCCGGAAGAGGCCGCGTGCGATAGGAGCGCAGGACGGCGCGAACCGCCCGGAACACCGCATAGGCGATGATCGCGAGCGAGACGAAGAAGAGAACAAGCGCGCCGAGCGCGCCCCACATGCCGAAGCCGGATTGCTCCACCCCTCTATCGCCCCACGGTCAGCCTTTCGGCCGCACCACGATCACCCGCGGCGGCGGGGCATAGATCCATGCGTCACGGTCGCGCTGCAAAGAGGCGCGGCGCGCGGCGCGGCGGTCGAGCTCAATGCGCTGGAGGCATTCGGCGAAGGCGTCGTTGTTGCGGGTGAAGCCGTAGGAGCGGCACTTTTCCTCGTCGGCGCGCCGCTGGTCTTCGGGCGTCACCGTGGTGCAGGCAGCAAGCAGCGCGACAAGCAGGACGGGGGCCAGTTTGAAGGGCATCATGGGATTTCTCCAGAGCGATGCCCGCGATCCGGCATCGGCCGATCATAGCACGGCGACGGTGGAAGCGAAGCAACATCGCAACGCGGATCGTCGCGCCTTCCGCATTTGCGGCCGGCCGCCATTTGCACGGCGGCCGGCCTGGATCTTCTATAGTCCGGGCGCGGCGGAATTTCGGCCGCCGCGCCTTCTCGTCCAGTCGGGCATCAGAACTTGTAGCTGACGCCGAGCCTCAGGCCATGCGAGCTTTCGGTCTTGACCGTCTGCGTCATGCCGGAGACCGCAAAATCGGCATCGCCATAATCGGAGTACCGGTATTCGGCCCGGACCACCGCCCGGTCGGTGACGGCATGTTCGATACCCGTGCCCAGCGTGAAGCCGACATGGGTGGTCGAACCAGTCGCCGGCGCAGGCTGAGTCGCCAGAGGCCGGGCCACGAAGGAGACGCGATGGTCGTATCCGGTGGCTTCGATGCCGGCCGCGACATAGGGCATGAAGCGACCGAAGCCGTAGCCGATGCGGCCGCGCAGGCTGCCGGTCCAGTTCTGCCTCGATTCCAGCGTTGCATTGAGATAGTTGGCCGAATTCGTCCTGAACACCGTGAATGTGTCCGGTCCGCCAGCCACATTGGCGATGTTGAGGTCGGCGTCGATGCCGGCGACGATGCCATTGCCGAAATGATGGTTGTAGCCGGCATAGAGGCCGCCGGTGAACCCTTCGAGCAGCTGCCGATGGGTGGCCTGATAGGCGCCGGGGCTGGTGAAGGTGAAATCGTTCACCGTCCGGGTCCAGTCATGCCCGGCGCTGACGCCGACATAAGCGCCGCTCCAGTCGTAATGCTGCGCCAGTCCGCCGTTTTCCATGGCGATCGCCGTGGCGAGGCTGTCGCCGAGGGGACGCGAGGACATGCCGGGAACCCCGAGCTTGGTCGAGAAGCCGGCGATGAAGGTGCGTCCGCGCCCGGCGAGCTGGACGCCGTCGCCGCTCAGCGGCATGGCATAGACCTTGTTGCCGATGTTCTCGACCGAGAAGAACAGGCGGCTGGCCTCGTTGAACGTATAGGAGCCGTAGATGTCATAAAGGACGTGCGAGGGAACGTCGGTGAAGGTCGGCTCGGTGCCGGTGAAGCTGATCGTGGCGTAGGTTCCCTTGCCGACGTAGCGCGCCTTGCCGCCCAGCACCAGCTTCTGGTCGAACAGCCGCACGCCGACGTCGATCATGCCGTAGTCTTCCGGCAGGATGTCGATGTCGGCATTGCCGCCGCCGCCGACGAAATTGCCCACCGGGGTGCGCGTCTTGGCGTTGGTGTAGGAGAAGTTGGCGTAGGCAAAGCCGGCATCATAGCCGCCCTCGAGCTCGAAGCCGTACATCCGGGTCGTACCGGGCACGTTCAGCCACATCGCGGAATTGATCATGCAGACCGCAGCGCCGGCGCAGCGATCCATGGCGACGAGGCCCTGCGTGATGTAGTTCTCGACGTTGTTGTGGAAGTAGCCCGCCTTCAGCCTGAACTTGTCGTTGGCGAGGAACAGATTGTCCTTGACGATATTGGCGCCGATATCGATGCCGCGGCTGGTCTCCGGCTTCAGATGCAGGTTGTTGAAGATGCCGTTGCCGACCTGGGCGCCAATTCCGACCAGGCCCCAGAAGGATTCCGACGGCGTCGGCGGCCGGAAGGTGTGGGCATAGGTTCCGTAGAGCTGGAGCCAGTCGGTCGCATTGGCGGCGAGGGTGAGCTTCGGATTGAGCTGGCCGCCATTGCGCGAGACGTCCTCCGCCGCGCAGTTGGTCGGGCCGACCGGGCATTCCTCGTACCAGCCGCCGCCGGTTCCCTGGGTTCTTGCCTGCTTGATGCCCGACAGCTGCCAGTGGTCGTAACGCAGCCCCGCAGTCAGGTCGAACATGCCGTAGGACAGGGTGGTGTCGCCGAAGACGCTCGTCTTCGCCAGCTTGCCGGGCTGGTTGACGCCGCGATGGGCCGTAACCTGGTAGTCGTCCATGTGATAGGACACACCGTAATCGGCCTTCAGGCGGATGTCGTCGGTCAGGTCGAAGGTGCTGACATTGGTGATGTCGCCGCCGAACGAATAGGCATCGGTCTCGCGGCCGATATAGCTGCCGCCGCCGGCCGTGCGGTCATAGGCCATGAAGGTCTTGTTGTAGTAGAGATTGACCTTGGTGTTGAAAAGGTTGCTGTCCGGCGTGAATTCGTAGTTCAGCGAATAGGTGTTGTTGTTGACCTGCCACCTGTAGCCGGAATTGCGGAAATCATTGTCGTAATAGACCCAGCCGAGCCGCAGCGCGTGGGTGTCGTCGGGCTTGAACTCGAACTTGCCGAGGCCGCCGAGCGGATTGTTGACCTCCTCGAACGAAGTCCCGTCACCGTTGCGGTAGTTCTTGTTCTGGGAATCGGCCCACGCGCCCATGATGCTCATCTCGCCGCCGTCCTTGAAGACGGTGCGCAGGCCGGTGGCCGTCATGGCCGACCAGTCATATCCGTTCGATCCGACCTTGAACGAGGTCATCACGCCGGCATTGCTGTCCGGAAGCAGGATGTCGTCGATGCCGATCGAGCGGAAATTGGCCGCGCCGGCGAGCGTTCCCGATCCCGCCGCCCCGGGGACGGCGCCGCGCGCGATATCGACGCCGGCCATGAACTCGGGATGGAGATAGAGGAAGGTGCCGCCATAGGCGCCGTGTCCGGCGCCGTTGCGGAAGGTCTGGGGCACGCCGTCGATCATCGAGTTGACGCGGCCGAAACCGCTCATGCCGCGAATGTTGACGGCGATGCCGGGCTGGTTGTTGCCGGGCCGCGAGAAAGTGCCTGGCGTGTTGCGCAGCGCCTGGTTGGCGTTGCCGCCGAATCGCGTTTCCAGATCCGACTTGCTGGTCGAGGAAACCGGAGCGGTCGTGCGGTACTGCGCATCGCCGGAAACGTCGCCGCCGCTGCCGCCCACGACGATGGTCGGCAGAACCACCGCGCCGCCGCTGCTCGTCTGCGCGTCGGCTGCGCGATCGCGCTCTTCCTCGTCCGTCTGCGCATGGGCGCCGTGAACGGCCATCAGGGCCGTCAGGACGGTTGTCGAAAGCAGTATTGTCGATTTACGAGATAGATAAGCCACCCGGCCCTCCTGCAAATTGCGGTTAGGCGGATTTTTGCTGGCTTATGATAGGAGCTATTGGGGCAGGCTAGTCATCCGAATGATGGCTGGATTAAGGCATTGGCAGGCGCAGGTCAAGCGAGGTGACGCACCTGTCAGTTAGGCCAGTACGTCTTTTGAGCAGAGGTGCGAAGACAGAGGGTTCAGGCGGGCGAATGCCTGAGCACGGCCAGGGCCGTCTGCATCTCCGGCCGTACGCCGCTGGCTTCCGGGTAGACGGCATAGGCCGGATAGGTGAATTCAGGCGCGCCGGCGACCAGTTCCAGCTCTCCCGCCGCAAGATGCGGCGCCACCGTGCCCCTGCGGAAATAGCCCATGCCGCCGGCCCGCAATATGTAGTTCAGGCCGAGCGGCCCGAAGCCGACCATGACGCCGGGTTGGCCGAAGGCCGGCATGGCGCCGCCGTCGCGGGCGGCGAAGGACGGCCCCCAGTCGACATGGACGTAGTCGAGGGATGCCTCCGCGTCACCGCTTGCGGGCGGAGTCCGCACCAGCACCAGTTGTTCCTCCTGCAGCAGCTCGACCCGGAAGCCGGGCAGAAGCTTCGGCGCGTAGAGGATGGCGATGTCGAGCACGCCTGTGCGCAGCTGTTCGGCCAGCTGGTCGGGCACGCCGACATGGGCGTTGACGGCGATGTCGGGCCGGACCTTGCGCATCGTCACCAGCCAGTCGAGCAGCAGCGGGTTCCACAGGCTCAGCTCTCCGCCCAGCGCCACCGCCCCCGTGTGCCCGGCCGGCAGGGCGAGCTGGTGGCGCGCGCGCTCCCACACCCGGACGAAGGATTGCGCGAAGCGCTCGAACTCGCGACCGGCCGGCGTCAGCTGCGCCCCGTTGCGGTTGCGCACGAAAAGCGGGCGGCCCAGTTCCTCCTCCAATGTGCGGATCCGCGCCGACACCGTGGTCTGGGTGACGTTGAGGCGCTCCGCGGCGCGCAGGAACGAGCCGCAATGCACGATTTCGAGGAAGGTCCGGACCCGGTCGATGTCCATGGCATGCCTCCGGCTTGCCCGCGTGCCGCCGCATGTCAATCTTCGCGCAGCTTGGGCGGCGGACAGGGTTGAACGCGATAGTGCAAAATTCTTGCACTTATCCAGCATTTAATTCCGTTTGTCTTCTCTCTGCAACCGCCTCACCATTCGCCCCAAGCGGCCGACAGGCGACAGAGGACGCGGGACGGATGGTTCATAACGGCGAGGCTGGCGAAGAAGCCTTCGAGATCGGCGAATATTCCTCGCCGCCCTGCTTCATGCACGAACTGTCGCCCGACTTTCAGCCACGGCGGGAGCGTTCGAGCGCCTGGGGCGACGTGGCGCGCTGGCGCAGGGCGGAACGCCAGCGGCTGATCGAGGCGCGGCTGGTCATCCCCGCACAGGAGCGCACAGCCCGCGCCGAGCGGATCGCCGCCAGCCTCGACCGTGCCATCGGCGTGGTGTCGCGCCGGATCGTTGCCGTCTACTGGCCGTTTCGCGGCGAGCCCGATCTGCGCAACTGGTCGATCCGCGTGATCGGGCGCGGCGGCCGCATCGCCCTGCCCGTCGTCATCCGCAAGGGTTGGCCGCTCGAGTTCCGCATCTGGGCGCCGGGCGATCCGCTGGAGCGCGGGGCGCTCGACATCCTGGTCCCGTCGCGCGGGCCGGCGGTCACGCCAGACATCGTCGTCGCGCCGGTGGTCGGCTTCGACGGCGCCAATTTTCGGCTGGGCTATGGCGGCGGCTTTTACGATCGGACGCTGGCGGCGATGGCCGGCACGGCGCGCACCTTCGGCGTCGGCTATGCCGAGGCCCGCATCCCGACCATCTACCCGCAGCAGCACGACATTGCGCTGGGCGAGATCGTTACCGACGCCTGAACCGAGCAGAAGGCCGCAATCCGAGGAGGGCAGGCACCAGACATGAGCGACACCGCAGGCAGGCAGACAACCGATCCGGCGAGCGATCCGGCGACCGATCCGGTAGCCCATCCGGCAGCCGGCCCGGCGCATCACGACGCTGACCACAAGCCGCCCTTCCTCGTCCGCTGGCTGTATTCGACCAACCACAAGGATATCGGCACGCTCTACCTGATCTTCGCGTTGGCGGCCGGCATTCTCGGCACCGCGCTGTCTGTCGGCATCCGCATGGAGCTTCAGGAGCCGGGGATGCAGATCTTCGCCTCCTCCGACACCTTCAACGTCTTCGTCAGCGGCCACGGGCTGGTGATGATCTTCTTCGTCATCATGCCGGCGCTGATCGGCGGCTTCGGCAACTGGTTCGTGCCGATCATGATCGGCGCGCCCGACATGGCCTTCCCGCGCATGAACAACATCTCGTTCTGGCTGCTCGTCGCCTCTTTCGCCCTGTTCGTGACGTCGCTGTTCGTGCCCGGCGCGCCCGGCGGCACCGGCCATGGCGGCGGCTGGACGCTTTATCCGCCCTATTCTAACATCGGCCAGTCCGGCCCGGCGGTCGATTTCGTCATCCTGTCGGTGCATCTGTCCGGCGCGTCGTCGATCCTCGGCGCCATCAACTTCATCACCACCATCTTCAACATGCGCGCGCCGGGCATGACCCTGCACAAGATGCCGCTGTTCGCCTGGGCGATGCTGGTCACCGCCTTCATGCTGCTGATCTCGCTGCCGGTTCTGGCCGGCGGCATCACCATGCTTCTGACCGACCGCAATTTCGGCACCGCGTTCTTCGTTCCCGAAGGCGGCGGCGACCCGATCCTCTACCAGCACCTGTTCTGGTTCTTCGGCCATCCGGAAGTCTACATCATGATCCTGCCGGCCTTCGGCATCGTCAGCCACGTCATCTCGACCTTTTCCAGAAAGCCGATCTTCGGCTATCTCGGCATGGCCTATGCCATGGTCGCCATCGGCCTGATCGGCTTCGTGGTCTGGGCGCATCATATGTTCACGGTCGGCCTTTCGGTCGACAGCCAGCGCTATTTCGCCTTCGCCTCGATGGTCATCGCGGTGCCGACCGGCATCAAGGTGTTTTCCTGGCTGGCGACGATGTGGGGCGGCTCAATCTCGTTCCGTGTGCCGATGCTGTGGGCGATGGGCTTCGTTCTGCTGTTCACCATCGGCGGCGTCACCGGCGTGGTGCTGGCCAATCCCGGCATCGACCGGGTGCTGCACGACACCTATTACGTCATCGCCCATTTCCACTATGTGCTGTCGCTGGGCGCGGCCTTCGCCATCTTCGCCGGCTGGTACTACTGGTTCCCGAAGATCAGCGGCTACATGATGAGCGAGCGGCTCGGGCAGCTGCATTTCTGGCTGACCTTCGTCGGCGTCAACCTGGTCTTCTTCCCGCAGCATTTCCTCGGTCTTGCCGGCATGCCGCGCCGCTATGCCGACTATCCCGACGCCTATGCCGGCTGGAACTTCGTCTCCTCGATCGGTTCCTACATTTCGGCCTTCGGCCTTGTCGTCTTCCTGTTCGCGGTGGCGGAAGCTTTCGCGCGCAAGCGCCGCGCCACCGCCAACCCGTGGGGCGAGGGCGCGACGACGCTGGAATGGACCTTGTCGTCACCGCCGCCCTACCACCAGTTCGAAAGGCTTCCGCAAATCCGCTGAGAGGAGAGAGAGGAGGAGGACGGCGGCCTGACTCCTGAGGCCGGCCGCCCCGGAGCGCCCGTCCCCGCCTGCGGACGGGCGCTTCTTTTCTCAGTCCGGGGAAATTTTATCGGCCGGCGGCAGATCGAGACCCGGCCGTTCGCCAGTCCGGCTATTCCCCGGCAAGGAAATCGCGCAGCACCACGGCGTTGTTGTGCTGCGTATTGTGGGCGGCATAGAGAAGCGTCGCCGGCTTGCCGCCGATCAGTGCCCGCAGCGCCGCGATCGCCGCGTCATTGGCGCGCAACTCGTCGCGATAGCGGCTGCGGAACTCGTCCCATCTGTCGGGATCGTGGCCGAACCAGTGGCGCAGCGCAGCGCTCGGCGCGACCTCCTTCGTCCAATGGTCGAGATGCGCCTTTTCCTTCGAAAGGCCGCGCGGCCACAGCCGGTCGACGAGGATGCGCTGCCCGTCGGTCGCGGAAGGCGGGTCGTAGGCGCGCTTGATCTGAAGGCTTCGCATCATCCTGCTCTGCTTCAGGCGGCTGCATGCGCAGCCATCCGGGCTTTACCGGCACGAAGGTTCATCCTTCGTGCCGGTGCGTGCCCTCGGTGACGCCTCAGCCGACGCTGATGTCGACGTCGACATTGCCGCGCGTGGCATGGGAATAGGGGCAGATGTTCTCATGCGCCCGGGTGGCGAGCTCCAGCGCCTTTGCATCGTCGACGCCGTCGAGATGCACCTTCATGTCGACTTTCAGCCCGAAGCCGCCGGCTTCGCGCGGACCGATGCCGACACGCGCGGTGACGTGGGTGTCGGGACCGAGCTTGACGCCGGCCTCGCGCGCCACCAGCCGTACCGCGCCCTCGAAGCAGGCGGCGTAGCCGGCGGCGAACAGCACCTCGGGATTGGCGAACTGGCCGCCCGGGCCGCCCATTTCCTTGGGAAGCGCCAGTTTCAGGTCGACGGTGCCGTCGGCGCTGCGCACATGGCCCTCGCGTCCGCCTTTGGCGGTCGCCTCGGCGGTGTAGATGATCTTGGTCGTCATGGTGTTCTCCTTGGTTGGGGCAGGAAATCGGCCAGGTCTCTCCGGCTGCGGACAATTCAGCCGTCGCCGGGAACCTCGCTGAAGTATTTATCGAACTTGCCCGGCACGCCATCCCAATCCTTTGCGTCGGCGGGAGGTTCCTTCTTTTCGATGATGTTCGGCCATTGGGTCGCATATTTGAGATTCAGCGCCAGCCATTCAGGCGTCGCCGACGGATCGGTGTCGGGAAAGATCGCCTCGGCCGGGCATTCCGGCTCGCACACGCCGCAATCGATGCATTCGTCGGGATGGATGACGAGCATGTTCTCGCCCTCGTAGAAGCAATCGACCGGACAGACCTCGACGCAGTCCATGTACTTGCACTTGATGCAATTGTCCGTGACCACATACGCCATCGTCGATTCCCGTCGTCCTGGCATTTTTAAGATATCTTTATAATCTATCTTATTTGACTCGCCACAGCGACACAACCATCTTCTCCGGGCCCTGACGTGGTTGTCGCGGCGGCAATATCGCGCCGACAGGCAGATGCGGAGAACCTGTCAGCACAGAGAGACGGGAGTTTTCCTCGTTTCGCGCCCGCATAGAGCAATTCCAGGAAAAGTGCGTAGCGGTTTTCCGTCCGGAACTGCGTCAAAACAATGAGATATATAGTTTCGGCGTTTCCGCGAAACTCTGAAACGATCTAGGAATCTGCGGAACCCGCGAGGCAAATTGCCGCCTGTGGCAAACTGGGCTCCGTCAGGCGATATAATATGCATTGACAATATATCTTTAAAATGAAAATTTTCGCCGATGTCCGGCAGCGACCTGCCGGGGCGTCGCCAACAGGAGAGAGCCATGACCCAGACAGCAGATACCGCCGCGCCCAGGGAGTTCGATGTCCGCAGCCTCGTGCCGATGCAACGGCACGCCACCATCTTCGATCTGGTCGGGCGTCTGGAACCGGGCGCTTCCTTCGTTCTCGTCAACGACCATGATCCGAAGCCGCTCTACTATCAGCTCGAGGCCGAGCACCCCGGCGCCTTCTCGTGGACCTATATCGAGCGCGGGCCGGAGGCCTGGCGGGTCGAGATCGGCCGCATCGCCGCCGCCTGAGGCGGCCCCATCGCTGCCGCAGCACCATCAGGGGACCCGCGGATGGACCTCGCAGCCGACACAAGACCGGACGAACGCATCGCGGAGGCACTGCGGCTGGTGATCGATCCTGAGCTTGGCTACAACATCGTCGATCTCGGCATGGTCTACGAGGTCGCCGTCGAGGAAGGCGGCATCGTCACCATCCTTATGACCACGACCACCAAGGGCTGTCCGGCGACCGGATATCTCAAGGAAGGCGCGCGCGACGCCGCATGGAGCGTGCCGGGCGTCGAGTTCGTCGATGTCCGTCTGACCTACGAGCCGCCATGGCACCCTGGCATGATGACCGATGCCGCAAGGGAACATCTCGGCATGGCCGACGGGGGCGGCTGGTGAGCGCGGAGGCCGGCCCTGAAGCCGCCCGGCCCGCGCCGGCCGCAGCCTCCTCCGCCCCGACGCCTGCCCTCGGCGACATACTGGTCCGCAGCCTCGAGGAACTGGTGGCGGCGGGTCGCGTCGACGCCGCCTGCCGGCTTGCGGGCCTTGCCTGTGCCGCCACCCGGCACGACGACGTCAGCAGCTGGAAGCGGTTCAACGCGCTGCTGCATCGCTGGAGCGTCCGGGCGCCGCAACCCTTTCGCCCGCACGGCGCCGCGCCGGATGTTTCCGGCCCGCGCGCGAATGATTGAAGCCCGCCTGCCGCACGCCGGCGGGTCAGCCAAGGGAGAACGAGACAGATGACCGACGAACGCAACCGGACGCCGCCGGCCCCGCCGGCCGAGGAGGATCGCGGCGTCAGCACCCTGCTGCCGATGCTTGTCGGCGGCCTTGCTCTCATCACCATCGGCATGATCGCGGTCGCGCTGATCGTGTGAGGCCGGAGCCTTTCCTGCCCCCGGACGGGATTGCCCGACGGCGCATGATCGGCGCCGGCCCAGCGGCCGGGTCGAGGGTGCCGGATGCGGCCCCGTCTGGAAGACGGCTGCGCTTCCCTAGCGGCAACGAACTTAGCCGACGAATCCCTTGCTTAAAAACTGGACTGTTCTTATCCACTATTTGACCTAGCGCAAAGAAACCGCCTCTCGAAGCGTCTTGAGTGGCGTTACGTCGCCGACCGGACCAGAGCCGGTCGTGCGCATGCGTTTGGTTGCAGGCATGACGACGCGATTGCATTGCGATGTCAGGGATGAAGAAGGGACGGCAATGACGGCGGAAGACCTTAAGCCGCATTTTGCCCGCCTGGGCGGCGACCCGGTCCGCGAGGCGTTTCCGGCGCGCCGAGCGGTGATGCCGTGGCGCAGCCGCAAGCCGCTGCCGCAGGAAGAGGTCGGGGCGAAATGGGCCGAGCTTGCCCGCGACCACCGGCGCGAAGGCCCGCGCCTCGCCTATTTCCACGTCCCCTTCTGCGCCAACCACTGCCTGTTCTGCGGCTTCTATCGCAACGCCTATACGCCGCAGGCGGCAACCGCCTATACCGACCTGCTGATCGCCGAGATCGAGCGCGAGGCTTCGGCGCCTGCGGTCCGGGCGCAGGCCATCGACGCCGTCTATCTCGGCGGCGGCACGCCGAGCGCGCTGTCTGCCGACGAGCTGTCGCGGCTGCTCGCCGCTATCCGCCGCTCGCTGCCGCTCGCGCCCGATTGCGAAATCACCATCGAGGGCCGCATCATCCATTTCGATGCCGAAAAGGTCGATGCCTGCCTCGAGGCCGGCGCCAACCGCATCTCGATCGGCGTGCAGAGCTTCGACACGGCGGTTCGCCGTCGCCAGGGCCGCCGCGCCAGCAAGGAAGAGGCCATCGCCTTCATCGAGGCGCTGCGCGACCGTGATCGCGCCGCCATCGTCATCGACCTCCTGTTCGGCCTGCCCGGGCAGACGGAGGCGGTGTGGCGTGAGGATCTGGCGATCGCTGCGGCGATCGCCCCCGACGGCGTCGATCTCTACGGCCTGAACCTCATTCCCGGCACGCCGCTTCACCGCGCCGCCAGCGCCGGCAAGTTCCCCAACGCCCCGACGCTGGCCGACCTCGGCAACATGTATCGCATCGGCGCGGAGTTCCTCGGCGCGCAAAGCTGGGAGCAGATCAGCAACAGCCACTGGCGCCGGACCCAGCACGAACGCAACATCTACAATCTGCGCATCAAGGAAGGGGTCGACTGCCTCGCCTACGGCTCCGGCGGCGGCGGCAATCTCGGCCGCTACAGCTATGCCGTCGCGCCCGATCTCCAGACCTATGCCGACGGCATCCGCGCCGGCGGGAAACCGATCGAGGGAATGCGCGTCAGCGATTCCCTCCAGCCGCTGCGCAACGCCATCACCTCCGGCATCGAGAAGGGTCGCCTCGACCTTTCCGCCGTCGCGGCACTGGCTCCCGACAGCATCGGGAGCAGCGGGGACAGCGACGTCATCGGCCGGCTTTCGCCGCTCGTCGAGCAGTGGCGCACGGCCGGCCTCGTCGATATCTCGGGCGACATGATGGTCCTGACAACGGCCGGCCGGTTCTGGTACTCGAACCTGGTCTTCGCCTTCGATTCCATCCTGTGTCCTGGCGCGACGCCCCCTTCGACGGGCGGGCCGCAAACCCGTCCCGCCTTCCTTCACAATCCGCAAAAGACGAGAGAGCTTTCATGAGCAATTCCCCCGCCGACCTCGACGCCATCCGCCGCGAGCTTGCCGAGAATCCCGGCGGCGTCCTCGAATCGACCGCCAGCCAGCATGGCCTGTCGCTGCAGGCCGTGGTCGAGCTGCTGCCGCAGGAGATGTGGGCGACCGTGCCGGGCGAACTGTTCGTCGAGGTGATGGAAGACCTGACCACATGGGGCAAGGTCACCGTCATCGCCCATACGCCGGACATCATCCTCGAGATTGAGGGCGAAGTGCCGCCCGGCAAGCTCGGCCATGGCTTCTATAATCTGCACGGCGACAGCCCGATCGGCGGCCATCTGCGCGCCGGCAACTGCGCCGCGATCTCGTTCCTGCGCCGGCCGTTCATGGGCAAGGAATCGGTTTCGATCCAGTTCTTCAACGCCGCCGGCGGCTCGATGTTCAAGGTCTTCGTCGGCCGCGACGAGAACCGCGCGCTGAAGCCCGATCAGGTCGAGCGCTTCGAACAGCTGAAAGCCAGGCTGACCGCGAAGGCGAAAGCCGCCTGAGATGACGGCAACGGTGATCTTCGGCGCGCGCACAGGCGTTGGCTTCCATCTTGCCCGGCTTCTGCGCGCGCAGGGGGCGGGCGTGGTCGCCATGCTGCGCCCGGAAGCCGACGCAGGCGAGCTTGAAGCGCTCGGCGTCCGCGTCACGCGCGGCGACGCCTTCTCGGCGCATGACATCGATGCCGCCCTCGACCTTGCCGCGGAGGGCGGCGCGGGCGCCGAGTTCGACGTCGTCTCCACCATCGGCGGGCGGCACGAGGACGGCCGCTTCGCCGACGAGGACGGCAACATCAACATCGCGGAGCAGGCGGCCGCGCGCGACAGCCTCGGACGCTTCGTCCTCGTCACCTCGATCGGCTGCGGCGAGATGGCGCCCTATCGTTCGGAGCGCGCCATCGCCGCCTTCGGTGCCTCGGTCGACGCCAAGACCCGGGCCGAGAACCACACAAGGCGGATTCTCCCCTCCGCCACCTTCATCCGGCCGGGCGGCCTGCGTTCCGAGCCCGCGACCGGCCGCGGCATCCTCTCCGACGACGCCCAGATGCACGGCTTCATCCATCGTGCCGACGTCGCCGACCTTGTCCTGCGCGCCCTGCGCGATCCCGCGACGGAGGGTCGCGCCTTCGCCGCCGTCGATGCCGACCAGGCGAAATCCATCAATCCCATCGAGCCATTTCCCCTAGCCAGATGAACACCCCGAACAACAAAGGCACCATGAAATGAAGCTCGGTTTCCTGATGATCATCCTGACGCTTACCGACAACGGCCAGCTCACCGGCGCTTTCGTCAACATCGCCACGCTGGCCGAATGCGAGGACCGGGCCACCGTCGTGCGCTCCATCCTCGAAAAGGGCGATTATCCGATCGAGCATATGGTCTGCCGCGCCTCCGACGCCGAGTTCGAGCCCTTCGCCCACGGCATGGAGGAGTTCGCCGAAAGGCAGTCCTACATCGTCTCCTTCGACGATGCCCATGCCACGGTCGAGAAGGTGTCGAGCTGCGACGGCCGGGAGAGCGCCGCGCCGGGAAGCTGGTGCGTCACCTCGACGCAGAAATTCGCATCCGAGGTCGAGTGACGCCGGGAACGACAACGATACGGGCGCGGGCTCAGCACACCCCCGCGACCCGCTGACACATCAAGTCTGGAGAGACGGGACCATGTATAGAGAAACCACCATATTCAACCGGGAGATGCTCAGGCCTTCCGGCCGGACCATTTTCAGGACCACGGCGGCGGCGCTGCTGCTGTCATCCGCCGCGATCGCCGTCGACGCCGCCCATATGTCGGCCCATGCCCAGACTCAGGCCCAGACTCAGGCCCAGACTCAGGATGGCGTCACCTGGCTCGACACCATCACCGTGGTCGGCACCCGCACCGCGACCTCGGTTCAGGAGAACCCGGCGTCGGTCACCGTGGTCGATGAGGAGCAGATGGAGCGCAAGGCGCCGGAAAGCATCGCCGAGATGCTGCGCGACGTTCCGGGCGTCCAGGTGGTCGATTCCTCGGCGCCGGGCATGAAGCGGCTTTCGATCCGCGGCGAATCCTCGCGTCGCGTCACCATCCTGGTCGACGGGCAGGAAATCACCGACCACTCGACCTACGGCACGCCGATCCTGGTCGACCCGGCCAATATCGAGCGGATCGAGGTGGTGCGCGGCCCGGCCTCGGTGCTGCATGGCGCCAAGGCCATCGGCGGCGTCATCAACATCATCACCAAGCGCGGCGCCGACAAGCCGGTGCAGGTCGAGATCGGCGGCAGCTACGATTCCGGCACCGCAGGCTGGAAGGGCTGGGGCGCGGTTTCCGGCACGGTCGACAATTTCGACTACCGCTTTTCCGGCAGCCTCGATGACCACGGCGATCGCCGCGTTCCCAAGGGCCAGTACAGCGCGACGGGCCGCCTCGACGGCACCTCCTTCGACAACGACAACATCTCGGCCCATCTCGGCTACACTTTCGGTGATGCCGGCAACCACTACATCGCGCTGAAGGCCGAGCAGCACCGGCTCTCCACCGAGAACTGGATCGACCCGTCGTCGCTGTCCTTCCCGATCGTCGACTTCAACATCGACCTGCCGCAGCGTGACCTGCGCAAGGTCGGCCTCTATTACGACGGCACCGACATCAGCGACGTCGTGCGCAAGGTCCATCTCGATACCTACTACCAGACCGTCGACCGCCTGTTCGAGAACCGGGTGGTGATGCAGCCGACGCCCCGGATGCAGGTCGGTGTGACCTCGACCTCCGACGACCGCAACGTCAACTATGGCGGCACGGCGCAGGTCGACCTGCAATTCCATCCCGATCACTACACCATCGTCGGCCTTCAGTATCTGACCGACAATCTGAAGACGGCGAAGACCTCCGCCACATCGACGAAGATCGGCGCGGCGCCGCCGATCATCTCGACCTCGACCGGCTTCGACGACGCCTCGATCAATACCGTGTCGGCCTTCGCCCAGAACGAGTGGTCGTTCGCCGACAATTTCAAGCTGACCACTGGCGCGCGCTACTACTACACCCGCACCGAGCACGACTATTCGGAGGAGAACTCGGTCGCCGTCGGCACCCATCCGAACAGCAGCGAAGGCAGGCTGGTGACGTCTGCCGGCCTGACCTATACCGGTATCGACGACACGACGCTGCGCGCGCTCTATTCCGAAGGCTACATCACGCCGACGCTGCTCCAGCTGTTCACCGACACCACCGCCGGCCGCGGCTCGCTGACCTACGGCAATCCGAACCTCGAATCCGAGACCTCGCGCAATGTCGAGATCGGCGCGCGCTACAATGCCGGCGGCATCGTCCTCGACGCGGCGGCCTTCTACACCACAGCGAAGGACTACATCACCAGCGCGCCCTGCGCATCGACCGCCGGCTGCCCCGGTACGGCCGGAGCCAGCGACTACATCTACATCAATGCCGACGAGGCCACGACCTACGGCCTCGAGCTTGCCGCCGAGTACGCCATTCCCGGCACCGCCTTCACGCCCTACGTCACCGGCACCTGGATGCGGCGCAAGCTCGATTTCGTCGATGCCGTGGCGGCATGGTCGACCTACAACAGCAACACGCCCGCGCTTTCCGGCCGTCTCGGCCTGCGCTGGGACGGCGAGGTCGCCAATCACAATGCCTGGGCCGATCTGTTCGTGCGCGCATCGAGCGGCGTCAAGCTGACCTCGCGCAACAGCACGAGCGGGCTTCTCGAGACCGACAGCCTGCCGGGCTACGGCACCTTGAACTTCGCCTTCGGCGGCTCGTTCGGCGAAGACGACAAGTTCCGCTATGCCGTCGGCATCAACAACATCCTCGACAAGGAATATCGCACTTCCTTCGAGGAGATTCCCGGGATCGGCCGCAGCATCGAGGTCTCGCTCAGGATGAAGTTCTGAGCGCATAAGGCAAACGCGGTGCGCCGGGGCATCTCCCGGCGGATCGGCGAAATAAAACGGCCCGCCTCCCTTCGATGGCGGGCCGTTTTCGTTTTCTCGGCCGGCGTTCTTCTAAATCCCCGGCACCGCGCAGACGGTCGAGCGGGTCAGGAACCGTTTCTCGCGGCCGTTGTCGAGGGAGAACATGCCGCCGCGCCCCGGCACCACATCGATCGTCAGGTCCGTGTGCTTCCACGCTTCGTACTGGGATTCGGAAATATAGACCGGCGTGTCGCCGATGGTTCCGAGCAGCACGTCGCGGTCGCCGACGATGAAATCGCCACGCGGATAGCACATCGGCGACGAGCCGTCGCAGCAGCCGCCCGACTGGTGGATCAGCACCGGGCCGTGGTCGGCGATGATCTCCGCGAGCAGCTCGACCGCTTCCGGCGTTGCCGAAACCTTGCCGAGCGAGACCTTTTCCCCGGTCATGACAGCCTCATGGCAGCCTCCTTGATGACAGCAACACGGGGCGGCGCAGCCGGAGCATCGGACCGAAAAGGGGAATCCGGTTTTCGGTCATTCGATGTCTCCTTGTACGCGGCCGCGCCGCCCCGCGCCGGGAGGATCAGAAGAACCCGAGTTTCTTCGGGCTGTAGGAGACCAGCATGTTCTTGGTCTGCTGGTAGTGGTCGAGCATCATCTTGTGGTTCTCGCGGCCGATGCCCGACTGCTTGTAGCCGCCGAAGGCCGCATGCGCCGGATAGGCGTGGTAGCAGTTGGTCCACACCCGCCCGGCCTGGATGGCGCGGCCGAAGCGATAGGCGCGGTTGCCGTCACGCGTCCAGACGCCGGCGCCGAGGCCGTAGAGCGTGTCGTTGGCGATCGACAGCGCCTCGGCATCGTCCTTGAACGTCGTCACCGACACCACCGGACCGAAGATTTCCTCCTGGAAGATACGCATCTTGTTGGTGCCTTTGAACACCGTCGGCTTGACGTAATAGCCGCCGGCAAGATCGCCGGGCAGCGTGTTGCGCTCGCCGCCGGTCAGCACCTGCGCCCCTTCCTGCTTGCCGATGTCG
>JBLJBS010000092.1:0-2452 GCA_047637695.1 Aquamicrobium sp. | reverse complement strand
CGAGGCGTTGGGGATGAAGTCGAGCGGATAGGCGCAGCGCGTGTTCTCGGTGAGCGAGCCGTCGTCGAAATCCGGCACGCGGGCGTCGTCGAGGACGACGTTCTCCAGCACGGTGCCGAAGCGGCGCGTGGTGGCGAAGATCTCCGGTTCGGCCTCGGCCGACAGCCGGATGGTCTTGGCGTAGCAGCCGCCCTCGAAGTTGAAGATGCCGTTCTCGCCCCAGCCATGCTCGTCGTCGCCGATCAGCGTGCGGGAGGGATCGGCCGACAGCGTGGTCTTGCCGGTGCCCGACAGGCCGAAGAACACCGCCGCGTCGCCCCCCGATCCATTGTTGGCCGACCCGACATTGGCCGAGCAGTGCATCGGCATCACGCCGCGCTCGGGCAGCAAATAGTTGAGGATGGTGAAGACCGACTTCTTCATCTCGCCGGCATAGGCCGAGCCGCCGATCAGAACCACCATGCGCTGGAAATCGATGGCGATCACCGTGTCGGTGCGGGTGCCGTGGCGCGCGGGGTCGGCGCGGAACGACGGCAGGTCGATGATCGTCAGCCTGTGCCGGAACGAGGAAAGCGCCTCGCGCGCAGGACGGATCAGCAGGTTGCGGATGAACAGCGAGTGCCAGGCATATTCGGTGACGACGCGCACCGGCAGGCTGTTGGCCTCGTCGGCGCCGCCGACCAGGTCCTGGACGTAGAGATCGAGCCCCGCGGCCTGGGCGAGGAAATCGTCATGGAGAGCCGAGAACTGCTCCGCTGTCATCGGCTTGTTATTGTCCCACCATACCTTGGCCTCGGTCGAGGCGTCGCGCACCACGAACTTGTCCTTGGGCGAGCGGCCGGTGTGCTGGCCCGTGGTCGCCACCAGCGCCCCGTGCGCGGTCAGCCGCGCCTCGTCGCGGCGCACCGCGTGCTCGACCAGCTCGGCCGCGCCGAAATTGTAGTGGACCGTGCCGGTCGTTTTCAGACCATCGGTTTCGATGCCGTTCTTTGCGTTACGCAGGCCGATCTCGTTCATTCCTCACCACCACGCCGGAGCCGAAATTTGATGTCTCGCCCCCGCCGGGCCGGGCCGCAACGGCCCCTTCGTCGAAGGTGACAGGTGCAGAAACAGAAAAGTCCATTGATTTCAAATCATTAATCGATTTAAACTTTTTTTGCCGGGTTTAAATCGGTTGTAACTGTTCATATCCTCAAGCACAGTGGGCGACGTCGGGTGGCAAAAGGGTGTGCCGCGGGCCGGCCCGGCGCGAAAGGCGCCGGGCGCGCCGTAAAACCGGACAGGAGACGGGAAGGACCGCGTGCCACAATTTGTACCCAATTTGTCCGCTTATGGCCTCTTCCGGAAGCAGGAAGGGACGCCCGCTTATGAGGGAGCCGTTTGACATGGCAACGATTGCGCTGGTCGATGACGACCGCAACATCCTGACGTCCGTTTCGATCGCGCTGGAATCGGAAGGCTATCGGGTCGAGACCTACACCGACGGCGCTTCCGCGCTGGAAGGGCTGGCGGCGCGGCCGCCCAACCTCGCCATCTTCGACATCAAGATGCCGCGCATGGACGGCATGGAGCTGTTGCGCCGGCTGCGCCAGAAGAGCGACATGCCGGTGATCTTCCTCACCTCCAAGGACGACGAGATCGACGAGCTGTTCGGCCTGAAGATGGGCGCCGACGATTTCATCAAGAAGCCGTTCTCGCAGCGGCTGCTGGTGGAACGGGTGCGCGCGGTGCTGCGCCGCGCCAATGCGCGCGAGGCCGGCGCCAAGCCCGGCGGCCAGCAGGCGCGCTCGCTGGAGCGCGGCCAGCTGGTCATGGACCAGGAGCGCCACACCTGCACCTGGAAGGGCGAGCCGGTGGTGCTGACGGTGACCGAGTTCCTGATCCTGCATTCGCTGGCCCAGCGCCCCGGCGTGGTCAAGAGCCGCGACGCGCTGATGGATTCGGCCTATGACGAGCAGGTCTATGTCGACGACCGCACCATCGACAGCCACATCAAGCGGCTGCGCAAGAAGTTCAAGGCGGTCGACGACGATTTCGACATGATCGAGACGCTTTATGGCGTAGGATACCGCTTCCGCGAGGCTTGACCGCCCGGATCGCGACGATTTGATCGACGCGACCCGTTCCAGGCGATAAAGCGGGGCAGGGGCGAAAAAACCGCCCCGCACTTTTCCTTGATCCCGCCCGAGGGAGCCCCTTCGAGGGAGAACGCCGGGGAAGCGCATGGCGTCCGAAACCAGAAGCGACAAGGCCGTGGCGCCGTCAGCCGGCGCGGGCGTTCTGCGCCCGCTGCTCAGGCTTTTCGTCACCGTCCGCCGCTTTCTCGGCAACCACGTCTTCTCCAGCCTCACCCGCCGCATCGTGGTGCTGAACCTCGCCGCCCTGTGCATGACGGTGGTCGGCATCCTCTACATCAACCAGTTCCGCGACGGGCTGGTTCAGGCGCGCATCG
>JBLJBS010000091.1:0-27457 GCA_047637695.1 Aquamicrobium sp. | reverse complement strand
GTCAAGCTCGTCTCCGAGGTCGGCGTCGGCACGGTGGCGGCCGGCGTCGCCAAGGCGCGGGCCGACCACATCACCATCGCCGGCTATGACGGCGGCACGGGCGCCTCGCCGCTGACCTCGCTCAAGCATGCCGGTTCGCCGTGGGAGATCGGCCTGGCCGAGACGCAGCAGACATTGGTGCTGAACGGGTTGCGCTCGCGCATCGCGCTGCAGGTCGATGGCGGCCTGCGCACCGGCCGCGACGTCGTCATCGGGGCGCTGCTCGGGGCCGACGAATTCGGCTTCGCCACCGCGCCGCTGATCGCCGCCGGTTGCGTGATGATGAGGAAGTGTCATCTGAACACCTGCCCGGTCGGCGTGGCGACGCAGGATCCGGTGCTGCGCAAGCGCTTCAAGGGCGCGCCCGAGCATGTCGTCAACTTCTTCTTCTACGTGGCCGAGGAGGTGCGCGAGCTGCTCGCCGCCATGGGCTATCGCAGCCTCGACGAGATCGTCGGCGAGACCGGCCTGCTCGAAAAGCAAACCATGATCGACCACTGGAAGGCGAGGGGCCTCGACTTCTCGCGCATCTTCCACAAGCCCGACGCGCCGCGCGAGGAGACGCTGCACACGCGGCTTCAGGAGCATCCGATCGACGACGTGCTCGACCGCACGCTGATCGAGCAGGCGCGACCGGCGCTGGAGGCGCGGCAGAAGGTCGGGATCGAGGTTCCGATCCGCAATGTCGACCGCTCGGCCGGCGCGATGCTGTCCGGCGAGGTGGCGAAGCGCTTCGGCCACAAGGGCCTGCGCGACGACACCATTTCGGTGAAGCTGACCGGCACGGCCGGCCAGTCTTTCGGCGCCTTCCTTGCCCGCGGCATCTCGTTCGAGCTGATCGGCGACGGCAACGACTATGTCGGCAAGGGCCTTTCCGGCGGCCGCATCGTCATCCGCCCGCCGGAAGATGCGAAGATCGTGCCGGAAGACTCGATCATTGCCGGCAACACCGTGCTCTACGGAGCCATTCAGGGCGAATGCTATCTCTCCGGCGTTGCCGGAGAACGCTTCGCAGTGCGCAATTCCGGCGCGGTCGCGGTGGTCGAGGGTGTCGGCGACCATGGCTGCGAATACATGACCGGCGGTTTGGTCGTCGTGCTCGGCCGGACGGGTCGCAACTTCGCGGCCGGCATGTCGGGCGGCGTCGCCTATGTGCTCGACGAGGATGGCGATTTCGCCGCCCGCTGCAACATGGCGATGGTCGAGCTGGAGCCGGTGCCTGAAGAAGACGATATGATGGAGAAGCTGCACCATCATGGCGGCGACATCGCCCATATGGGCCGCGTCGACGTCTCGGGCGACATGACCAGCCATGACGAGGAGCGGCTTTTCCAGCTCGTGTCCAACCACCTGCATTATACCGGGTCGGCGCGCGCGCGCACCATCCTCGAGAACTGGGCCGACTATCGGCCGAAATTCAGGAAGGTGATGCCGGTCGAATATCGCCGCGCGCTGGAAGACATGGAGCGCATGCGCAAGGGAGCGGCCGCGGCATGATCCGGCTTACCATCCTGCTGGCTATCTTCCCGATGGGCGTGCCGCCTTCGCTGAAACCCGGCGCGCGTCCGCGCTGATCGAGGGGCCGCCAACATGCGGCCCGCCATGCCGGAGCAGGGCTCCGGGTTCGATTGACACTACGCACGACCGCGTGCCGGCGAAAGCGCCGGGCCGGTCGAACGGAAAGTCCGGGAATTTGACCGATGGGCAAGGTGACAGGATTTCTCGAAATCGACAGGCAGGTGCACAAGTACCAGCCGGCGTCGGATCGCATCCGCCATTTCCGGGAGTTCACCCTCCCGATGTCGGACAAGGAAGTGGAGAAGCAGGCGGCGCGCTGCATGGATTGCGGCGTGCCCTATTGCCATGGGCCGACGGGATGCCCGGTCCACAACCAGATCCCCGACTGGAACGATCTGGTCTATAACGGCGACTGGGAAGCCGCGATCCGCAACCTGCATTCGACCAACAACTTCCCCGACTGGACCGGGCGCATCTGCCCAGCGCCGTGCGAGGAAGCCTGCACCCTGAACCTCGAGGACATCCCCGTCGCCATCAAGACGGTGGAGCAGGCCATCGCCGACAAGGCCTATGAGACCGGATATTTGACGCCGCAGCCGGCCGCAATCGCGACCGGCAAGCGGGTTGCTATCATCGGATCCGGTCCCGCCGGCATGGCCGCAGCCCAGCAGCTCGGCCGTGCCGGTCACGCGGTCGATCTCTATGAACGCGAATCGAAGCCCGGCGGGCTGATGCGCTACGGCATCCCCGACTTCAAGATCGAGAAGAAGTACATCGACGCCCGCATCCGCCAGATGGAAGGCGAGGGCGTCACCTTCCTTTGCGGGGTCAATGTCGGCGTCGACAAGCCTGTCGCCGAACTGCTCGCGGAATATGACGCGGTGCTCTATTGCGGCGGCTCTGAGACGCCGCGTCCGGCCGGCATCCCCGGCGTCGATCTCGCCGGCGTCCACGACGCGATGCCCTATCTCGTCCAGCAGAACCGCCGGGTCAGCGGCGAGGCCATCCAGTCGGTCGCCTGGGCGTCCGAGCCGATTCTTGCCGGCGGCAAGCATGTCGTCGTCGTCGGCGGCGGCGATACCGCATCCGACTGCGTCGGCACCGCGTTCCGGCAGGGGGCGGTTCGCGTCACCCAGCTCGACATCCGTCCGCGCCCGCCGGAAAAGGAAGACAAGCTGACCGTCTGGCCCTACTGGGCGACCAAGATGCGGGTCTCGACCAGCCAGGCCGAAGGCGCCGAGCGTGAATTTCGGGTGGCGACGCTCGAATTCGTCGGTGACGAGGATGGCGTGCTGACCGGCGTCAAGTGCTGCGAGGTCGACGATCGGCGCAAGCCGGTCCCCGGAACCGAATTCGTCATCCGCGCCGATCTCGCCTTCATCGCCATCGGCTTTGCCGGCCCGCGCGAGGATGGCCTGGTCCGCGAACTCGAAGGCAGGCTGGCGCTCGCAACCGATTCCCGCCGCTCGACCAATGTCGTCGCCAATGACCGCAACTACGCCACCAGCGTGGAACGGCTGTTCGCGGCCGGCGACGTGCGGCGCGGCCAGTCGCTCGTCGTCTGGGCGATCCGCGAGGGACGGCAGGCAGCGCATGCCATCGACAAGCACCTGATGGGCGAGACGCTGCTGCCGCGATAGAGCTTTACAGGAAAGCTGCTTCGCACTTTTGCTGGAATTGCTCTATCTCTTTGTTTTTACGTAATTCCGGACGCAAAACCGCTTCGCACTTTTGCTGAAATTTCTCTAAGGATTGACCGCGCCGGTGGTTTCCGGCCCGGTTGCGGCCGATGCGGGCACCACGACGTCGGGCCGGCGGGCGATGAAGTCGTCGGCGCGGCCGGGCTTCGCTTCCGGGGCAATGCCCTCGCGCGCCAGCTTTTCGCCCGGCGTGGCGGCCTCGCCCTCCCGCGGCGCGATGACGGCGCCGAGCAGGGCCGAACCCGGTTCCGCGCCGATGTCGTCGATGGCGAGCGGCGGGGTGCGGTCGATCTCCGCCGGAGCGCTGTCGAGGCCGGGAAGCACGCCGGCATCGGGCGCGAGCGCGGCGGGAATGCCTTCGCCCTTCAGGTCGAGAAGGCGCGCCAGCGGCTTCTCGACATAGAAGGCGATCTTGCGGCGGCCCGCCCGCGTGACGTTAATGCCGTCCTCGGCGCGCAGCTGCGCCGGCTGGCCGTTCATGTCGGGGCCGTTGGCGACGAAATTGCCGCCTTCGTCGACGAAACCGTCCCAGACGTCGATGAATTCGCCGCCGGCGTCCGTGACGATGCGGCGGTAGACGTCGTTGAAGGCAATCATGTCCGACGACATCGCCGGCGACTTGAACGGCAGGTTGCCGATCCAGAGCAGCGGCAGGTTCTTGCCCCGGATCGCCTTGACGAGTGCGGTGGCCCGCCGCTCATATTCTGCGTTCCAGGCTTCGCTGCGCGGCGATTCCCGCGTCTCCCCGACCCGCATCTGCTGGCGGTCGTTGGAGCCGAGCATGACGATCACGGCGGCCGGGTTCTCGGCATCGATGACCGATGCGATGTTCGCCGGCCAGTCGTAGTGATCGTCGCGGACGAGGCCCGACGAGCCGTTGGAGCGGCCTATGACCTGGACATTGGCGTTTTCGCTGTATGCCGTGGCGAGGCCGTCGGCGAGGCCGCCGGCAAGGAAGTCGCCGATCACCAGAACCCGGCGGGCGTTCTCCGCCTTCTCCACGGCCGGGACCGCGGGCTGCGCCGGAGCGGTGCGGCGCGGTGCCGCGCGGCGCGGCGCCGTGGTTTCGGGCGGTGCTGCGCGGTCCTGCTTCTCCCGACGCGGGAACAGGAAACGCAGCAGCCCGCCGCCGCGGCGTTCGCCCGCTTCCTGCGCCTGAGCTCCGGCCGGCCCGAAGCCGCTTCCGGGCGAGGGCAGGCAAAGAACGAGCGCCATCGCGACGCAGGCGATGCGTGCGAAATGTGCGAAAGGAGGCGTCGCCGATGCCTTCATGCCCGCTCCGTCACCGGTCGTTACTGTCCCCGCAGCTTCAGCAGCAGTTCCTTGCTCGGATGGCCGTCCTGCGACATGCCGAGGCGCTGTTGTAGCGCCTTGATCGCGGCGCGGGAACCCGTGCCGATCTTGCCGTCGATCTCGCCGTCATAATAGCCGTGGGAGGAAAGCCGCTTCTGCAATTCCTGGGTTTCGGCAAAGGAAAGCCGTGTAAACGGCCGGTTCCAGTCCTGCACCAGCCCGCCATAACCGGCGATCTCGTCGGCGAGCAGCCCGACGGCGAGCGCATAGCGATCGGAATTGTTGTAGGCCTTCAGGGCACGGAAATTCTTGATCATCAGGAAGGCCGGGCCTTCGCGTCCGTCGAGAACCTTGAGTTCGGCGCTGTCGCCGGGCGAGGGATAGGGCTTGCCGCGCGCACGCTTGACGCCGATCCCGTTCCATTTCGTCAGCGACATCGACCCGCCGGGAAACTTTCGGCCGACCGGCAGCGTGACCTCGTATCCCCATGATTTGCCGGTCTGCCAGCCGTTCTTGCGCAACAGATTGGCGGCGGTGGCCAGCGCGTCGGGAACCGAGTTCCAGATGTCGCGCCTGCCATTGCCGTCGGCATCCACCGCATAGGCAAGATAGCTCGTGGGGATGAACTGGGTGTGGCCCATCGCGCCGGCCCATGATCCCTTGAGGTGGCTTTCGTCGATGTCGCCGCTTTGCAGGATCTTCATCGCCGCGATCAGCTGCTGGCGGGCGAATTTCTGCCGCCGCTGGTCTGCGTAGGCGAGGGTGGCCAGCGAACGGATGACGCTGCGCATCACCTTGTCGTTCTTCAGCACCTCGCCATAGCTCGATTCCATCGACCAGATCGCGAGCAGGATATGGCGGTCGACGCCATAGGCGCTTTCGATCCGGTCGAGCCATGGCTTCCACTGCCGCGCCATCTCGCGGCCGGTGCGGATGGTGCCTTCGTTGACGCGGTTGTCGAAATAGTCCCAAACCGGGGCGGTAAACTCGGGCTGGTAGCGGGCTTTCTCCAGCACTTCCGGGTCGGGCGCGTTAACGCCGCGAAAGGCGCGGTCGTAGGTGGCGCGGCTGATGCCGCTTTGCGTCGCGGTCGAGCGGAAGCCGGCGACCCATTTCTGGAAGCCTGCATCGGCGAGGGCCGTGCCGGCCGGCAGGGCGAGAGCGAGCGCAAGCCCCGCCACGCGTAAGAGCGAGGATAAGCGCGAGCCGGAAGCGGTCATGGATGTCTCCTTTTGCATGCGCACAGGGAACCATTCATCGGCCATGGGAGTTAGGATTTGGTTTACCATACTGAGCGTCGTCGCCCGAAAGCTGGTGAATTCAAGCCCTATCCACCCGTTGTGATCGTACCGATTCGCTATTCGTCAATCTCGGCATGAAAATGTCGGGCCGAACAGCCTCAAACTCGTGAGACCCCGATAGAGATGCGTAAAGTCAGAAAGGCCGTCTTTCCCGTCGCTGGCCTCGGCACCCGCTTCCTGCCCGCCACCAAGGCGATCCCGAAGGAAATGCTGACGGTCGTCGACAGGCCGGTGATCCAGTATGTCGTCGACGAGGCGCGCGAGGCCGGCATCGAGCACTTCATCTTCGTCACCGGCCGCAACAAGGCCGTGATCGAGGATCATTTCGACATCCAGTTCGAACTTTACGACACGCTGGAACAGCGCGGCAAGACCGACCAGCTGCAGCGGCTGCGCGCCCTCCAGCCTGCCCCCGGGCAGACTAGCTTCACCCGCCAGCAGGAGCCGCTCGGCCTCGGCCATGCGGTCTGGTGCGCGCGCGAACTGATCGGCGACGAACCTTTCGCGCTGCTGCTTCCCGACATGATCATGCATTCGCAGGAAAGCTGCATGAAGGGCATGGTCGATCTCTATGGAACGAGCGGCGGCAACATCGTCGCGGTTCAGGAATGCGACCCGGCCGAGGCGCACAAATACGGCATCGTCGCCAAGGGCGCCGATGTCGGCGAAGGTTTCGAGATCACCGCGATGGTCGAGAAGCCGGCCAAGGGCACGGCGCCGTCGAATTTCTACATCAATGGCCGCTACATCCTTCAGCCGGAAATCTTCGACATCCTCGAAACGCAGGAGCGCGGCGCGGGCGGCGAGATCCAGCTGACCGACGCGATGATCCGGCTGGGCGAAAGCCAGAAGATGTTCGGCTTCCACTATCGCGGCGACACCTATGATTGCGGCTCGCCCGAAGGCTTCGTCGAGGCCAATCTCGCCTTCGCTCTCAGGAGGCCGGACTTGCGCGAGGTCGTGGAAGGCGTGATGTCGAAGCTGGCCGGAAGCAACAGGTAGCCACCGGCCGGCGCTTAGAGCATGCCGCGATCTGTCAGATCCGCTCCGTACGCTTTAAGCTCTTGTTTTGACGCATGTGGTTGTCCCGAAACCGGTTCCCGCTTCCGGGCGGCATGCTTTGGTCAGCGCTGGAATGTCATGCCCAGCCACATCCCGGTCGCGTCCCAGTCGCGGCCGGGCAGCGTGCTTTCCTGCATCTCGTGGCTGACGCGGGCGGTGACGCCGGCATAGCGGTTCATCCACCAGGTCAGGCTCGCCTCGCCGCGCATGACGAGATCGTTGCCGCCGCCGGAATAGTCGCGCCAGTCGAGACCGGCCATTGCCCGTCCGGTCAGGTTGGCGCGCAGTTCGCGCTGGACCGCCAGACTGCCGGCATAGAGCAGCGAGCCGCTGTCGCCCGGCGTCGTCGCGCCCTCGACGGCGGTGGCCGCGTTGAGTTCGACAATGGTGCCGCGCACGGGCGACCAGGCCAGATTGCCCGACAGCGACAGGCCGGAAACGTTGCCGAGGCGCGAATCGTCCGGTCTTTCTGTCAGCCAGCCCACTGCGATCTCGCCGTTCAGCTTCTCGCCGAGATCGAGCTCGACGCCGCCGCGCAAGGCGTAGCGATCGGCCGAGCGGGCATAGCCGGAACTGTCGAACTCGTGATCGTAGACCCGGCGGCCGATCTCGGCTTCGACGAACGGCGCGAGCGCCGGAGAAACGGCATAGCCGGCGCGCAGCGTCGCGGTCGCCAGCGTCGAATCGCGCTCGTCCTGCGAGACGACCGTGCCATCGGTGAGCGTCGCGTCGTCATAGAGCTGCCGCGCCAGCGCGCCGGTCAGGGCGAAGCGCAGCGGCCCGGCGTCCTTGGCGATGCCGGCGCTGGCGTCGAGCGTATGGCGCAGCGGCCGGTCGACGGTGCCGAGCACCGTTCCCGGGGTCGAAGCCGATTCGGGATTGGTGCGGTAGCCGGCGGCGACGAATGCCGACAGCTCGTGGGCGAGATCGAAATCGATCCGCCCGGTGGCGCCGCCGGTCAGTTCGTCGATCCTGTCGCCGGAAAGCGAGCGGCGATAATTGCCGTCGATTGCGAAGGCGGCGCGATGGCGCGACCAGTCGGACTGGGCATCGAGCCGCAAGGTGGTTTCCGAGAAGGTCGACGAGCGGCCGCCTGCCGCGCTGGCGGCGTTGGAGGTCCAGCCGATGCCCTGTTCGAGGCTCGGCCGCAGGACGAAGGTGCCGGCCCTGATGCCGAGCGGGGCGTAGGGGCCGCCCTCGGGCGGGCGTGGCCGACCCTGCATCGCGCCGATGCGCTGGTTGAGCGGCGCGGCGCGGACGGCCCGGATGTCGAGCGGCTCCTCGACCGGTGCGGGAGCGGCAATCGCCGCATCGGCCTCTTCCGGCGCGGCGCCCGTTGCCAGGTCTTCGGCCTGTTGCGTCGCCACCGGCCCGCGCAGGCCGGGAACTTCCTGCGCCTGGGCCTGCGCCTGTGTCTGGGTCGCGCCGAGCCACGCGGCAGCCAGCGCCAGCGCGCTCAACGCCGTCAGATAGCTCGTTGGTCCCGGCCGGTTTGAAGTCATGGTCGCCCGATAAAATGCGCACGCAGGTGCGATGTTTACCGAACCGTAAACGGGCTTGGTTAACGGATCGTTTCCCGCAGTCGCGAGCGGCGTGGAATGGCAGCACGCAATGGACAAGGAGCGGGCAAAGCGATAATCGCTTGCCCATGTCACGAAAAGCGATCCCGACCCCCGTCGACCGAAACGCCGCCGCCGCTTCGGCGCTTCGCACCGTCACCACGGAAGCCAGCGGGCTGGCGGCGCTGGCGGCCGCGCTGGAAAACGGGCTGGCCGCGCCTTTTGCCGCCGCCGTAGATGTCGTCAGCCGGATCAAAGGCCGCGTCATCGTCACCGGCGTCGGCAAGAGCGGCCATATCGGCTCGAAGATCGCCGCCACGCTTGCCTCGACCGGCACCCCGGCCTTCTTCGTCCACTCGGCCGAAGCCAATCATGGCGATCTCGGCATGATCGCGCCCGACGACGCCATCCTCGCCATTTCATGGTCGGGCGAGACGGCGGAACTGAAAAGCATCGTCGCCTATGCGCGCCGTTTCTCGATACCGCTGATCGCCATCACGTCCGGCCTCGATTCGACGCTGGGGCGGGAGGCGAACGTGGTCATCGGCCTGCCCAAGGCGGCCGAAGCCTGCCCGCACGGCCTCGCGCCGACCACCTCGACCATGCTGCAACTGGTCGTCGGCGACGCGCTGGCGGTGGCGCTTCTCGAGGCACGCGGCTTCACCCCCGACCAGTTCCGGACCTTCCACCCCGGCGGAAAGCTGGGCGCCAGCCTGACCAAGATCGGCGAGATCATGCATGCCGGCGACAGGCTGCCGCTGGTGCCGTCAGGCGCCAGCATGCGCGACGCGGTGCTGGAAATCTCGCGCAAGGGCTTCGGATGCGTCGCCATCGTCTCGCATGACGGATCGCTCCAGGGCATCATCACCGATGGCGACTTGCGCCGCCATATGGGCGACGATCTCCTGTCGAAGACCGTCGACGAGGTGATGACCCGCCAGCCCAAGACGGTTTCAGCCGACATGCTGGTGGCGGCGGTGCTCGCTCTCGTCAACGCCTCGGCCATCACCGTCGTGATGGTGGTGGAGGACAACAGGCCGGTCGGCGTCGTCCATCTGCACGATCTGCTGCGGATCGGCGCGGCCTGATGTTGTTGCGGCCATACGCGGCGTGACGAGCCGGCCGCGAAGGGAGGTTTCATGACCAAACCGACGATCGATCCGGAACTCCTTCTCTTCATCGACGGCATCGCCGCCGGCTATGCCCGGCATCCGGCCTTCGAGACGCTGTCGCCCGCCGAAGCCCGCGCGGTGGCCGAGGATGTGCGCGCGCCGTGGACGCGAGGCGGTCCGGTCATGGCGGATACGCGCGAATACGCCGTGCCGTTCGGGCAGGATGGCGTGCGTGTCCGGGTGTATCGCCCTTCGGTCGAGGGGCCGCTGCCTGCTCTGGTCTATGTCCATGGCGGCGGCTGGATGATCTTCAGCCTCGACACCCACGACCGCCTGATGCGCGAATATGCGGCCGCTGCCGGCATCGCCGTGGTCGGCGTCGACTATTCGCTGTCGCCCGAGGTGAAGTTCCCGCGCGCAATCGAGGAGACCGCCGCTGTCGTGCGGTGGCTGGCGGCGCATGGCGGCGATGTCGGCATCGACGGGGTGCGGCTGGCGCTGGGCGGCGATTCCGCCGGCGGACACATATCGGTCGCCACCGCCATCAAGCTGCGCGACGAGGGAGAGGCCGGTCTTCTGAGCGGCCTGGTGCTGAACTATGGCGGATATGACGATGATTTCTCGCGACCGTCCATCGCCCTTTACGGCGGCGGCGAGTTCACGCTGTCGGGCGACGAGATGCGGCTGTTCTGGCGACAGCATTTGCCGGAGGACGGTGCCGCCGAAAATCCGCTGGCGCGGCCGCTGAAGGCGCGGCTGGACGGCCTGCCTCCGGCGTTCCTCGCCATCACCGAGATCGACCCGCTGCATGACGAGAACGTGGCGATGGCCGACGCGCTGCGCGCCGCGGGCGTGCCGGTCGAGGCGATCGTCTATCCCGGCACGACGCATGGCTTCCTCGAAGCGATGTCGGTGGCAGCGGTCAGCCGCCGGGCGATCGCCGACACCGCCCGCTGGCTGGCGGGGCGTCTTCAAGGCTGACCCAAGATGTACACCAAGCCGGAATTCACGCCGACCGATCCGCAAGCCGCCTTCGCGCTGATCGAACGCGCCGTGTTCGGGACGCTGGTGACGGCAGGAGCGGACGGGCCAGTGGTGTCGCATCCAATCTTCATGCTCGAGCGCGACGGTTCCGCCAACGGCACGCTGGTCTCACATCTGGCCGCCTCCAACGCGCATTGCAAGCTGATCGGCCAGGGCCTGCCGACGGTGGCGATCTTCATCGGCGACCATGGCTACATCTCTTCGTCGTGGTATCCGCGCCGCGCCGAGCGCGAGAACACCGACCGCGACAACGCGCCGACATGGAACTTCGCCACCGTCCACTGCCATGGCCGGCCGCAGGTTCTGGACGTGCGCGAGACGGCGCGGCATATCCGCGACTGCGTCGAACATCTGGAGCGGGGCCGCGACGATCGCTGGCATCTTAAGGAGCTCGGCCCCGGCGGCATGAAGCGGCGGCTGCCCAACGTGCTCGGCTTCCGCATGCCGATCGAGCGGCTCGAGGCCAAGTTCAAGATGGGGCAGGACGAGCCGTGGCGCGACACGAGCGCGGCCATCGAAAAGCTCGAACGGGGCATCGATCCGGGTCTGGCTGCGGCGATGCGGCGCGAGAACGAGGGGCGGGGCTGATGCTTCGGCGTAGGCGGGCCGATCAGGCCGCTTCTACCGTCAGTTCGCCGTTTTCCGTCGAAACAACCCTGACGCGCGCGCCGGCCGGCAGGTCCGGCCCGTTGACCTTCCACAGCGTGTCGCCCAGCCGGACGCGGCCGCGCCCTTCGGCTATCGGTTCCTGCAACACCGCGGTGCGGCCGACGAGCTGGCGCTCGCGCTGGTTCAGCAAGGGCTGATCGGTGTCGGCGGTGCCGGTGGTCGGGAACAGCCTGCGTCCGACCAGCACCGAGACGATCGACAAGGCGAGGAAGACCAGAATCTGGACCTGCCAGACCCAGAAACTCGCTTCCCACAGTGCGAAGGATAGAAGGCCGGTGAGAACCGCGGCAATGCCGAGCCAAAGCAGGTAGACGCCCGGCGTCAGGATCTCCAGCGCCAGCAGGACCGTGCCGAGGATCATCCAGTTCCAGGCGCCGAACCCGGCGAACCATTGAGCGATCATGGCGTCAACCTCCCGCCGTGGACGGCGCAATTTCTCATTCTAAAGCAATCCCGGACGAAAACCGTTCCGTGCTTTTCCGGGTGTTGCCCTACTGATTCTCGGGGCCGGCAAGCGGCGGCCGCGTGGCGGTGTGTTGCGGCCGCTGTGCCGCCCGTGCCGGAGGCTCGTTGCCGAAAACTTCCCTTGCGATGGCGCCGATGCCGCCGAGCGAACCGATCAGCGAGGATGCCTCCATCGGCATCAGCACCACCTTGTTGTTGCTCGACGAACCGATCTTGGCCAGCGCCTCGGTGTATTTCTGGGCGACGAAGTAGTTGATGGCCTGCACGTCGCCGCGCGAGATCGCCTCGGAGACGACCTGGGTGGCGCGGGCTTCCGCCTCGGCCGCGCGCTCGCGGGCCTCGGCGTCGCGGAAGGCGGCTTCCTTGCGGCCTTCGGCTTCCAGCACCTGCGCCTGCTTCAATCCCTCGGCTTCGAGAATCTGCGCGCGCTTGTTGCGCTCGGCCATCATCTGTCGGGCCATGGACTCGACGAGGTTGGCCGGCGGGTTGATGTCCTTGATCTCGACGCGGGTGACCTTGATGCCCCACGGGCCGGCCGCCTCGTCGACGATGTGCAGCAGCCGGTCGTTGATGGCGTCGCGGTTGGACAGAAGCTCGTCCAGGTCCATCGAGCCCATCACCGAGCGGATGTTGGTCATGGTGAGGTTGAGGATGGCGTTCTGCAGACCGGCGACCTGATAGGCCGCCTGCGGCGCGTTCAGCACCTGATAGAAGGCGACGCCGTCGACCGAGACGATGGCGTTGTCCTTGGTGATGACCTCCTGCGTCGGAACGTCGAGCACCTGCTCCATCATGTTCATTCTCGCGCCGAGCCGGTCGATGAACGGAACGATGATGTTCAGGCCCGGCGTCAGCGTCTTGGTGTAGCGCCCGAAACGCTCGACCGTGTAATTGTAACCCTGCGGCACCGTCTTGATGCCGGCGAAAATGAGCAGCAGGACGAGGAAGATCAGTACCGGGATGAGAACGTCCAGGCCGGTGAACAGCATCGGGGCCTCCATGATTGCCTGAGCCCGCGCAATGCTGCGCCGGCACGGACGCTGGTGCGCCCGACCAAGCTTTAGTCGGAAGTTTGCGGCGTTACAATGACGCGACCGATCGGACGCGACCGGTCGCGGATGCGATCCGGTTGCCCGGCGCCTACAGCCAGCCTTCCAGTTCGCGCCGCACCAGCTGCTCGATCATCGTCATGCCGTCGTCGCGGTCGTTGAGGCAGGGAATGTGCGAGAATTTCTCGCCGCCGGCATGGAGGAAGATTTCGCGGACCTCGCCGTCGATCTCCTCCAGGGTCTCGATGCAGTCGGCGGAAAAGCCGGGATTTAGGATGGCGATGCGCCTGACGCCCTCGCCGGCCAGCCGCCGCACCGTCTCGTCGGTATAGGGCCTGATCCACTCTTCCTTGCCGAACAGCGATTGGAAGGTGGTTATCAGCCGCTTTTCGTCCCAGCCGAGGCGTTCGCGCAGCAGCCGCGTCGTCTTGCGGCAATGGCAGGGGTAGGGATCGCCCTTCTCGAAATAGGATTTCGGAATGCCGTGATAGGAGGCGAGGACCACATCCGGCTCGAAATCGAGCGTGGCGAGGTGATCCTCGATCGAGTTTGCAAGCGCCTCGATATAGGCGGTGTCGTCATAATAGGCGGGCACGGTGCGCACGGCCGGCTGGTTTCGCAGCTTCATCAGCGTGCGGAAAAGCTGGTCGTTGGCGGTTGCCGTCGTCGTTGCCGAATATTGCGGATAGAGCGGCAGGAACACGATCCGGTCGCAACCCTGCGCGGTCAGCTTTTCAACGGCGCTCTCAATCGACGGGTTGCCGTAGCGCATGCCAAGCTCGACCGAGATGCGCGGCTCGCTGGCGAAGGCGCGGGCGAGCGCGTCCGTCTGCGCGTTGCAGATGGTGCGCATCGGCGATTCATTCTTCTCGGTGTTCCAGATCGTTTTGTAGTTGGCGCCGGTCTTCTTCGGGCGGGTGTTGAGGACGATGCCGTACAGGATCGGATACCATTTCCATCTTGGCAGTTCGATGACGCGCGCATCCGAGAGAAATTCAGCGAGATAGCGCCGGATCGAAGGGGTGTCCGTCGCATCCGGCGTGCCGAGATTCGACAGAAGGACGCCGATGCGTCCTGTCTTGATTGGCGGATGGCCTGCCGGGTGGGTGGGCGATATGGTCACAGCTGAGGCTCTGTTCTGGTCGATGGGGGCGTGAAAGTTCATGCCAGCGGCTCCTTGGCTCAGGCAGGAAACTAGATGTCGCTCCCATGTTTACAAGTGCGGCGGTTGAGGCACCTTGACGCAGCGCAATCCGTTACCGGGCCGTTACCCAAGCCGTCAACCGGCGTAATCGCGTTCGTCGGCGATGACTTTTCCGTCATTGGGCAGCGATCCCGGCGCGGCGGAGTGCACCGTGCCGCCGAGCTTGGTGATCTCGCGCAGCGATGCCTCGATGGCCGCGATGTCCGGCGTCGCGCCGCTTTCGGCCTCGACATGCAGCGCCATGGCGTCGCGGGCGCCGTCGCGGCTGACGACGAGGCGCGCCCTGGCGATGCCGGCATGGCGGGCGACGATCTCGGCCACCTGCCTGGGATCGACGAACATGCCCTTGACCTTGGTGCGCTGGTCGGCGCGGCCCATCCAGCCCTTGATGCGGGTGGCTGTGCGCCCGCAGGGCGAGATGCCGGGCAGGATGGCGGAAAGATCGCCGGTGCCGAGCCTGACCAGCGGATAGGCCGGGTTCAGGCTGGTGACGACAACCTCGCCGACCTCGCCTTCTGCGACCGGATTGCCGGTGCCGGGGCGGACGATCTCGACGATCAGGTTCTCGTTGATAATGAGGCCGGGATTGGGCGCGCCGTCTGCGCCCGCGCTCTCATAGGCGATGACGCCGAACTCCGCCGTCGCGTAGCACTGGTAGACCCTGACGCCGCGGGCAAGGTACTCGTCGCGCAGCGAGGGAAACAGCGCCCCGCCGGTGACCAGCCCGTGGCTGAAGCAGGACAGGTCCTTGCCGGTTTCGTCGGCGCGGTCGAGGATCGCCTTGAGGAAGTCGGGCGTGCCGGCATAGACGGAGGGCTTCAGCGCTGCCGCCGCCTCGACCTGCATTTCGGTGTTGCCGGTGCCGGCCGGGAAAACAACGCAGCCGAGCGCCCGCGCGCCATGGTCGAGCATGAATCCGCCCGGCGTCATGTGGTAGGAAAAGGCGTTGTGGACGATGGCTCCCGCCCGCACGCCGGCGGCGAAAAAGGCGCGCGCCGCCTGTGCTGGGTCTGTGGCCAGCCCTTGCGGTTCCCAGATCGGGCCGGGCGACATGAAGACGCGGCCGCCATTGATCTGGGCGGGATTGGCGAAGCCGCCGAACGGTGGATGCGCAGCTTGCATTTCCATCAGCTCGGCCTTGCGCAGCACGGGAAGTCGCGCCAGCGCCGCGCGCGAGGTCAGGCTCGCGGGGTCGACGCCGTCGAGCCAGCGGGAAAGGCCGGGAACCTCCGGCAGGACCGAGGCCAGGAAACCGGGAAGACGCGAAAACAGATCGGCTTCGCGCTGTTCGGGCGCGCGCCGTTCGAGATCGTCGAAATAGGCGGTCATCGTTCCTCCCCGCATCTTGCCCGCCGGCCGCCGTCGCTGCCGATCCAAACGGCTTCTCCATGCCCTTTATCGCAGGCGTCGAGGGCCGCGCGCAAGCCTCGGGCGGAACTGGAAGGAGACCGGCACGGCCGGTCATCCTCGTCGTCGAAGGGAGGCCCCGGCCGGATCCGGACCGGATCAGGACATGACCCGGGCGCGCCGGACGAGCGAGAACTGCGAACCGGCGGAACTGGTGCAATTCAGCTGCGTCTGGGTGACCATGGAACAGTTCACCTGCGTCGTCGTCTGGCGGATCAGCGACGTGACCGAGATGGTGACGTTGGACGGCCCGGTCTGGGTGTAGCTGCCCTCGGCCAGCTTGTTGCCGGTGTCGGTGGCAAGCGTCTCGAAATTGCCGTTGGTGAAGCGCGAGATCGCGACGCCGTCGGTGCTCATCCAGTCGCCGTCGAAACCGCTGCCGGGCGGCGGCGTGTTCGGCGTCGGACCCCCCGACCGCGGCGGCCCGTTGACGCTCTGGCAGCCCGCCAGAGCGAGAGCGACCGCGAGAGCTCCGGCCGCGCGAATATTGACCGCATTCCTCATGCCGATTGTCCTCTTTCGGTACAGCTTCATTTTCAATCGCCGGTTTTGGGGGCGAATGCAAGATTGCGCGGCCAGTGCCGGCAAAGGGAAACGTTCAACGAACAAGAATGTTGCGGAATTGCCAGGGATCGTCCGTGTCGAGATCCTCGGCGAAAAAGCCGGGCCGGCCTTCGAGCGGGGTCCAGTCGGTGAAGTGGCCTTCGACCGGGCCGAGATAGGGCGCCTGCACCTCAAGGCAGCGCGAATGGTCCATCCAGTCGGTGTCGACGATGCCGGCTTCGGGGTTTTCCAGCGCCCAGACCATGCCGGCGAGCACCGCCGACGTCACTTGCAGGCCGGTCGCGTTCTGGTCGGGAGCGAGAAGGCGCGCCTCTTCCAGCGACAGCCGGGAGCCATACCAGTAGGCGTTTCGGGCATGGCCGTAGAGCAGGACGCCGAGTTCGTCGACGCCGTCGAGAAGCTCGTCTTCTTCCAGCACATGCTGAACGGATTGCGCCCTTCCGGCCGCTCCGAACATCTCGTGCAGAGACAGCACCGCGTCGTTGCAGGGATGATAGGCATAGTTGCAGGTCGGCCGGTACAGGACCGCGCCGTCCTCGCCGCGCACGGTGAAGAAGTCGGAAATCGAGATCGCCTCGTTATGCGTCACCAGGAAGCCGTATTGCGGCCCGGGCGTCGGGCACCACGAACGCACCCGCGTGTTGGCACCCGGCTGTTCGAGAAAGATCGCCGCGCCACGTCCCTCGATGTGGTCGCGGGCATTGTCGGGCATCCATTTCTCGTGCGTGCCCCAGCCGAGCTCGGCGGGCTGGAGGCCTTCGGCGATAAAGCCCTCGACCGACCAGGTGTTCCAGAACGTGTCGAGCGGCTTCGGCAGCTTCGCGCGCTGGGTGTCGCGCTCGGCGATGTGGATGCCCCTGACGCCGACGGCCTGCATCAGGCGTGCCCAGCCATCGCGGTCGTCGGTCGCCGGCGCCGCCGTGCCGAGGCCGAGTTCCGAGGCGAGATCGAGAAGGGCCTTCTTGACGAACCACGACACCATGCCGGGATTGGCGCCGCAGCAGGACACGGCGGTGGTGCCGCCCGGGTTCTGCTGCTTCTCGCGCAGCACGGTCTCGCGCAGGGCATAGTTGGTGCGGCTGGCATTGTCGGCCTCGTCGTCGAAATAGAAGCCGAGCCACGGCTCGACCACGGTGTCGATGTAGAGGACGCCGAGCTCGCGGGTCAGCCGCATCAGGTCGAGCGAGCCGGTGTCGACGGAAAGATTGACGCAGAAGCCCTGACCATCGCCCTCGGTCAGCAGCGGCGTCAGCAGATCGCGGTAGTTTTCCCGTTCGACATGGGCGGCGACGAAACGATAGCCGCGCTCCTCGACGAAGGCCCTGCTTTCCTCGCGCGGGTCGACCACGACGAGACGCGAGGGGTCGAAGCGGAAATGCCGTTCGATCAGCGGCAACGCGCCGCGACCGATCGAGCCGAAGCCGATCATCACGATCGGGCCGGTGATGGTCCCGTGGATCGGAAATGCGGTTTCGGCCATGGCGGGCTCCCGGCGTTGGACGAAGCGGGTGGAGGCGGCGCTAAACCACAATCGACGCCCCGAATCAACAATTTGCCGGTTATGGGAAGCGCAGCCGCGATGAGATGACGCGTAGCAGGCCGTTCCCTTCAGGCATGTGACGGACGATTGCCTTTGCGCGCGCTTCGGGGCGCAGGCAGAATTTCAGCCTCGATCAGCCCGCGCAGCGAATTGCCGACCCATACTCTGGCGCCGGCGAGGTCGTCGATCGTCAGGATACGCTCCACCGCCTTGCCCTGCGCAAGCATCTCGGCGCGAAGAACGCCGGCGAGAAGCCCGCATCGCAGCGGTGGCGTGGCCAGCGGTCCGTCACCGGTTTCCACGAACAGGGTGGTGATGGCGCCCTCGCAGGGCTCGCCTTTCTCGTTGGAGAGCAGCACCTCGTCGACCTCTCCCGGCGAGAACTCGGCGCGCGCCGCCTCGTATTGCCCCCGCCGCGAGGTCTTGTGGCGCAACAGCGGATCGGACGAATCGAGACGGGTGGCGGCGACGCCGAGCCGCCAGCGTATGCCGGGCGAAAGCGGGACGAAGGGAGCCGTTGTGACGGCCACGCGCCCGTCGCGTTCGAGCGCCAGCCGGGCGCGCAACGCGGTCGTCGCGCCGTCCAGCGCCGCATCGAGGGCGGCGTCGATCTTCTGCCCTTCGAAGACGAAGCCGAGCTCGCGCGCTGATGCGGCGAGGCGCGCCAGATGCAGGTCGCGGCGGGCGAACCCGACGTGCCTCTCCCAGCGCATGGTCTCGATCAGGTGGAAGCCGGCTTCCCGCCGGTTGCGAAGCGGCCTTTCAGCAGACATTCGGCATATTCTCCTTCGGCGGTCGAATCCGACACGACGCCGCCGCCGACATTGAAGGTCGCGCGGCCATCGGGGAAAAGCGAGATCGTGCGGATGGCGACGTTGAACCGCATCGCGCCGTCGGGGGCAATCCAGCCGATCGCGCCGCAATAGACGTCGCGCGGCTCATCCTCCAGTGCCCGCAATATCTTCATCGCGCTGATCTTCGGCGCGCCGGTGATCGAGCCGCAGGGAAACAGCGCGGCGAGGATGTCGTGGAAGCTCAGACCTTCGACCAGCCGGGCGCGGATGCGGCTGACCATCTGGTGGACGGTGGCATAGCTTTCGACCCGGAACAGTTCCGGCACGTCGAGCGTGCCGGTCTCGCTGATGCGCGAGACGTCGTTGCGCAGGAGGTCGACGATCATGCGGTTTTCCGCCCGGTTCTTGGGGTCGTTGAGCAGGAAGTCGCGCAACGCCTCGTCTTCCTCGCGGGTGCTGCCGCGCGGCGCGGTGCCCTTCATCGGCAATGTCTCTAGCCAGCGGTCGCGCGACAGCGAGAAGAACAACTCTGGCGAGCGCGACAAGACGATCGGCCCGTCGAGATCGATGAAGGCCGAATGGCGGACCGGCTGGCGTCGGCGCAACAGGTTGAACAGCGCCAGCGGATCGCCCCGCCATGTTGCCTCGACGGGGAAGGTCAGGTTGGCCTGGTAGCAGTCGCCCTCGCGCAGATGGCGATGCAGGCGCTCGAAGCGACGCGCATAGTGCGCCTGCGACCATGCCGCGACGGGATCGCGGATTTCCGCGTCCCGATCCGTCGCTTCCGGCGCATCGAGCCATGGGCAAGGACCGGCCGGGCCGTCGAACACCCCGAAGCAGAGGAGCGGCGCGCGCCGGGCGGGCGGGAGGAGGGAGACCAGCGCCGGATCGAGGAGATATCCTGCCTCGTAGGAGATGTAGCCGGCGAGCCATTTTCCCGAGCCGCGCGCCTGCTCGATCCTTTCCAGCGCCGGCAGGAACGTTTCCGGTTCCCACGCGACGACGATCTCGCGCGGGTCGGTAAACGCCACCTCTGCGCCGTCGAGATCGTTGCGGAAGCAGGCGATGGCGCGGCGGGCACTCATCGGGCGGAGACCGCAACCTATGCCGAAGGGGCGTCCATCGCCTCGAGTTCGTCGATCAGGTTCTCGATGACCTTCAGCCCCTTGCTCCAGAAGGACGGGTCGGAGGCGTCGAGGCCGAACGGGGCGAGAAGCTCGCTGTGATGCTTGGTGCCGCCCGCCTCCAGCATAGCGAAATAGCGGTCCTGGAAACCGCTCTCGGCCTGCTGGTAGACGGCATAGAGCGAGTTCACGAGGCAGTCGCCGAAGGCATAGGCATAGACGTAGAACGGCGAATGGATGAAATGCGGGATATAGGTCCAGAACGTCTCGTATCCCTCGCGCAGCGCGATCGCCGGCCCAAGGCTTTCCGCCTGCACCGAAAGCCACAGCTCGCCGATGCGTTCGGCAGTCAGCTCGCCCTGCCGGCGCTCGGTGTGCAGCTTGCGCTCGAACTCGTAGAAGGCGATCTGGCGCACGACCGTGTTGATCATGTCCTCGACCTTCTGGGCGAGCATTGCCTTGCGCTCGCGCTGGTCGGTCGTGCGGTCGAGCAGCGAACGGAAGGTCAGCATCTCGCCGAACACCGACGCCGTCTCGGCCAACGTCAGCGGCGTCGAGGCCATCAGCGCGCCTTGCGGGCCGGCCAGCACCTGATGCACGCCATGGCCGAGCTCGTGCGCCAGTGTCATCACGTCGCGCGGCCTGCCCTGATAGTTCAACAGCACGTAGGGGTGAGCCGAGGGCACGGTCGGATGGGCGAACGCGCCGGGCGACTTTCCGGGCCGAACCGGCGCGTCGATCCAGTTGCGCTCGAAGAAGCGCCCGGCAATCTGGGCCATGCGCGGGTCGAAGTCGCGATAGGCCGAAAGCACGGTCTCGCGCGCTTCGGTCCAGCCGATCTTCGCCCGCGGCGTTTCGGGCAGCGGCGCGTTGCGGTCCCAGTGGTTCATCCGGTCCATGCCGAGCCATCTCGCCTTCATGGCATAATAGCGGTGGGAAAGCCGCGGGCAGGCGGCCTTGACGGCGGCAGCCAGCGCATCGACCACCTCGCGTTCGACGCGGTTCGCCAGATGGCGTGAATCGGCGATGTCGGAGAAGCCGCGCCAGCGGTCCGATATCTCCTTGTCCTTGGTCAGCGTGTTGGTGATCAGCGTGAAGGTGCGGAGATTTTCCCCGAAGGTCTTCGTCAGCGCCTCGGCAGCCCGCTGGCGCACCGCGCCGTCGGCGTCCTGCAGGCCGTTGAGGGTCGCTTCGAGCGCCAGGCTCTCGCCGCCGACGTCGAAACGCAGGGCGGTCATCGTCTCGTCGAACAGCCGGTTCCAGGCGGCGCGGCCGGTGATCGACTTTTCATGGAAAAGCTGCTCGACCCGGTCCTCGAGCTGGTAGGGCTTGTCCTGCCTCAGGTCGACGACCCACGGCCGGTAACGGCCGAAGACGGGGTCGGCGTCGAGCGCGGCGTCGACGAGCGCATCGTCGATCCGGTTCAGCTCGAGCGCGAAGAACAGGATATGCGCGCTGGCGTCGGTCAGATTCTGCTGGACGTCGCCGTAGAACTTGGCATGGGCCGGGTTCGAGGTGTCGGCGGCATAGAGGAGCCCGGCATAGGAGCCGATGCGGCCCATCAGTTCCTCGATCGCCTCATAGTCGCGCAGGGCGCGCCCGATATCGCCGGAGGCGGCGTCGCGGGCCGCCGCTTCCAACCGGCCCTTCCATTCGCTCTCGAAGCTGACCGCGTCGGCCATGACCCGGTCGAGGTCGCGGTGAAGCTCGGGCGCATCCATCGCCGGATAGAGGTCGGCAAGATTCCACTCCGGCAGGTTGCCCAGCCGGTCGCCTTGTCCGCTTTCTCTGGCGGCCGCTTCCCCGGCAGGCCCGCGAGCGGGCTTTAAGGAAAGAATTCGATGATCTGCAGGCGACATGACGGATCTCGCATATTCGTTCGATTTTTAGGCAAAGCCGCAAACATCCGTTTACCGGCTTTCTTGAGCGGTCATTTAGCGGTGTGTGCCATGTTGAGCCAACAAGCCGTTGCCTGAGCCCGCCCGGGCCATCGATGACCTTAACCGAGTTTTGCGAAACTTCCATGCCACGTCACGTTCTCATCGTCGATGACGATCCCGTCCAGCGCCGCCTCGTCGAAGCGACAATCTCCAAAGGCGGTTACCGGCCGGTGTGCGCCGAAGGCGGCCAGGCTGCACTCGCCATCATGGAAAGCGGCCGTGCCAGCGAGATTTCGGCGCTGGTCCTCGATCTGATGATGCCGGACGTGGATGGTCTCGGCGTGCTCTCGCGCTTGCGCGCGCGCGGCCTCCAGACTCCCGTCATCGTCCAGACGGCGCGTGGCAGCATCGACGCGGCGGTGCAGGCGATGCGGGCCGGCGCGTTCGATTTCGTCGTCAAGCCGGCCTCGCCGGAGCGGTTGCTGGCCGCTGTCGGCAATGCGCTGAAAGTCGGCGCGATGGCGGGCGAGGCGCGGCGCACGGGCGCGGACGGTGCCGCGAGCCTCGGCCTCAGCGGCCTCGTCACCGGCAGTCCGGCCATGGAAAGGGTGCTGAAGCTCGCCCGCAAGGCGGCGTCCTCCAACATCCCGATCCTGATCGAAGGCGAATCGGGAGCGGGCAAGGAGGTGATCGCGCGGGCGATCCAGGGCATGGGCGAGCGCGCCGGCAAGCCGTTCGTGACCGTCAATTGCGGCGCCATTCCCGAAAACCTTGTCGAGAGCATCCTGTTCGGCCATGAAAAAGGCTCTTTCACCGGCGCGACCGACAGGCATGTCGGCAAGTTCGTCGAGGCAGATGGCGGCACCCTGTTCCTCGACGAGATCGGTGATCTGCCGCTCGACGTGCAGGTCAAGCTTCTGCGCGCGGTGCAGGATGGCGAGGTCGATCCCGTCGGCGGCCGCGCCACCGTCAAGGTCGATATTCGACTGATCTCAGCCACCCATCGCGACCTGATCCAGCGGGTCAGGGACGGCTTGTTCCGCGAAGACCTGTTCTATCGTCTGAACGTGTTTCCGATCCATGTTCCGCCGCTGCGGGCGCGGCGCGAGGACATTGCCCGGCTGGTGCGTCATTTCATCGCGCGGGCCGGTGCGGTCGCAGGGGCGACGCGCGTGCGCGACATCTCGCCCGAGGCGCTTTCCATGCTGCGCGCCTATGACTGGCCGGGAAATATCCGCCAGCTGGAAAACGCCATCTTCCGCGCCGTCGTGCTGGCGGAGGGCGAGGTGCTGACGGAGGAGGAATTTCCCCAGATCCGCGCCGAGATCGAAGGCATAGAGTGGGCCGCGCCGGAGGAGGAGGTCCTGACCTCCTTCATCGATATGGAACGCGCGCGCCCGGCTTCCGGGCGGGATTTGCAGGCCGGCCAAGGGGTTGACGGGGTTTTGCGCGTGCTCGACGAGCGCGGCGACCTTCGCGCGCTCGCCGATGTCGAGGGCGAGATGATTCGCTTCGCCCTCGACCACTATAACGGCCAGATGAGCGAGGTCGCCCGCCGGCTCGGCATCGGCCGCTCGACGCTCTACCGCAAGCTGAAGGAAATGGGCATCGACCCGGACAGCCAGCGCGCCGATCCACGCGCCGAAAGGTTGTTTTCCTGACCCGTCCGAGGGGTTACGTCTGTCCTTACCCTTTCGTTTACCCTATGATTCCGCTTCGTGACCGCGTCATGATCTTGCCACGGTCGGGTCGCATTCCTAGGTCAATAAGCAGGGATTAACCATTGGGGACGATATTCGGACTTTGCAGAAAGTCCGGGCTTCCGTTCCGGGGACAACCAACGCAGCCACAGGGCCAGCCTACAAGGCGACGGGTTTTGAGCATTCTTGCACGAGCGGAAATGAAGCGGCGTTTCGAGGGGACCATCCAGCACAAATGGCTGGGCGTCTTCCTTGCGGCAATTGTGGCGATCATGGCCTTCGCGGCTCCGGCCAGCGCCGAGACCCGCAGCCTCAAGCTTTATTTCATCCACACCAAGGAACGGGCCGAGATCGTCTACAAGCGCAACGGGCGCTACGACCAGGCCGGCCTCAAGCAGATCAACCGTTTCCTGCGCGACTGGCGCAGGAACGAGCCGGCCAACATGGATCCGCGCCTGCTCGACCTGGTGTGGGAAGTCTACCGGTCCGTCGGCGCGCGCGACCACATCCACGTCGTTTCCGCCTATCGTTCCCCGGCGACCAACGCCATGCTGCGCAATCGCTCCTCCGGCGTCGCCCAGAAGAGCCAGCACATGCTCGGCAAGGCGATGGACTTCTACATTCCGGGCGTTCCGCTGTCCAAGCTGCGCGCGGCCGCCTTCAAGGTCGAGGGCGGCGGCGTCGGCTACTATCCCAAGTCCGGCGCGCCCTTCGTCCATCTCGACGTCGGCAATGTCCGCTCGTGGCCGCGCATGAGCCGCAACGAGTTGATCGCGCTGTTCCCTGACGGCAAGACGCTGCACCTGCCGGCCGACGGCAAGCCGCTGCCGGGTTACAATCAGGCTCTTGCCGCCTATCAGACGCGCAAGAAGTCTGGCGGAACCGTGCACATCGCCAGTGCGCAGCCGCGCGCCGAAGAGGTCGAACGCAGCCGGCGCGGCGGTGGCTTCCTCGCAGCGCTGTTCCGCGGCGGCGCCGACGAGGACGAAGACAATTCCGAAGCCGCGGTCGCATCCGCCCCGGCGGTTGCCGCCGCTCCGGTTCCTGTTCAGGCTGCGCCTGCCGCGCGCCGACAGCCTGTCGAAGCTCCGGCCGAGACCATCGTCGCCGCGTTGCCCGAGCGCAACGCGCCGTTGCCGGGGGTTGCCCCGCGCCCGCTGATCGATGTCGGCGCGCCGGCGCGCGCCGCGCTGGTTCCGGGCCTGCCTGCGCCTGCGGCCTCCGTTGCGGCGCCTGCGGCCGAAGCCGAATTCACCCTGGCGTCGGTGCCGTTGCCGTCCCGGCGTCCGGATTATACGCCTGAACTGCGCGTTGCCGCCGCCGAACTGCCGGCCACCGTCGATCTTCCCGTCGCGGCGATCGCTGCCGAGCGGGCGCGCGGGGGCGGTTCGGACGCGATCGCCGAGATGCTGGCGGCGTCCGGCACCGAGGTGCGCGCCGACGTTGCCATCAGCCCGCCGGTTCCCAGCCTTCGCCCGCGTCTGGGTGGCGAGGCGGTTGGCGCGACGACCGAGGTTGCCTCTGTCGCTGTGCCGGAAACCACCGATATGGCGGCGCCGGGACAGGTGTTCGCGCTGGCGGCCTTGCCTGACACCAACCTTGCGCCTGCCGCCCGCCCCGAGCCTGTTCAGGTTCCCGTTCCTGCGCGTCTGCGCGAGGAACGCGGTGCCGTCGCGAATGGCGCTTCCCCCCGTGTCGCAGTTCTCGGCCGGCCGGCCGGCACCGATGCCGCCGCCGCGCTGCAATCCGGCGTTCGCACCACGGTCAAGTCCAGCCGTCCGCAGGCCGGCCAGGGACGCGACGATCCCAAGGCCGTCGTCGTTCCGGTCGAGCAGGATGTCACCCGCTTCGCCTTCATGCGCGACGTGACGGTGTCGACCGCGGGCGGTTCCACCAATCCGGCGATGGCGCACGCCATAGTGCGCAGCGCACCGCAGGCAGTCTATATTCAGGGGTTCTCGCAGGCCGCGCCTGCGTCTGACGCCGGCCGCTTTGCCGGCAAGGCCGTTACCTTCATGCCGGTTGCGAAGTTCGCCACCAACTAGAGAAATCCCAGGAAAAGCGCGGAGCGGTTTTCCCAGGATCGCGTAGAAGCTCAGCCGTCTTGCGCAATGCAAGCCGATCCAAGTCCGGCTGCAGATACCGTCGAGCGACGGTTGTCCGGCATTCATTGTGTTGGACCCGGCCGATTTGCGCGGGCTGCACGATGCCCGGCGAGCCGGAAAAAGGGTGTGACGGCCTAGCCGCGCTTCAATCCTGCCGCCGCGCGGGCAAGTGCGGCGATCTCGTCCCATTTTCCCGCACGCAACAATGCGTCGGGCGCGACCCATGAGCCGCCGACGCAGATGACGTTTTCCAGCGCGAGATAGTCGCCGGCGTTTTCCGCGCCGATACCGCCGGTGGGACAGAAGCGGATTCCGGCAAAGGGCGATGACAGCGCCTTCAGGAAGGCCGTGCCGCCGGCCTGCTCGGCCGGGAAGAATTTCAGCAGCGAATAACCGGTTTCCGTCGCCGTCATGATCTCGCCGGGTGTGATCGCGCCGGGCAGCAGGGGCACGTCGCTTCCGGCTGCCGCCTCCACCAGTTGCGGCGTCAGGCCGGGGCTGACGATGAAGCGCGCCCCGGCCTGCGCCGCGTCGACGAACTGGCGCGCATTGAGGATGGTGCCGGCGCCGACCACGGCCTCGGGGACTTCGGCGACGACAGCGCGGATCGCCGCGAGGGCCGCGGGTGTCCGCAGCGTTATCTCGATTGCCGGCAGGCCGCCGGCCGCCAGCGCGCGGGCAAGCGGGATGGCATCTTCGGCCGTGGCGATCTTCAGCACCGGTATGACGGGTTGCGCCTTCATGATCGCGAGCAGCGGCTCCGTCTTCTGGGCGTGCATCGTCATGACCGGTCTTCCTCGACTTCAAACGATTTAATGCACCAGCGCTCTAGCAGAGAAGGGAGATGGTTGTCCACGCTGGCAGCATCAGGTTTCGCGCGGGCGCAGGAACCATGAGAGCAGGGCGCTCAGCCAGCCGCCGCTCCTGCCCGCGGTGCTGCCGGGGCCGAGGGCTGCCATCGTCGCCGGGCCGACGATGCCGTCGACCGCGAGGCGGTTGCGCGCCTGGAATGCCCGCACCGCGCGCTCGGTCGCAGGTCCGAACATGCCGTCGGCAAGCAGCGGATAGCCCCGGGCGGTCAGAGCGATCTGAAGAGCATGCACCGCATGGCCGCGCGCACCGCGCCGAAGCGTCGTGCCTGCGCCGGGTCGTTCATCGAGAATGGCCTTCCTGGCATAGCGCGCATAGGCGCGGGCGAGCTTTCCGTCATAGTCATTCTTTCGAAAGCCGGGTCCGTTATAGCCGCGCGCGAATGCCGCCCAGTCATGTCCGCGCAAGGCGGAGGCAAGTCCTGCCTTGTCGATGTAGCGCGCCATCAGCCGCAACTGTCCGCGCAAGCCGCTGCGCGCTTCCGCGACCAGCGCCTCGGCGTTCTTGTAGCCCAGCCAAGCCCAGTGTGCGCCCATCACCTGGCCGACGCCCCATGAGGTCGATTCGCGGGCGGCCTTGGCGTCGATGGCCGAGGCGCGGACGAACAGCTTCCAGCGCGCCGCCTGCGAGGCGGGGTTCTTCACGCCGCCGGCCTCGGGAGAGGCAAGGCCCCGCCGCCGTGCTTCCTCCCTTGCCGCGCCGGCGAGCCGGCGGTCGAAATAGTGGCCCTCGAAGCGGATCAGCGGCTCTACCCGGCCGCCGATCATCGCGTGCGTCTTCAATCCGCTTTCGATGTCGGCGACGGCAGCCAGCGCCGCAGCCTCCACGTTCAGTTCCCGCGCCACAAGCGCGATCTCCTGCATCACCGCATCGTCGAACATGCGCCCTGTCTCCATTCGGAAAAAGGCAATTGTCGCCGGGCGGACACCATGGTGGATAAATGGCCGCCCGAACGGGCGCGCGACATTGTCTCCGCGCGAGTGAACGCGACATTGTCCCCCCTCGCGTGCGAGCGCGACATTGTATTGTCGCTGTCCTCTGCCTATCTGCGGCGGGGCCAAGACCGACTGGCCGCAACCGATGCGAAGGAGACAAGGATGCTCGATCCGAAATCGCTGCTGGATGACCTTCTGGGTGCGAAAGTGCCGGGAACCCAATCGACCGTGAAGGAAAAGGCCGGTCAGGCGGCGCAGCTGGCGCGGGACAATCCGCTGGCCACGGGCGCGCTCGCCGCGATCCTCCTCGGCACCGGCGCAGGCCGGCAGGTGACGGGATCGGCGCTGAAGCTCGGCGGTCTCGCAGCCGTCGCCGGCCTCGCCTACAAGGCTTATCAGAACTATTCCAAGGGTGCGGCGCCGGATGCGGCGACGCCGGCGCGCGAGCCCGAGCTTTTGCCGCCGCCTGCCGACACCGCCTTCGACCCGGCGCAGGCGCCGCAGGGCGAGGCCGAGTTCGCGC
>JBLJBS010000090.1:0-10696 GCA_047637695.1 Aquamicrobium sp. | reverse complement strand
TGATAGCGGCGCGCGGTCTTGATCGCGCATTCGAGCGCCTCGGCGCCGGAATTGGCGAAGAAGACGCGGTCGGCGAAGCTCGCCTCGACAAGACGCTCACCCAGCCGCGACTGCTCGGGGATCTGGTAGAGGTTGGAGACATGCCACAGCTTGTGGGCCTGCTCGGTCAGCGCCGCGACGAGATGCGGATGGCAATGGCCAAGCGAATTGACGGCAATGCCGGCGGCGAAGTCGAGATAGCGCTCGCCATCCACAGTCATCAGCCAGCTGCCCTCTCCCCTCTCGAACGCCAGTGGCGCCCGGGCAAAGGTCTCGTAAAGCGCCGATCCGCTCATTATATGCCTCTCTGAAAGTCTTCCGGACGGACAATCAAAAAAGCCGCCCAAAGGGCGGCCGAGGCCAATCTATATCGGCTTTCAAGCCATTCAAGTCAAATGAAACGTCGCGTGAATGAATGCAAGTCACGATTTCCCCGCTCCGTGGCTCAAAGGCGTCCGCGATGGCGCACCCAAGTTGGGGAAAACCGAGAAATCCGATTCCAAGCGGGCTGCCGACTCTTGTCACCGAGTCAACCAATACTGTAGTTTGAGACCAAGAAATATCTAGATTTCGTGCGGCGAACCCAATCACACCAGTATATGTGGTGCCGTGCCGGCATTTGCCGGCCGGGAAAGGATTCGGCGCATGCGATTAGCAGGAGCATGTGCTCATGAACTGGACCGACGAACGCGTTGAACTGCTGAAGAAGCTCTGGGCCGAGGGCCTGAGCGCAAGCCAGATCGCAAACCAGCTCGGCGGGGTAAGCCGCAATGCGGTGATCGGCAAGGTGCACCGGCTCAAGCTGTCGGGTCGCGGCCGGGCATCTGCCGCCCAGCCTCGCGCCAAGAAAGCCCCGGCCGCCAGCCCGGCCAAGAGCGGCACCAGCCGACCGGTGCGCACCGTCACGGCGAGCATCGGCGCAACCGCGCTGGCCATCCAGTTCGACGCCGAGCCGGTGGCGCGGCAGGTGCTGCGCCCGGCCGCAGACGTGGTGGTGCCGATCTCGCGCAAGCTGAGCCTGATCCAGCTGACCGAGCGGACCTGCAAATGGCCGAACGGCGACCCGCTGTCGGAGGATTTCAATTTCTGCGGCAACGAGGCGGGCGAAAGCGGCCCCTATTGCGGCTATCATTCCAAGGTCGCCTACCAGCCGGTGTCGGAGCGCCGTCGGAGCCGCTGAGGCGAACCGGCGCCAGACGGCATCCCGATCTTCGACACTCGCTCCCAACCATCATAGCCGCGGAAGTCCGGGTCGATCCGGGTTTCCGTTTGGCATTCCCTTGCCCCGAAGCCTGGCAAGCATCCGGCGGCCTGCGCGAGACCGACAGGCTGTCGCGGCGGCGGTTACATCTGACGAGATAGAGCATTTTGCAGTCATACGGCTACGTCTGACGTCGCATAAATGCGGCTCAAGAAACAAAGCGAGAGCGACGGGACTGCATTCGTTAGAATGCCCGTTGCTTTCGCCGCCTGTGCACGCCAACAGCCCGATTCTGCATCGGCTGTCGCCCGAACAAATCGGCGCGCGCGCTATCTGCCTGTCTTTGACTGCAATTGTGCGAAATCAGGCGATCTTGCCTGACTGTGCTTCAGCCGACGAGTTCCGAGACGACCACGCGGTGGCTCTTGTCGTCCTTGGGACGCTCCAGCGGCAGCTGCTCGCCGGTGACCATATGGTAGACGGTCTCGGCGATGTTGGTGGCGTGGTCGCCGATGCGCTCGATGTTCTTGGCGCAGAACAGAAGATGGGTGCAGGGAGAGATGTTGCGCGGATCTTCCATCATGTAGGTCAGGAGTTCGCGGAACAGCGACGTGTACATGGCGTCGATCTCGCCGTCGCGATCCCGCATGAAGCTGATGGCGCCGATCGAGCGCGAGGCGTAGATGTCCAGAACCTGCTTCAGCTGCGTCAGGCTAAGCGTCGCCAACGCCTCGATGCCGCGGAAAAGCTGCACCGGCTGGCCGGCCTCGGCGATCGCCACCATGCGCTTGGCGATGTTCTTGCCGAGATCGCCGACGCGTTCGAGATCGGCCGAGATGCGAACCGCGCCGATGATCTCGCGCAGGTCGTCGGCCATCGGCTGGCGGCGCGCGATCAGCGTGATGGCGTATTCGTCGATCCAGCGCTCGCCTTCATCCAGCACCGCATCGTCGGCGATGACCTTGCGCGCCAGCGCGGTGTCATCGTTGATCAACGCTGCCACCGCCTCGTCGACCATGCGCTCGGCATGGCCGCCCATGGCTGCGATGCGATTGCCGAGCGCGGCCAGTTCCTCGTCATAGGCGGTAACGGTATGCCCGGTGTTCATCGAAAAAGGCTATCCCAAGCGGATTTTTGATTAAGGAATCATAGGTGAGTCATATGACAGGAACAAGAAATCCATCGATGTGACACGGTTTCACGGGGCCTGTCACTGCTCGGGAAGGTAGACGATGAAGGATGCGCCCTCGCCCGGCTTCGAGCGCACGACGAGCCGGCCGTCATGGCGGGTGAGGATGTGCTTGACGATGGCGAGGCCGAGGCCGGTGCCGTTCTTGACCCGGCTCTTCTCGGCATCGATGCGGTAGAAGCGCTCGGTGATGCGCGGAATATGCTCTTCGGTGATGCCCGGACCGTAGTCGCGGAAGGTAACGCGTGCCTCCGGCGTCGGACCATCCTCCGTCCGGTCAATGGAGATGTCGACACGACCGCCCGACTGGCCGTATTTGCAGGCGTTCTCCAGCAGATTGACGAAGACCTGGATCAGCTCGTCGCGGCTTCCGGAAACGGCAACCGGCGCGGAAGGACGGGAAAAGACCACCTCGACGCCGTAGTCGGCGGCGAGATAGGCGAGCGAATCGACCACGCTCGCGATGGTCTCGACAAGATCGACCTTTTCGCGCGAGGGCAGATGCGGCTTCATCTCGATCCGCGACAGGGTCAGCAGGTCGTCGATCAGGCGCGCCATGCGCGACGTCTGCGTCTGCATGATCTGGAGGAAGCTGTCCCTGGCCTTTTCGTCGTTGCGCGCCGGGCCGCGCAGCGTCTCGATGAAGCCGGAGATCGACGCCAGCGGCGTGCGGAGCTCATGGCTGGCATTGGCGATGAAATCGGCCCGCATGCGGTCGATGCGGCGCGTCTCGCTCTGGTCCTTGAAATGGACCATGAACAGGCCGCTGCCGGCGCCGAGCGGCATTGCGGCGACACGGAAGGCGCGCTCCATCGGCACGCGCTCGCCATAGTCGATCGCGCCGGAACGGCCCTCCCGCAGCAGCGCGTTCATCAGCTGCTGCATGTCGGGCGTGCGGAACCTGTGCGCCAGGATCGTGCCTTGCGGGATGTGGCCGAAAAATGCGATGGCCGCCTCATTAGCATAGCAGACCATCCCCCGGGAATCGACCATCACCACCGGGTCGGGAACAGCGGCCGCGAGATCGCGCGCCGACAAGCCATCCAGCGCGTCGTATTCATATTTGGGTTGCACCTGCACCATGCCTCACCTCGGGACGGATCGAACCATCCGCCATGATGGTTAGCCAGCATTACAGGAATATCTCAATCGTTTGCCGTCAACGGGTTTCGGCATAATTTTGACCGCTCCATGCGCAGCTCTATCGGACGATGACGGATGGCGCGGAGCCGCCCGGAACCGGATTCAAAAAAAATATAGCGATTACTATGAAATTCCGCCGGCAATTCACCCTCAGTTTACGCCCCGCAACATAGACACGCTCCGACAATCGCGAACTCCGCATCAGCAATTCCTTGAAAATGAGGGTCCGAACCTTGCGCCTTCCCTTCCTGAATCGTTCCGGCCCATCGAAAACAGGGACGTCCGGAAAAGCAAACACTCTTGCCGCGACTTTTCTCGGCGACAGGCGCGGGTCGTATGCGGTCTATGGCGCCATCGTGATTATTCCTCTGATAATCGGAGCCGCAGTCGCCGTGGAGTATGCTGACGCGTCGCGCCTGCGGTCGGAGTTGCAACAGGTTCTCGATGCCGCCGTCCTTGCAGGCGCGCAGGAGGAAAAGGGACAGGTCGCCGCGGCGGAGAACTTTTTCGCCGGCTACTTCGTCAACGAAATTCAGGCAGGGCGCGACATTGCTGCCACCTTCGCGCTCGGCGACGGCGAACTGAATGGCGAGGCAAGTCGGCCGATGCAGATGATGCTGGGCTTAAGCTTCCTTACCAGCAATCACACGATAGCGGTCGCTTCTCAAGCGCGCTTCAGCAACCCTGATAATCCGCCCTGCATCACCGTTCTCGCCAACACCGCGCAGGCGCTGCTGGTCAACAGCGGCGCCGGCATCGATGCCACGAAGTGCGAAATTCACGTCCATTCGCAAAAGACCCCGGCGGTGATGATGAATTCCGGCTCGACGCTCGACATCGCCAAGCTCTGCGTCAAGGGCACCAAAATCCAGAATAATGGCGGCAAGATCAGCAACGAGGAAACCCGCTGCGACGCGCTGCCGGACCCCTACGCCGGCAAGATCGAACAGCCGACGGTGCCGGCAAAATGCACGACCGAAGGCTCGAAGGATGGCAATCGCACGACACTCAGGCCCGGCCTTCACTGTTACGTGAACTTAAATGGTAGCCAGACAATCACGTTCGAACCGGGCCTGCACATCATTCGCGGTCACATGAACATCAATTCCGGCTCGACGGTGATTGCCGAAGGCGTAACATTCTACTTCGAGAACACCGGCAGCCAAATCCAGGCCAATGGCAACCTGAAAATGACGGCAACCGCGCCAAAGCAGGGAAAATACAAGGGCATCCTGATGTTCGAAAAAACGTCCGACGCCACAAACAACGCGAACAAGACCAATTTTGTCTTCAACGGCTCACTTGGGGAAAAGCTCGAGGGCGTCATCCACCTGCCAAACCGCAACCTGATCTACAATTCGAAGACCAACATCCAGTCGAACAAGATCGCCATCGTGGCGAACACGCTGATCATCAATCAGGCAGCATGGAAGTTCGACAGCTATGACAACGGCTCCGGCGGTACAAAGATCGTCTACCTGTCGAGATAAACACCGCATTGGCGGAAGGATATCGCCGGGTCCGCTGCTTTCCTGTTGTGGGGCTTATTGTCTAGCCGCGGCGAGAGCCTGCGGAAATGCCTCGGCGAAGGCATCCATCTCGCCGGCGGGGCCGGTGCTGACCCTGATGCAGCGGTCGAGGCGCGGCGCGGCCGGCTTGCGCACGAAGATGTCGCGCTCAATCAGACCCTGAAGCACGGCCAGCGCGAAGGCACCGTCGCCGCCGCAATCGATGGCGACGAAGTTCGTGGCCGACGGAAGACAGGAAAGCCCGCTTTCGGCGGCGATCTGCCCGATCCGCGCCCGGCTGGCGGCAACTTCCGCCAGAACCTTCGCCAGATGCTGGCGGTCGTCGAGCGCCGCCAGCGCCGCGGCCTGCGTCATCCGGCACATGCCGAAATGATCGCGCACCTTGTCGAAGGCGCGGACCGCCTCGATTTCACCGATTGCATAGCCACAGCGCATGCCGGCAAGCCCGTAGGCCTTGGAAAAGGTGCGCATGCGCAGCACGTTCGGCCGCGACACGTCGAGCGGCGGAACGGCGGATGCTGGCGCGGTCTCGCCATAGGCCTCGTCGAGGATCAGCATCGTCGTCTCTGGCAGCGCCTCGATCAGCCGCGAGATTTCATCCGCCTCCCACCACGTCCCCATCGGATTGTCGGGATTGGCGAGGTACATCAGAGGCGCGCGCTCGCGCCGCACGGCGGCCAGCAGCCCATCAAGATCCTCGCGGTCGTCGGTGTAGGGAACGGTGACCAGCCGGCCGCCATAGCCGGCGACATGGTAGTTGAAGGTGGGATAGCCGCCGAGCGAGGTGACGACCGGCTGGCTGGCCTCGACATGGAGCCGGACGATCAGGCCGAGCAGACCGTCAATGCCGCCGCCGACGGCGACGTTGCCCGCAGCCACGCCGAGATTGGCGGCAAGCGCGGAGCGCAGATCATGGTTTTCGGGGTCGCCATATTTCCAGACATCCGTCGCGGCCGCCTGCATGGCGGCGACAGCCTTTGGCGACGGGCCGAAGCCGCTTTCGTTGGCGCCGATGCGGGCGCGAAACGCGCGGCCCCGCGCGCGCTCCTGCGTCTCCGGGCCGACGAAGGGAACGGTTGCCGGCAATTCGGCCGCAAGCGCGGTCAGAGCGGGTCGTGCAACGGTCATGACGAGCGGAAACCTCCTCGGGCAGGTGCAGGAACGACCGGCGGCGGTCTTCCGGGCGGACTCGCGAACACAAGCGACCGGGATGCAATAATGCCAATCCGGCGATTGCGGAAGGGTCGATCGACGTGAGCCGCCTGCTGGCGCCCATGTGCCGCCCGCGGGCGGGCTCGCGCCTGCGCCGTCAGGATTGCCCGAACGCCTTGGCCAGCTGCCCCATCATGCTGATCTCGAGCGCGGTCGCATCATCGTCGCTGGGGTCGGGACGCGACGCCGTCTTGGCGATGACGACGCGGCTGACCGGGTCCGTCCACAACCACTGGCCGTGAATGCCGACGGCGGCAACGCTGCCGCGACCATCGCCGACATCGTACCAGCAGGAGCGATAGCGACCGTCGGCGAACATGTCTGCGAAATTGCCGTTCACCCATGCCTCGCGGTCGCCCTTGCTGCGCATGTCGGCGATCCACGCTTCCGGCACCACCTGCGCGCCGTCGCCGGCGCGGCCATCGTCGAGCACCAGTTGGCCGAGGCGGGCGAGATCGCGCGTGGTCATGCAGACGCCGCCGGCGGCGCGGGCCGTTCCGGCGCGGTCGACCGTGACCCAGGCCGCACCGCGCGCGCCCATCGGCCGCCACAGCTTCTCGGCGAGGTAGCGATGATAGCGCCGCCCCGCCGCGCGCTCGACGACGAGACCGAGCAGATCGCTGTTCGGCGAGGCATAGTAGAAGCGCTCGCCATGGCGTCCGCCATTGCCGCCGAGGGTGGAAAGAAACTCCTCCATGGTTTCCGGCGCGGCATCCGGCCTTTCCGGGTTCCACAGCATGGCGCGGCGATAACGGTCGAACGCGCCGCCGGCGTCGAGATACGCCTCGTCGAAATCGAGCGCGACCGTCATGTCGAGAAGATCGCGCACCCGCGCCGCGCCATAAGTCGAGCGGGCCATCGACGGGACGTAATTCGCCACGGGCGCCTCGGGGTCGAGCAATCCCTCGCCGACCGCAATGCCGGCCAGCAGGCCGGTCACGGATTTGGAGATGGAGAAGACGAGGTGAGGCCGCGCGGGGTCGGCGGTTTCGGCATGCCATTCGGCCACGAGCGCACCGTCGCGCATGACAACGACATGGTCGGCATAGGAACGGCGCATATGGGCAAGCGCTTCGACCGGAGTGCCGTCGCAATCGACCAGCATCGTCCGCGCCAGGGCCGCCGGACCGGGCGACGGCTCTTCTCCTGCGGCGGGCAAGGCGATCATCGCAACCGGAACGAATTCGCTGACGTGCTGGAAACTGTAGCGGCTGTTGGGATGAACCCGCCAGTTTTCAAGCGCGATCTCAGCGCGGGGCGGAGCTTTCTCGGTCATCAAGGGTCGCCTTTCCATCGGTCTTGTCTTCGGCGCGGCACCATCCCGTTTCGCGGCGCCGGATTCAAGCTCGAACAACGGGCGGGCAGAATGCAAGACAAGGCCCGGCGGTTTCCCGCCGGACCTTGTCGGAACACTAAGATCGCGTGAAAGCGGTTCGGCCTATTTGCCGCGCAGCGCCGACCAGGACGAGTCGACCGAAAGGCTCACGACGAAGCGGCCGTGGTCGAAGTTCGAGTCGTGGTAACGGCCGTCGATCGTGAACGTGTCGTTGATGGTGTAGGACAGGCCGACGTTCCAGTCGCGATTGTCGTTGCCGCTTTCCAGCCACTCGCCATAGGCGGCCGACAGGGTGACGTCGTAAGGCAGGACCACCGCCGCGTTCAGCACGCCATATGTCGTGTCGTTCTCGGGGTCGTGATAGAGCTCGCCGCCGGCCGAGAACTGCTCGGTGAAGGTGTAGGTGGCCTTGGCGTAGAACTCGCCGCAGCAATCGCCGCTGTCGTCGTAGACATAACGGACATAGCCGAGGTCGAGGGCGAGGTTGCCGAATTCCGGCCGGATACCGGCGTAGAAATTAAGCTCGACGTCATCGCCGGGCGATCCGAGAATGTTGCCATCGACCGTCGAGGCCCAGATGCCGGCGTAGAGGATGCCGTAGGTCGGCTCGATATATCCCTGGAGGGCGACACCGTCGGAATTGTCGACGCCGCGCGAGACATAGCGGCTGGTGAACGTCGCCCCGAAGGCAATGTCGAACTGCGATGCGATCTCTTCCTGCGTGAAGGCCTCGTCGGCAGCGAGGACGGGCGTGGACAGGATGGCGGCGGCCGCGGCGAACGCGACGTGGCGGATAAGCTTCATGGACCCCTCGAACGAAATGAGTTTCGTATTCCCCGGATGACGCGCGGCTTGGTTTTTTGCCGCTTCGTCCTCTTGCATGGGAGAGTGAGTCAGCGTCGGAGTTTTGGCAACGGATTTTGTTCGGCCACCGGAATCGGAAAAGTGAATGCGACGGTACCGTTGCAGAAATGTGTCAGTCGTATGGCCAATTGATATGCATCCGGCAAGAAGTGCATCCATGCGCGACTTGGCGAGATGAAAGAAACGGCAACATGCCTGCGGATGAACCAGAGCCTACGCTGTTGAAACGGGGCCGAATCGACAGAAATTCGCCCTCGCCCTGTCCGTACCGGCTCCCCTCGCGAAAGCTCTTCCGGTCGTTGCAGTGGCGCGGCGAACACTTCAGCAATAGCGAGGCGATCGGACGCGCTTGAATTAATTGAACGTTCGTTTTATTCTTAGTTCAAGGGAGGAGAGATGGCGCGCACGGCAGGTTCCGACGGGGAGAAGACCCTGACCGCGATCCGAGAGGCGGCGGTCGATCTCATTGCCCGCTACGGCTACGAAGCGATGTCGATGCGTCGGCTGGCAAGCGAGGTCGGCGTGCAGGCCGCCGCGCTCTACCGCTATTTCCCGACCAAGGAAGACCTGCTCTTCTCGCTTATGCTCGAGCATATGCAGGCGCTGCTGCAGAGCTGGGAGGCGGTCATGCCGGCCTCTCCCGACCCGGTCGACCAACTGGCGGCTTTCGTGCGCAACCATATCGGCTTTCATATCGAGCGCCGCCACTCGACGCATGTCAACAACATGGAGCTGCGCTCGCTGTCGCACGAGAAGCTGAGCGCCATCCTTCGCCTGCGCACTGCTTACGAGAAGGAGTTGCGCCGCATCCTGCGCGAGGGCGCCGAAAGCGGGGACTTCGCCATCGGCGATGTCGCGTTGACCGCGATGGCGCTGATCCAGATGACGACGGGGGTGATCGTCTGGTTCCGGCCCGACGAGCGGCTCTCGGTCGATGAAGTGGCCGATACCTATCACGACATGACGATGCGCCTGGTCGGCGCGCGTCCTGATCGTCGAAACGACAGGGAGGATGTCCATGTACGATCACGCGATGAATTTCGGGCTTGGTGAGGAAATCGATGCGCTGCGCGACATGGTGCGGCGCTTCGCGCAGGAACGGATCGCGCCGGTGGCCGATGCCACCGACCGCGACAACGAGTTCCCCGCCCATCTGTGGCAGGAGATGGGCGCGCTCGGACTGCTCGGCATGACGGCCGACCCCGATTACGGCGGCACCGGCATAGGCTATGTCGCGCATGTCGTGGCGATGGAGGAGATTTCACGGGCCTCGGCCTCGGTCGGCCTGTCCTATGGCGCCCATTCCAATCTCTGCGTCAACCAGATCAATCGCTGGGGCACGCCGGCGCAGAAGGAAAAGTATCTGCCGTCGCTGTGCGCCGGCATCACGGTCGGGGCGCTGGCCATGTCGGAGCCCGGCGCGGGATCGGACGTGGTGTCGATGCGGCTGCGCGCCGAGAAGCGCAACGACCGCTACGTGCTCAACGGTTCCAAGATGTGGATCACCAACGGCCCCGACGCCGGCACGCTGGTCGTCTATGCCAAGACCGATCCGGGGATGAACTCGCGCGGCATCACCGCGTTTCTGGTCGAGCGCGGCATGGCCGGCTTTTCGGTGGCGCAGAAGCTCGACAAGCTCGGCATGCGCGGCTCCAACACCGGCGAGCTGGTGTTCGACGATGTCGAGGTGCCGTTCGAGAACGTGCTTCACGAAGAAGGACGCGGGGTGGAGGTGCTGATGTCCGGCCTCGACTATGAGCGCGTGGTGCTGTCGGGCGGGCCGCTCGGCATCATGGTGGCGGCCATGGACATCGCCGTGCCCTATACGCAGGATCGCAAGCAGTTCGGCCAGCCGATCGGCGCGTTCCAGCTCGTCCAGGGCAAGCTCGCCGACATGTACACGACGATGAACGCCTGCCGCGCCTATGTCTATGCGGTGGCGGCCGCCTGCGACCGCGGCGAAACCACCCGCAAGGACGCCGCCGGCTGCATCCTCTATGCGGCGGAGAAGGCGACGCTGGTGGCGCTCGACGCCATCCAGCTTCTCGGCGGCAACGGCTACATCAACGACTATCCGACAGGACGCCTGCTGCGCGACGCCAAGCTCTACGAGATCGGCGCCGGCACGTCGGAAATCCGCCGCTGGCTGATCGGAAGAGAAATGATGGCGGAAAGCGCCTGAC
>JBLJBS010000089.1:0-13752 GCA_047637695.1 Aquamicrobium sp. | reverse complement strand
GAAAGGAACACGGCGATGGCGAGGACGAAGCCGAACTCTCGGAACAGGCCGCCGGTCTGACCGGGCAGGAACGACAGCGGGATGAACACGGCGATCAGCGTCGCGGTGGTGGCGATGACGGCGAAGAACACTTCCTGTGTGCCGAGGACGGCGGCGGCACGCGGGCCCATGCCTTCATTGCGGCGGCGCACGATGTTCTCCAGAACGACGATAGCGTCGTCGACGACGAGGCCGGCTGCCAGCACGAAGGCCAGCAGCGTCAGGATGTTGATCGAGAAGCCGGCGAGGTAGATCGCGGCGACCGAGCCGATCAGCGCCACCGGCAGTGCGAGGCCGGGGATGATGGTGGCGCGGATGTCGAGCAGGAACAGGAAGATGATCAGCAGGACGACGGTGACGGAGATGCCGAGCGCGATCTCGACCTCGTGGATGGCGCCGTTGATGAACACCGCCTCGTCGCCGGTGATGAAGATGTCGAGCCCTTCGGGCAGGGTCGGGCGGATGTGCTCGACCGCGGCATGGACGTCGGCGGAAATCTGAAGCGTGTTGGACTGCGCCTGGCGCAAGATGCCCATGCCGATGCCGGTGTTGCCATTGGCGCGCAGCTGGGATTCGCCGGTGTCGCCGCCGAGCGTGACTGTCGCCACATCGCCAAGCCGGTTGGCGCCGTTGATGATGATCGCCTCGAACTCGTCCGGCGTGGTCACCGGTGCGGCGGCGCGCACGATCAGGTCCTGATTGTTGCTGGTCAGCGAACCGGCCGGCGTGTCGAGCGCGACGGTGGCAAGCGCGTTGCGGACATCGGCGACGGTGAGGCCGAGGCTGGCCAGCCGCGACTGGTCGATGTCGACCCTGAAGATCTTGTCGCGGCCACCGAATATCTGGACTTCGGCAACGCCGTCGATCGAGGCGAGCGTATCGACGATCTGGTCCTCGACCAGAACAGTCATGTCGTGGACGCTCATGGTCTCGGAGGTGACCGCCAGCCGCACCACGGCCTGCGAATCGGAATCCGCCTTGACGATCTGCGGCAGGTCGGCATCGTCGGGCAGGCGGTTCTGGACCCGGCCGACGGCGTCGCGCATGTCGGAGGCGGCGGTGTCGAGGTTGACGCCGTCGCGAAACTCGACGGTGATGCGGCTGCGGCCGAAGGACGAGGACGACGAGATCGCCTTGACGCCGGCGACCCGGGCGACGGCCCCCTCGATGACCGCCGTCAGCTCGCGGTCGATCGATTCCGCCGAGGCGCCGGAAAAGGTGGTGGTGACGGTGATGACCGGGCGGTCGATGTCGGGAAGCTCGCGGATTTCGATGCCGAACAGCGCGGCGAGGCCGGCGACCGCGATCAGCACGTTGAGCACGAGCGCCAGGATCGGCCTGCGCACGAACAGCGCGGTGGAGCCGGTTTCGGCGCTGACCGGGTTCTGGTTCTCGCTCATCGTGGCCTCTCCCCGTTTCAGGAGCCGGTGACGGCGGCAGTCGGCACCCCGCCCGTCTCGCGGTTGACGACGCGGACCGGCGCGCCTTCGCGCACGGCGTGGATGCCTTCCGTCACCACCGTTCCGCCGGTGCCGAGATCGCCGGAAACGAGAACGCTGTCGGTGTTGCGCTGGATGACGCGGACGGCGACGCGGCGTGCCACACCGTCCTCGACCACCCAGACGAAGGCGCCGTCAGCGCCCCACTGGACGGCGAGAGGATCGACGGCCGGATAGGTGTCGCCGGGAAAGCCCATCTCGATCTGGAACGACATGCCGGCGCGCAGCGCATCCGGCGAATTGTCGATGCTGGCCTGGATGTGCAGGGTGCGGCTCTGGGAATCGATGCGGGTGTCGACGGCGCTTACGACACCCTCGAAGCGGTCGTTCGGCCGCGCGACCGAAGCGGCCGAGACGGGCTGGTCGACCGAGATCATGCCGGCGAAACGTTCCGGCACCCAGAAATCGACGATGATGCGGGAACGGTCGTCGACGATCGCGATCACGCTCTGCTGTGTCATGTGGTTGCCGACCGTGACCGGGATGATGCCGACGATACCGGAAATCGGCGCGCGGATCGAGCGCCGCTCGAGGGTCAATTCGGCATCGCGAATCGCGAGGCGGGCGTTGGAAGCCGCAAGCTCGGCCTCGGTCAACTGCACGCCGGTGGCGGTGTTGGAGGCGCGCAGCGCCTTCACCCGCTCCAGCCGGGTGTTGGCGTCCTCGAGCGCGATGCGGGCGCGGTCGAGTGCGATCTCCTCGGCATCGGCGTCGAGCTGCGCTATGATTTCGCCGGCAGCGACACGGGCGCCCGACCGCGCGAGGATTTCCGTCAGCCTGCCGGCGGAGAACGGCATCACGGAGACCGAATTCAGCGCACGGCCGGTGCCGATGGCGGCAAGCCGGTCGTTGATGGTTTCCATGCCCACGGCCGTCGTTACAACGGCCGGAGGCTGCTGCCCGCCCTGGCCGCCAGCGCCCTGCGGGCCGGCGGCGTCCGCCTGCCGTTCGGGCGCGATCCATTCCAGTCCGTAGCGGGCGAGCAAGTCGGGCGCGCCGGGAAAGAACCGCGCCCACAGGACCACGGCGGCCGCGATGACGACCAGCGAGACCAGCAATTGCTTCCACAGCGACATCCGCCACTCCGCTTCAAGGGCAGCTTTGGGCCGGCTCCGACAGTCGTGCGCGGCCGGCCAGCAAGCCGGAAAGAGCCCCTGACATCGTGCGTGCAGGCGTCCCTATTCCGTTACTATGCCAAGACGCTTGCGGGGATAAAGCGGCGGGCGCATTAAATATCGGTAATTTGATCGGCGGCGCGGGGTCGAGCCGCCGCGCCGGCGTGGTTTTCTTCTGCAACAAGCGGCTCGATTCCCGCCCGTTCTGACTGTAGAACGATTGCCGGCTTGGCCTGTCTCACGGGCCGGCGTGGCCCGTTGCGTCGTCACCGGGCCGTGCTCAGACGACAGGCAGGCAAGACAAGAACCGCCGGAAGCGAAACCGGGAAGCGAGGGGAAGAAAAGTGGCAGGCACGATTTCGTTCGTTGACTTGAGGAAGATGGTCGGGGCAGGCGAGATCGACACGATCCTCGTCGCCGGCGTGGACATGCAGGGCCGGCTGATCGGCAAGCGCTTCCTTGCGAAGTTCTTCGTCGAATCCGCCTATGAGGAAACGCACGGCTGCAACTATCTTCTCGCCGACGACATCGATATGGAGCCGGTGCCGGGTTATAAAGCTGCGAGCTGGTCCAAGGGCTACGGCGATTTCGTCATGAAGCCGGACCTTTCCACCATCCGCCTGACGCCGTGGCTGGAAAAGACGGCGCTGGTGCTGTGCGATATCCAGGATCATCGCAGCCACGAAGACCTGCCGCATTCGCCGCGCGGCATCCTGAAGAAGCAGATCGCGCGGCTTAAGGAGCGGGGCTATCTCGCCTATTTCGCCTCCGAGCTGGAATTCTACCTGTTCGACGAGACCTATGCGACGGCGCGCGCCAAGCGCTGGCAGGGGATGGACACCGCCTCGCCCTATATCGAGGACTATCTGATCGGCCTGACCTCGAAGGAAGAAGGCGTGATGCGCCGCCTGCGCAACGAGATGGAGGCGGCCGGCATCCCGATCGAGAATTCCAAGGGCGAGTGGGGGCCCGGGCAGGAAGAGATCAACGTCCGCTACGCCGAAGCCCTCGACATGGCCGACCGCCATGTCGTGCTGAAGAACGGCGCCAAGGAGATCGCGCATTCGGAAGGCAAGGCCATCACCTTCATGGCCAAGTACGATTATGGCCTTGCCGGCTCGTCGAGTCACATCCACAATTCGCTGTGGAGCGCCGACGGCAAGACGCCGTTGTTCTTCGACCCCAAGGCCGAATACACTATGACGCCGCTGATGCGCTCATGGGTGGCGGGACAACTGAAATATGCCCGTGACTTCACCTGGTTCCTCTGCCCCTACATCAATTCCTACAAGCGCTTCCAGGCCGGCACCTTCGCGCCGACCAAGACGGCGTGGAGCCTCGACAACCGCACAGCCGGCTTCCGCCTGTGCGGCGAGGGCACCAAGGGCATCCGCATCGAGTGCCGCATCGGCGGCGCGGATTTGAATCCCTATCTCGCCTTCGCGGCGCTGATCGCGTCCGGCCTTGCCGGCATCGACGAGAAGCTGGAACTGTCGAAGCCGTTCGAGGGCGATGCCTATCAGGCCGCGCGGCTGACCGAGGTGCCGAAGACGCTGCGCGAGGCGATCGACGCGCTGGCAAAGTCGAAGATGCTGAAGGCGGCGCTGGGCGATGAGGTGATCGAGCATTACCTGCACACCGCCCGCTGGGAGCAGATGGAATATGACCGCCGCGTCACCGACTGGGAGCTGCATCGCGGCTTCGAAAGGTACTGATACAACCCCAAAGCAATTGCGGGAAAAGCGTGAAGCGGTTTCCCGTCCGGAATTGCGTCAAAGGAAAGAGGCTCTGATGACCGAAACGGTCAAGCTCAAATCCCCCATCGACGGCTCGATCTACATCGAGCGGGCGACTGCCACCGAGACCGAGATCGAGGCTGCGCTGTCGCGTGCCCGCGCCGCGCAGGCCGCGTGGGCGAAGGTCTCGATCGGCGAGCGCTCGAAATATCTTCTCGCCTTCCTCGAGGCGCTGCTGGCGATGAACGACGAGATCGTGCCGGAGATCGCCTGGCAGATGGGCCGGCCGGTGCGCTATGGCGGCGAGAAGGGCGGCGTCGAGGAGCGTACCCGCTACATGGTGGCGCTGGCCGAAAAGGCGCTCGCCCCGTACATCCCCGAGGAACGCCCCGGCTTCCGCCGATACCTCAAGCGTGCACCGCTCGGCATCGTCTTCACCATCGCGCCGTGGAATTACCCATACCTCACCACGGTCAATTCGGTGGTGCCGGCGCTGATGGCGGGCAACGCCGTCATCCTGAAGCATGCGGCGCAGACGCTGCTGGTCGGCGAGCGCTTCCAGAAGGCGTTCGACGCGGCCGGGCTGCCCAGGGGCCTGTTCCAGAATGTCGTGCTTTCCCATGCCCAGACCGAGAAGCTGCTCGGCTCCGGCAAGGTCGATCACTGCAACTTCACCGGTTCGGTCGCCGGCGGGCGGGCGATCGAGAAGGCGGCTGCCGGCACCTTCATGACGCTCGGTCTCGAACTCGGCGGCAAGGACCCCGCCTATGTGCTGCCGGACGCGAAGCTCGACCACGCCATCGCCAATCTGGTCGACGGCGCGTTCTACAACACCGGCCAGTGCTGCTGCGGCATCGAGCGCGTCTATGTCCACGAGAAGGTCTATGACGCCTTCGTCGAGGGCTTCGTCGCCGAGACGAGGAACTACGTCGTCGGCAACCCGCTCGACCAGGCCACCACCATGGGGCCGATGGCGCAGGCGCGCTTCGCCGATTTCATCCGCGAGCAGAAGGCGGAAGCCGTGCGCAACGGGGCTGTCGCCCATATCGGCATGAAGGTCGAGAACGACGCGGCCGGCTCGCCCTATCTGGCGCCGGAAGTGCTGACCGGCGTCAACCACCAGATGAGCGTGATGCGCGAGGAATCGTTCGGCCCGATCGTCGGCATCATGAAGGTGCGCGACGACGACGAGGCCGTGGCGCTCATGAACGACAGCCCCTATGGCCTCACCGCCTCGGTCTGGACCACCGACACCGAGCACGCGGCCGAAATCGGTGACCGCATCGAAACCGGCACCGTGTTCATGAACCGCTGCGACTATGTCGATCCCGGTCTCGTCTGGACCGGCGTCAAGGACACCGGCAAGGGCGGCGCGATGGGCCTCGTCGGCTACGAGAACCTGACCCAGCCCAAGAGCTACCATCTGCGCGAAGCGATCTGAACCTTTGATTTTAATGCAGTTCCGGACGGAAAGCCGCTTCACGCTTTTCCGCGGATTGCTCTGGAAAGACCATCATGACCAACCTCGTCTCGAAATGGAACTACCCCACCACCGTGCGTTTCGGCGCCGGCCGCATCAGGGAACTGCCGGAGGTGCTGAAGGACGCCGGGATCAGGAACCCGCTCTTCGTCACCGACCCGGGGCTGGCGAAGCTGCCGGTGACCGCCTCGACGCTGAAGCTGCTTGCCGATGCCGGCGTGCCGCACGGCGTCTTTTCGGATGTGAAGCCGAACCCGGTCGAATCCAACCTTTATGCCGGCATCGAGGTCTACAGGGCCGGCAATCATGACGGGGTCGTCGCCTTTGGCGGCGGCTCGGCGCTCGACCTCGGCAAGCTGATCGCCTTTCAGGCGCACCAGGCGCGCCCGGTGTGGGATTTCGAGGACATCGGCGACTGGTGGACGCGCGCAGACGCTGACGTGATCGCCCCCGTCATTGCCGTGCCGACCACGGCGGGAACCGGCTCGGAAGTCGGCCGCGCCGGCGTGCTGACGCATGAAGCCAGCCACACCAAGAAGGTGATCTTCCACCCGAAGATGATGCCGGTGACGGTCATCGCCGATGCGGAGCTGACCGCCGGCATGCCGCCCTTCATCACCGCCGGCACCGGCATGGACGCGCTCGCCCACTGCCTCGAGGCCTATTGCGCTCCGGGCTATCACCCGATGGCCGACGGCATCGCGCTCGAAGGCATGCGGCTGGTGTTCGAGAACCTGCCCAGGGCCTTTGCCGACGGCGCGGATCTCGAAGCGCGCGCCCACATGATGTCGGCCGCGGCGATGGGCGCCACCGCCTTCCAGAAGGGGCTGGGCGCGATCCATTCGCTGTCGCACCCGATCGGCGCGCTCTACGACAGCCATCACGGCATGACAAATGCGGTGTTCATGCCTTATGTGCTGGCCTTCAACCGTCCGGCCATCGAGGAGAGAATTTCCCGTGCCGCCGCCTATCTCGGCATTGCCGGCGGGTTCGAGGGTTTCGCCGAGTCGGTGCTTGCGCTGCGCAAGCAGCTCAACGTGCCGCACACCCTGCCCGAGTTCATCAGGGATTTCGCGCCCGATGCCGCGCGCAGGAACCTGATCGCCGAGATGGCGATCGTCGATCCGACCGCCGGCGGAAACCCGGTCAAGCTGACGAAGGAAGCGGCGCTTTCGCTGCTGGATGCGGCCATCGACGGCAGGCTCTGACGGCGCTATCGCCGGAAATGCGAGCACGGCCTGCCCCGAACGCGGCAGGCCGTTCTCTTATCTCCCTCCGGGGACGAAGGCGTCGAAGGCGGCGAAGAACTGCTCGCGGAAGATGTCGGCCTCCTGCATCAGCTCGTGGCGTGCGCCATCGATCGTCAACAGGCCGCCGGCACGCAGGCGCTGGCCGAATTGCTCGGTCGCCACCGGGTCGACCACCCGCTCGTTTCCGGCCGCGACGATCAGCAGCGGAATTTTCAGGGCGGGTGCGAATTCGGGGGCGTTGACCTTTTCCGCCGCGGCGAAGGCGGCGCGCACCCATGAGGCGGTGACGCCGCCGAGCGCGAATTCAGGATACCAGCGATAGATGTCGGTGTTGCGGCGATAGCGCGCCGGATCGCTGGTCAGCGTATTGTTCTCGAACGACCTGGGCGCGAGGCCGCGCGGCCCGCCGCTGATATAGGACGCGCCGAGGCCGAAAGCATTCATCAGGCCGGCCAGCCTGCGGGCGTTGCAGGCCGAGATCGAACCGTCCGGCAGACCGAGCAGCGGCGAGGAAAACACCATGCGTTCGACCCGGCTTTGCAACTTCGGCGCGGCGAGTAGCGCCGCCAGCGCGCCGGTCGAATGGGCAAGCAGATAATACGGGCCGCGGCAGTCGGGCAGGACGATCTGGCGGAAGAACGGCTCGAGATCGGCGGCGTAGTCGTGGAAATCGCCGACATGGCCGCGCTCGGGATCGGCGATCAGGCGCTGCGAGCCGCCCTGGCCGCGCAGATCGAAGATCGCGGCGCCGAAGCCGCGCGCGGACAAATCGCGGATGGTCTCGAAATACTTCTCGATGCATTCGTTGCGGCCCTGAAGGATGACCACCGTTCCTTTCAGGGGGCGGGCCGCCGCCTTGAAATGCGCATAACGCAGCTGCCGGCCGTCGACCGCCGTGAGAAAGCCGGCACTGGCATTGTCCGGCACCGGGTTGCCCGGCGTTTCGAAAATGATGTCCGGCATGGCGGGAAGGTCAGTCTCCGGAGCGTTGGCCCGACGGTGATAGGAAGCGCCCGGGCGAAATGCAAAGGGTTTCCGTGTGCGGCAGGCCGTGAAACGTGAAAGGCCGGAAGCGCCTTGTGGCGACTTCCGGCCTTCTGTCGGTCCGGGAGGAAGGGACGATACACCCGGGTTCGACCTCGCTGGCTTTGGTTTGTCCGCCGCCGATCGCGTTGTTGGGTGCAATCTAGGCGAGCCCGGCTGAACCGAAGCCGAAACGGCGGTTCATCTGGCGTTCATCTCAGCCGGGGTGTGAGAACGTCGGGAAGGGCTTGAAATCGCGACAGGCAAAACCCAGATTTCGGATGCGGTCGCCGATGACGGGACCGCTGGCTGCAGGAAGACGCCACAACGGGTTTTCTGTGTGCGGCCATACGCAAACCGTGTTGCTCAACTGGAGAACAAGACCATGCGTCATGTCGATTTTTCGCCGCTCTATCGTTCGACCGTCGGTTTCGACCGTCTTTTCACAATGCTCGATTCGCTCGCGCAGCCGGACAATAGCGGCCAGACCTATCCGCCCTACAACATCGAGCGCACCGGCGACGACGCCTATCGCATCTCGATGGCGGTTGCCGGATTCTCGGAAGAAGATATTTCGATCGAGGCCCATCGCAACGTGCTGACCGTCAAGGGCGAGAAGACCGAGGAACAGGCCGAGGGCCGCGAGTTCCTGCATCGCGGCATCGCCGCGCGCGCCTTCGAGCGCCGCTTCCAGCTTGCCGACCACGTCGAGGTTCAGGGCGCGGAGCTCAAGAACGGCCTGCTTCACATCGATCTCAAGCGCAACATCCCGGAAGAGATGAAGCCGCGCCGGATCGAGATCAGCGCGGTGCAGGGGAGCGGGGCCAGGCAGATCGAGGCCAAGGCCGCCAAGCACTGAGCGGCTGCTCAAGCCTGCATATCGGATGATCGGGAAGGCGGTGTCGCGAGGCACCGCCTTCTTTTATCCTCAGGCGATCAGCGCGCCGAAGCGATCCACGTCTTCCGCGGTCGTCGCGAAGCTGGTGACGAGGCGAATCAGCGTCTCATCCTGCGCGACGTCGCCGGCGATCTCGCGCGGCGGATGGTGCCAGAATTTGAAGACGGCGCCGGCTGTCTCGAGCCTCCCCGCCGCACTCCTGCTGATGATCGGGAACACCTCGTTCGCCTGCGGCTTCCAGCCGAGGCGCGCATGCGGCGACGCCTCGACATGGGCGGCAAGCCGCGCGGCCATCGCATTGGCATGGCGGGCGCTGTCGAGCCACAGATCGTCGCAAAAGTAAGCCTCGAACTGGGCGGCGACGAAAGGCGATTTGGAGAAAAGCTGTGCCGCGCGCTTGCGGATGAACGGAAACTGGCGCGCCCGCTCCGGTTCCATGAACACCACCGCCTCGGCGCACCAGCAGCCGTTCTTGGTGCCGCCGAAGGAAACGACGTCGACGCCGCGTTTCCATGTCATTTCCGCGGCCGAAAGGCCGAGCGAAACGAGAGCGTTGGCGAAGCGCGCTCCGTCCATGTGCAACTGGATGCCGTTTGCGCGGGCAATGCCGGCGATGGCCTCGATCTCGGCGGAATCATAGACGGTGCCGGTTTCCGTGGCCTGCGTGATCGAGATCGCAGCAGGCTGGCCGGCGTGGACGAAGCTGGCCGGATAGCGGTCGATCTCCGCCTGCAGCGCCTGTGCCGTCATTTTCCCGAACTCGCCATCGACGGGGGCGAGGCGTCCGCCACCGGAAAGATACTCGACAGCGCCGCATTCGTCGGCGATCATGTGGGCGTCGCGATGGGCGAAGAAAACGCCGCCGGGCCGCGACAGCGCCGTCATTGACAGCGCGTTGGCCGCCGTGCCGGTGCCGACGAAGAACACCGCAACCTCGCGCTCGAAGATGTCGCAGAACAGGCGCTCGACGATATTGTCGAGATCGCTCTTTCCATAGGCGGGGGCCAAGCCGGCCGCATGGCGGGCAAGGTTTTCCGCTATGGCCGGGTGAGCGCCGGCCCAGTTGTCAGAGGCGAAGATCATGTCGGGAGAAGACCGGATTTGGCGTTTCGTGGGCCGCCACTGTGGACGAGACGGCCCGGTCGGCGCAAGAGGCGCGCCCGTTTCTGAACGGAAAGAACGCAATCGCTGCGCCCCGCGCAGCAAAGTTTCGCCACTTGCCGGAATTTTTTGCATTTCCGTCTTGTGCGCCGCCAAAAGCTGTGACATGAATATATAGGACAGCAATACTGTCTTATACAGCATTGCTGTCCTATTTCCCGGCTGCAACGCCAAGGCCGCGGATGCGTTTAGCATCCGTATCGGGCCTCACGAAGCGGGCGGAACCATATTGCAGATGCCGGCTTCCAGGCCGGGCGGCGCTGACCACGCCCCCGAACGGCGGCGCGGCGACACGACATAGAGACAGTGACGGAAGGACAAGGCGATGACGGATCGGATGCCACCCGCAGTGACGGCCGGGGCAGAGACCGGGCGCGCCAAAGCCGCCATGCTGGAAACCGCATCCGCGCGCGGACTTTACGACCCGCGCAACGAGCATGACGCCTGCGGCGTCGGCTTCATTGCCCAGATGAAGAACGTCAAGTCGCACCAGATCGTGCGTGACGGCCTCGCCATGCTGGAGAACCTGACCCATCGCGGCGCGGTGGGGGCCGACCCGCTGATGGGCGACGGCGCCGGCGTCCTCGTCCAGATCCCGGACCGCTTCTTCCGTGAGGAGATGGCGGCACAAGGCGTCGAACTGCCCGTGCCCGGCCAGTATGCGGTCGGTCACTGGTTCATGCCGCAGGATGCCGCCGCGCGCATCCATGTCGAGGAGATCATTGCCGAGTCGGCGCAGTCGGAAGGCATTCCGCTGATCGGCATCCGCGACGTGCCGGTCGACAATTCGTCGCTCTCGACCGCACCCGACATCGCGGCGAGCGAGCCGTGCCATCGCCAGGTGTTCTTCGGCCGGCCCGAGGGCATCGACGATGACGAGGTCTATGAGCGTCGGCTCTATATCCTCCGCAAGGTGATCTCTGGCCGCATCTATGCCGAGCACGGCAACCGCGACGTCGGCGCCTATTGCGTGTCGCTGTCGGCGCGCACCATCGTCTACAAGGGCATGTTCCTCGCCTATCAGGTCGGGGCCTATTATAAGGACCTGAAGGATCCGCGTTTCGAGACGGCGCTGATCCTCGTCCACCAGCGTTTCTCGACCAACACCTTCCCGTCTTGGAAGCTGGCGCATCCCTATCGCATGGTCGCCCACAATGGCGAGATCAACACCGTGCGCGGCAACGTCAACTGGATGGCGGCGCGGCAGGCCTCGGTCGATTCCGAGCTGTTCGGCAACGACATCGCCAAGCTGTGGCCGATCTCCTATGAGGGCCAGTCGGACACCGCCTGCTTCGACAATGCGCTCGAATTCCTCTGGCAGGGCGGCTACTCGCTTGCGCATGCGATGATGATGCTGATCCCGGAAGCCTGGGCCGGTAACAAGCTGATGGGCGTGGACCGCCGCGCGTTCTACGAATATCACGCGGCGCTGATGGAGCCGTGGGACGGGCCGGCGGCCGTGGCCTTCACCGATGGCCGCCAGATCGGCGCGACGCTCGACCGCAACGGCCTGCGCCCGGCGCGCTATGTCGTCACTGACGACGACCGCGTCATTCTTGCCTCCGAGGCGGGGGCGCTGCCGGTGCCGGAGGAAAGGATCATCAGGAAGTGGCGGCTTCAGCCCGGCCGCATGCTTCTGATCGACCTTGAACAGGGCCGCATCGTCTCCGACGACGAGATCAAGAACGAGATCGCCGTCCGGCACCCCTACCGCAAGTGGCTCGACAATACCCAGCTGATCCTCGAGGACCTTGCGCCGGTGGAGCCGCGCGCGCTTCGCCGGGACGTGTCGCTGCTCGACCGCCAGCAGGCCTTCGGCTACACGCAGGAAGACCTGAAGCTGCTGATGGCGCCGATGGCGACGACCGCGCAGGAGGCCGTCGGCTCGATGGGCACCGACACGCCCATCGCCGCGATGTCGGACAAGCCGAAGCTGCTTTACGACTATTTCAAGCAGAACTTCGCCCAGGTGACGAACCCGCCGATCGACCCGATCCGCGAGGAGCTGGTGATGAGCCTCGTCTCCTTCATCGGGCCGCGGCCGAACATCTTCGACCTCGTCGGCAATTCGCGCCGCAAGCGGCTCGAAGTGCGCCAGCCCGTGCTGACCAATGCCGACCTCGAGAAGATCCGCTCAATTGGTCATACGGAAGACCGCTTCGACACCAAGACAATCGACATCACCTATTCGGTGACGGAGGGGGCGGAAGGGATGCCGGCCGCCATCGAGCGGCTGTGCGATCGCGCGGAAGCCGCCGTCGCCGGCGGCTACAACATCATCGTGCTCTCCGACCGCCAGATCGGGCCGGACCGCATCGACATCCCGACGCTCTTGGCTACGGCCGCGGTCCACCATCATCTGATCCGCAAGGGATTGCGCACCTCCGTCGGTCTGGTGGTCGAATCCGGCGAGCCGCGCGAGATTCACCATTTCTGCTGCCTTGCCGGCTTCGGCGCCGAGGCGATCAACCCCTATCTCGCCTTCGACACGCTGATCGACATGCACCGCAAGGGCCAGTTCCCGCCCGAGGTGGACGAGCAGGAAGTCGTCACCCGCTACATCAAGTCCATCGGCAAGGGCATATTGAAGGTGATGTCCAAGATGGGCATCTCGACCTACCAGTCCTATTGCGGGGCACAGATATTCGACGCCATCGGCCTGTCGAGCGAGTTCGTCGACAGGTACTTCACCGGCACCGCCACCACCATCGAGGGCATCGGGCTGGAGCAGATGTGCGCCGAGACGGTGCGCCGCCACGCGCAGGCGTTCGGCGACGATCCCGTGCTGAAGCATGCCCTCGAAGTCGGCGGCGAATACATGCTGCGCATGCGCGGCGAGGCGCATATGTGGACGCCGGACGCCGTGGCGACCTTGCAGCATGCGGTGCGAAAGGGTTCTTGGGAGACGTTCAAGGAGTTCTCGCGCGAGATCGACGGCGAGGCTGCGCATGCCCGCACCATTCGCGGCCTGTTCCGTATCCGGATGGCCGAGGAAACCGGGCGTGCGCCGGTGTCGCTGTCGGAGGTCGAGCCCGCCGCCGACATCGTCAAGCGGTTCTCGACCGGGGCGATGTCGTTCGGATCGATCTCCAGAGAGGCGCATACGACGCTGGCCGTCGCCATGAACCGGATCGGCGGCAAGTCGAACACCGGCGAAGGCGGCGAGGAACCGGACCGCTACACGCCGCTGCCGGATGGCTCGCCCAATCCCGAGCGCTCGGCGATCAAGCAGGTGGCGTCGGGCCGCTTCGGGGTGACGACCGAATATCTCGTCAATTCCGACGTCATCCAGATCAAGGTGGCGCAGGGCGCCAAGCCCGGCGAGGGCGGGCAGCTTCCCGGCCACAAGGTCGACGCCACCATCGCCAAGACGCGCCATTCGACGCCGGGCGTCGGGCTGATCTCGCCGCCGCCGCACCACGACATCTATTCGATCGAGGATCTGGCGCAGCTGATCTACGACCTGAAGAACGTCAACCCGGCGGCAGACATCTCAGTCAAGCTCGTCTCCGAGGTCGGCGTCGGCACGGTGGCGGCCGGCGTCGCCAAGG
>JBLJBS010000088.1:0-18420 GCA_047637695.1 Aquamicrobium sp. | reverse complement strand
GAAGGGCCAGATCATTCTCGGTCGCATTCCCGAGCCGATCTGGTTCTCCTCGGCCCGCGACGCGGTCGCCTTCACCATGCTGCCGGACGAGCCGAAAAACGTCGCCGCGATCTATGTCTCCGACATGGCAATTGCCCCAAGCTGGGAACAGCCCGGCGCCGACAACTGGATCGACGCGAAGAAGGCGTTCTTCGTCCTCGGCAGCCAGCAGCGGGGTGGCATGGGGACGGACGAGACGGTGCCGTTCTCGACCGAGGAAGCCGCCCTCGCCTTCGCTGCCGCCAATGGCGGCAAAGTGATGCGCTTCGACGACATCCCGCTCGACTACGTGCTCGGCGACGCCGACGACAGCACCGGCGACGACACGGATGCCGACACGGGCACAGTCGGGGCTATTCCGGCGGAAAGCGACGGCCGAGATTGACGATCATGCAACAGCAGCCCACCCGCCGCCGCTTCATCGGCATTTCGGCAGCCGCCGCCGGGTTGGCCGTGCTTCCCTTCGGCTTCACCGCGCAGGCGCAGGATCAGGCGGTGCGCTGGCAGGGCCGGGCGCTCGGCGCGCCGGCCGAACTCATCGTTCATCATCACGACCGCGCGCAGGCGGAACGGCTCGTCGCGCGCGCCGCAACCGAGATCGCGCGGCTGGAACGCATCTTCAGCCTGTACATGCCGGATTCCGCCCTTTCGGCGCTCAACCGGCAGGGCGCACTCGCTTCGCCGCCGGCCGAGCTTGTCGACCTTCTCGAAACCAGCCGCGACATCTGGCAGTTGAGCGACGGCGCATTCGACCCGACGATCCAGCCCTTGTGGCTCGCCTATGCCGATCACTTCGCCGACCCGGATGCCGATCCCGCCGGCCCTCCCGCCGCCACGATAGCGCGCGCGCTGTCGCTCGTCGGCTTCGATAAGGTCGCCTTCAACCGCGACCGCATCGCCCTTGCGAAGACCGGCATGGCGCTGACGCTGAACGGCATCGCGCAGGGTCATATCACCGATCTGATCGTCGAACTGCTGCGCGCCGGCGGCATCACCAGCACGCTGGCCGATATCGGCGAGATCCGCGCGCTCGGCCGCCATCCCGACGGCTCGCCGTGGCGGGTGGGCATTGCCGGCGGCAACCAGCAGGTCGACCTCGTCGACCGTGCCATCGCCACGTCGAGCCCATCCGGCTTCCGCTTCGGCGGCGAGGGATCTCCCGGCCACATCCTCGATCCCCGCAGCGGCCTCGGCGAATGCCGCCATGAAAGCGTCAGCGTGCTGGCGCCGCGGGCAGCAATCGCCGATGCGCTCGCCACCGCCTTCTGCCTGATGGAAACCACCCGGATCGAGCAGCTGTTGCCCGATCTGCCCGGCATCGAGGCGCGGCTGTCATAGCCGGATTTACCCGGCAGGTCCTTGCGACCGAACGACGGCGAGCACAGATTTCACCGACGAACACGCTCTTGCATGCGTGGATTTTTGCGCTATTCTGACAAGACGGACAAGAAACCGTCAGGATCATTTCTTGCAGCGCCATTATCGCTTCGTTCCCAGGATCAAAAGGAGCCGCGCCCGGTTTTTGAACCACGCGGGAAGCCTCATCACACGCCTCTAGCCCTGGCGCGGCCGCAATGCCGTCGACCGGGGGCCGGAAATCCAAAACCAGATAGTCGATCGGTTCTGATTTCCGGGTCTTCAATCGCACGGCCCGGCGGAATGAAGAGGAAGTGATAAAGTGAAAGTGCTCATTCTCGGGGGCGGCGTCATCGGCACGACCTCCGCCTACTATCTCGCCAAGGCAGGGCATCAGGTCACGGTACTGGACCGCCAGGCCGGCCCGGCGCTGGAGACGAGCTACGCCAATGCGGGCGAGATTTCTCCCGGCTATTCCTCGCCATGGGCCGGACCGGACGTGCCGGTGAAGGCGATAAAGTGGCTGCTGATGAAGCACGGGCCGCTGGCGATCCGCCCCAAGCTCGATCCGGTCATGTGGGGCTGGATGCTGAAGATGCTGCGCAACTGCACCTCGGCGCGTTATGCGGTCAACAAGGCGCGGATGGTTCCCATCGCCGAATACAGCCGCGACTGCCTGCGCGAGCTGCGCGCGGAGACGGGCATCGCCTATGACGAGCGCGCGCAAGGAACGCTGCAGCTTTTCCGCACGCAGAAGCAGCTCGACCACATTGGCGGCGACGTCGAGGTGCTGAAGCAGTTCGGCGTGCCGTTCGAGGTGCTGGACCGCGCCGGCTGCGCGGTGGCCGAGCCGGCGCTCGCCCGCGTCAGCGAGAAATATGTCGGCGGCCTGCGCCTGCCCGGCGACGAGACCGGCGACTGCCACATCTTCACCAACCGGCTGGCCGAAATGGCCACGGAGGGCAACAATCCCGTCGATTTCCGCTATGGCGTCACCATACAGGAAATCCTCGGCGACCGACGCCGGGTTACCGGTGCGCGGACCGACAAGGGCGTGTTCGAGGCCGATGCAGTGGTCGTCGCCCTCGGCAGCTATTCGCCCTTCCTCGTCAAGCCGTTCGGCATCCGCATCCCGGTCCACCCGGTAAAGGGCTATTCGATCACCGTTCCGATCGCCGACGAAGCCGCCGCTCCGGTTTCGACGGTGATGGACGAAACCTACAAGATCGCCATCACCAGGCTGGGGTCGCGCATCCGCGTCGGCGGCACGGCCGAAATCGCCGGCTACGACCTGTCATTGCGGCCGTCACGCAAGGCACCGCTCGACCATTCGGTAACGGACCTGTTTCCCGGCGGCGGCCGCATGGAAGAGGCCACATTCTGGTGCGGCCTGCGGCCGATGACGCCGGACGGCCCCCCGATTGTCGGCAAGACCGGCATCGAAGGGCTCTACCTCAACACCGGTCACGGCACGCTCGGCTGGACCATGGCCTGCGGCTCGGGCCGTTTTCTCGCCGACGTCGTTTCCGGCAGGAAGCCGGATGTCGATCCGGCCGACATTTCGGTCGAACGCTACGCGGCATGACAATGAAAAGCCCCCGATCCTTCGACCGGGGGCTTTTTTGTTCAGCAAGCGGCAGGTGTGATCCCGCCGCATCGGCAGATCAGGCTTCGCGCGCGGTCTTCAGCGCCTTGGCCCACCAGGCGAGCTGACCGAGCATGTCGTCGGCAGCCTGGTTGAGATGGGCGAAATCCGACAGCTTCTTGTCGCCCGAGGCGACCTGCGCATAGTCGGCCCAGACGATGTGGACGCCGGCGCGCACCGGAGCCATCTGCAGCTCGACCGAGATCAGGCGAAGCTGCTCGACCGCGCGGGCGCCGCCGACACCGCCATAGCCGACGAAGCCGATCGGCTTCTTGTTCCACTCGTTATAGGCGTAGTCGAGCGCGTTCTTCAGAACGCCGGTGGGCGCGCGATTGTATTCGGCAGCGGTGGCGATATAGCCGTCGAGGCTGGCGATCTTGTCCTGCCATTCCTTCGCGCCCGGCGCCTGCGATGGGCCCCATGCCGGAGAAACCTGCTCATCGAAGAACGGCAGCTTGTAGTCGCGCAGGTCGAGGATCTCGATCTCGAACTCACCGGCGGCCTTGGCCCGCTCGGCGATCCATTCCGCCGGTTTGTCGCCGAAGCGACCGGGACGGGTGGAGCCGACGATGATGCCGATCCTGGGTTTGGACATGGGTGATTCCTTTTCTTTAGGCTGGGTGTCCCGGGAAACTTTCTTGGTATCCTTTGGATACTGGGGCTATATAGGAGACTGTTTCCGCAGCGCACAAGGAGGCACTTCGTTGACACTGAGTCACCGGGACGAAACCACCTGCCAGGGTGTCAGCCAGGTTCTGTCGCGTGTCGGTGACAAGTGGACGGTGCTGGTGGTCGAACTGCTGAGCGACGGCCCGATGCGCTTCAACGAATTGCGCCGGCGGGTCGGCAACATCTCGCAGAAGATGCTGACCGCAACCCTGCGCGGGCTCGAGCGCGACGGGCTGGTGACGCGGACGGTGCATCCGACGGTGCCGCCCCGTGTCGACTACGAGTTGACCTCGCTGGGGCGAGAGCTTCTGGTGCCGGTCAAGGCGCTTGCACTGTGGGCGCGGGAAAATATCGGCCGCATCAATGCGGCCCGAATCCATTTCGACCAAAACGACCGCTGACGTCGTCGGCGCGCTTGGGTCGTCTCTCCGTCAATCGTCGGCAGGGATTGGCGTCGGCTTGCCGGCGCCGTCAAGCGCGACCATGACGAAATCAGCATGCGTCACCCGCTCCATCAGGTCGGAGAGGTAGCGCTGCGCCCACGCCTCGACCCTGAGCGTCATCGAGGTGCGCCCGACCTTGGTGATGTCGATATAGATGCACAGCGTGTCGCCGACCTTCATCGGTTTGGCGAAGGACATTTCCTTCACCGCCGCGGTCACCACCCTGCCCTTGGCGCGCTCGGCGGCGCGGATGCCGCAGGCAAGATCCATCTGGGCCATCACCCAGCCGCCGAAGATGTCGCCGGCGGCATTGGCGTCGGCCGGCATGGCCAGCGTGCGCAGCGTCAGATCCCCGACCGGCCTGACCTCGTTCCTGTTCATGGCGTCTCCCCATCGTTCTCGCGCCAGAGGTAGCCGCAGCAACGACCGCGCACAAGAGCGCGTTCGCGTGGAATCGAAGACGGGGCGGAGAGGTCGAACGAAAGAAAATCCTGCTCGTTCAAAAACATGCACGGAGAAAGCGAATCGATTCGCGATCCTGTTGAATCGGTTTCTCAACTGCACGCGTCAGACCGGCAGGAATGCCGGGCGCTATCCCATCCGCAGCGCGATCACGCCGCCGACGATCAACAGCCCGGCAACGATCCGCCATCGCGTCAGCTTCTCGCCCAGCATCAGGGTCGAGAGCGCCATCGCGAACAGGATCGATGTCTCGCGCAGCGCGGCGACGGTGGCGATGGGCGCCTTGGTCATCGCCCACATCGCGATCCAGTAGGCCACCGCGCTCAGGAACCCGCCGACCAGCCCGACCTTCCACTCGCCGAGCATGATCCCGACGCTTCGCGGCCCACGCAACGCGATGCAGAATGCGAGCGACCACAGTCCTTCGCACAGGAACAGCCATACCGCATAACTGGTGGCATCCGCAGCGGAACGCGCGCCGGAGCCGTCGGTCAGCGTATAGCCGGCGATGAAGACCGAGGTGACGAGTGCAAAGAAGACCGACCAGCCGTCATAGGCACCCAGCGCCCGGCTGCCGCGGAACGACATCAGGAACACGCCGCAGCTCAGCAGCACGATGCCGGCAATCGCCACCGCGCCCGGCACCTCGGCCAGCAGCATCGCGCCACCGATGGTCGCCAGCAAGGGCGCGGATCCCCGCGCCAGCGGATAGGCCAGCGCCAGATCGCCGGTGTCGTAAGCGCGCGACAGGAAATATTTGTAGCCGGTGTGGAAGACGAGCGAGGCGGCGATCCATCCCCATGTCTCACCTCGCGGCACCGACACAAAAGGCACGAACGGCAGCGCCGTCACCGCCATGCCGATGCTCATCAGCGATACCGAAACGAAACGGTCGCCGCGCACCTTCAGCATGGCGTTCCATGCCGCATGCATGGCGGCCGCGGCGAGAACCGCGAGAAAGACGGCCGTGCTCATCGAGCCGTCAACGCCGCACGATTGCGGTTCGGCGACGCATGATCAGGCATGAACCACCCACAACATCGAAAAGGTCCGGAAGCAGCGCCGCCCGGACCTTGAGGGAAAAGACAGGCAGGAAAAAGTAGCCGGCTGCCGGAACCTGCCATGCACCTTTCGCGGTGTCGATGGACCAGAACCGACTATTTGATCGACGCGCCCGCCGCCTCTACCAGCGCTGCCGCGCCGATCGCCATGTAGCGGCTCTCGGCTCCCAGCGCGATCAGGCGAAAGCCCATCGCGACATAGCGGCCGACCAGAGCCGGATCGACGACATAGATGCCGGCATGCTTGCCTGCCGCCGCGGCGCGTGAAGCGATATGGCCGATGGCGTCCATCATGTCCGGCAGGGACGGGTCAACGGTCGCACCGCCGCTCCAGGCGATGGAGAAATCGGCCGGGCCGACGAAGACGCCATCGATGCCCGGCACGGCAAGGATGTCGTCGACGATGGCCAGCGCCTCGCGCGTTTCGATCATCGCGAGCGCAAGCGTCTGCGCGTTCGCCTCGCGCAGCCAGTTGTTGGCGTCGCCGGCGCCGAAGCGGGGCATGGCGAAGTTAGGCCCCCATGAACGCAGCCCGACCGGAGGATATTTCATCGCGGTCGCAAAGGCGCGCGCATCGTCGAGCGTGTTGACCATCGGCGCGATGACGGCCTGCGCGCCGAAATCGAGCGCACGGCTCGCCATGTCGAAACGGCCGACGGGAATGCGCACCAGTCCCGGCTTGGCCGAAGCGATAACGGGACCGAGCGCGCGCAGCACGCTGTCCTCGTGATGCCCGCCATGCTGCATGTCGAGCGTGACCGCATCCATCACGGTCGCGGCAAGCGCCTCGACGGCCAGCGCGTCGGGCAATGACGACCAAGCGGTGAAGACGGTCTCGCCGCCGGCCAACCGCGCGGCGAGGCTTGTCACGGTCACGCGCCCTTGACCTGCGCGACCGCCTGATCGAGCAATTCGTCCATGGTGCGGCGAATCTGGTGGTCCGACTGCTCGACGCCGCCGGCGTCGAAATCGCCGCGAATCTTGCGGAAAACGTCCTCGTCGCCGGCTTCCTCGAAATCGGCGGCCACCACCGACTTGGCGTAGGCTTCGGCTTCCTCGCCGGTCTTGCCCAGCTTGTCGGCGGCCCAGAGCCCGAGAAGCTTGTTGCGCCGGGCGGTCGCCTTGAACTTCAGTTCCTCGTCGTGGGCGAATTTCTTCTCGAAGGCGTCCTTGCGGTCGTCCATGCTGGCCATGCCATTCCCTCCGGCTCGATAGCGCGAATCCCTGTTCCCATATGGGTACGGTGCCCACAAACCAAAAGGTCGCTTCGCGGTCAATACATCCGGGGTCGCAGCCATGCGCCGCATTTGCGCTGGATTGGCTGGAATCGGCAGCGATTGGCGATTGAGCATGAAGCCGGATTAGGCTAGAGACCGGCTTGAGAAGTCCTGTCGCCGGCCGCGCCCCGGCCGCAACCTGGAGCATCCGCGACACCGCCGCTCCCAAAGACCAGAGATCGCCATGAACCGTCGTCGCCGCATCTACGAAGGCAAGGCCAAGATTCTTTACGAAGGGCCTGAGCCGGGAACCCTGATCCAGTTCTTCAAGGATGACGCCACCGCCTTCAACAAGAAGAAGCACGACGTGATCGACGGCAAGGGCGTGCTCAACAACCGCATCTCCGAGCACATCTTCACGCATCTGAACCGCATCGGCGTGCCGACGCATTTCATCCGCCGGCTGAACATGCGCGAGCAGCTGATCAAGGAAGTCGAGATCGTGCCGCTCGAAGTGGTGGTGCGCAACGTCGCCGCCGGCTCGCTGGCCAAGCGCCTCGGCATCGACGAGGGCACGGTGCTGCCGCGCTCGATCATCGAGTTCTACTACAAGGCCGACGCGCTCGACGACCCGATGGTGTCGGAAGAGCACATCACCGCCTTCGGCTGGGCCAGCCCGCAGGAAATCGACGACATCATGGCGCTCGCCATCCGCATCAACGATTTCCTCTCTGGCCTGTTCCTCGGCGTCGGCATCCAGTTGGTCGACTTCAAGGTCGAGTTCGGCCGCCTTTACGAGGGCGACATGATGCGCATTGTGCTCGCCGACGAGATTTCGCCGGATTCGTGCCGGCTGTGGGACATCGCCACCAACGACAAGCTCGACAAGGACCGTTTCCGCCGCGACATGGGCGGGCTGGTCGAGGCCTATCAGGAAGTGGCCCGCCGCCTCGGCATCATGAACGAGAACGAGCCGCCGCGCCCGTCCGGCCCGGTGCTGGTCTCCTCCAAGCCCGACAAGGGCAGCGTCCACTAATCTTCCGGGAGAATCGAGAAGTGGTGAAAGCCCGCGTTACCGTCACCCTGAAGAACGGCGTTCTCGACCCGCAGGGCAAAGCCATCGAGGGCGCGCTCGGCGCGCTCGGCTTCTCCGGTGTCGGTCAGGTCCGACAGGGCAAGGTGTTCGACCTCGAACTCGACACCGCAGACAAGGCGAAAGCCGAGGCTGACCTGAAGGCGATGTGCGAGAAGCTGCTCGCCAACACGGTGATCGAGAACTATCAGGTGGAGATAGCCTGACATGAAGGCGGCCGTCGTCCTCCTCCCCGGCCTGAACCGCGACCGCGACATGATCGCCGCGCTGACCAAGATTGCGGCGAGGCCGCCGCTGACGGTGTGGCAGACCGACACCGACATTCCCGACGTCGATCTGATCGTCATTCCCGGCGGCTTTTCCTATGGCGACTATCTGCGCTGCGGCGCGATTGCCGCCCGCATGCCGGTGATGCGCGCGGTGGCCGACAAGGCCGCCAGGGGCGTCAAGGTCATGGGCGTCTGCAACGGCTTCCAGATCCTGCTCGAAGCCGGGCTGCTGCCCGGTGCGCTGATGCGCAACGCCTCGCTGCGCTTCATCTGCCGCGAAGTGAAGCTCGAAGTGGCGAATGCCGACACCGCCTTCACCCGCGGCTACGCGCGAGGCCAGATCATCCGCTGCCCGGTCGCGCATCATGACGGCAACTATTTCGCCGATGACGAGACGCTTCAGCGCATCGAGGGCGACGGTCAGGTCGTTTTCCGCTATGCCGAAGGCACCAATCCCAACGGCTCGCTTCATGACATCGCCGGCATCGTCAATGCCGAAGGCAATGTGCTCGGCCTGATGCCGCACCCGGAAAACCTGATCGAGGCCGCGCATGGCGGTAGCGACGGCCGGACCCTGTTCGAAAGCGTTCTCGGGGTCGCCGCATGAAGGCGGCAGCCGGCGCCGGCCTTCTCGTCGCGCTCGCACTGCTTTCCGCCTGCCAGTCCTCGCCCCCTACTCCCCCGGCGGCGGCGGGCAAGAGCGCGGCGCTGCGCAACATGGAGCAGGTGGCAATCGCCGCCCATCGCTGCTGGTTCGCGGCCAACGACCCGGCGTTCCGCGCCTACAGCTTCGCAAACGAGCTGAATTCCTTTTCCGGCCGGCCGCGCTTCCTGCTTGTCCCGAAGGGCAATTTCGGCGGCAAGCCGCTTCTCGTCGTGCAGGCGGAAGGCGCCGCCGGTCGCGTCACCGCCTTCGGGCCGCTGATGGACGGGCCGGGGGGCGGACGGATTTCAGCCGACATCGGCCGCTGGGCGGCAGGGAATTCAGGTTGTGCCGGCACGGCATGACAGCGCGTCACAAGCATGCGGACGACGAGATGACAATACGCAACGACATTGCAATCACCGATGAGCTGATCGCCTCGCACGGGCTGAAGCCCGACGAATACAGGCGCATCCTCGACCTGATCGGTCGCGAGCCGACCTTTACCGAGCTCGGCATCTTCTCGGCGATGTGGAACGAGCACTGCTCCTATAAATCGTCCAAGAAATGGCTGCGCACATTGCCGACCACCGGGCCGCGCGTCATCCAGGGGCCGGGCGAGAACGCCGGCGTCGTCGATATAGGCGACGGGCAGGCGGTGATCTTCAAGATGGAGAGTCACAACCACCCCTCGTTCATCGAGCCCTATCAGGGCGCGGCCACCGGCGTCGGCGGCATATTGCGCGACGTCTTCACCATGGGCGCGCGGCCGGTCGCGGCGATGAACGCCCTGCGCTTCGGCGAGCCGGATCATCCGAAGACGAAGCACCTCGTCTCGGGCGTCGTCTCCGGCGTCGGCGGCTACGGCAACTCGTTCGGCGTGCCCACCGTCGGCGGCGAGGTGCAGTTCGACGCCCGCTACAACGGCAACATCCTCGTCAACGCCTTTGCCGCCGGCCTCGCCGACGCGGATGCGATCTTCTATTCCAAGGCGGAAGGCGTCGGACTGCCCGTCGTCTATCTCGGCGCCAAGACCGGACGCGACGGCGTCGGCGGCGCGACCATGGCCTCGGCGGAATTCGACGATTCGATCGAGGAAAAGCGCCCGACCGTGCAGGTTGGCGATCCGTTCACGGAAAAGTGCCTTCTGGAAGCCTGTCTCGAACTGATGGCATCGGGCGCGGTGATCGCCATTCAGGACATGGGCGCCGCCGGCCTGACCTGCTCGGCCGTCGAGATGGGCGCCAAGGGTGACCTCGGCATCCGGCTCGACCTCGACAAGGTGCCGGTGCGCGAGGAGCACATGAGCGCCTATGAAATGATGCTGTCGGAGAGCCAGGAGCGCATGTTGATGGTGCTGCGCCCCGAGAAGGAGAAGCAAGCCGAAGCCATCTTCCGCAAATGGGGCCTCGACTTCGCCATCGTCGGCGAAACCACGGATGACCTGCGCTTCCGCGTCTTCCATCAAGGCGACGAGGTGGCGAACCTGCCGATCAAGGAACTCGGCGACGAAGCGCCGGAATACGACCGGCCGTGGCTGGAGCCGAAAGCCCCTGCCGCGCTGGCCGACGTGCCGGCGATGGACGTCGCCGACGCGCTGGTGAAGCTGGTCGGCTCGGCGAACCTCTCCTCGCGCCGCTGGGTGTGGGAGCAGTACGACACGCTGATCCAGGGCAACTCGCTGCAGATTCCCGGCGGCGACGCCGGCGTCGTGCGCGTCGACGGCCATGCCCGGAAGGCGCTCGCCTTCTCGTCCGACGTCAATCCGCGCTATTGCGAGGCCGATCCGTTCGAAGGCGGCAAGCAGGCGGTCGCCGAATGCTGGCGCAACATCACCGCGACAGGGGCGCTACCGCTGGCCGCCACCGACAATCTGAACTTCGGCAATCCCGAGCGGCCCGAGATCATGGGCCAGCTGGTGATGGCGATAAAGGGCATCGGCGAGGCCTGCCGCGCACTGGATTTCCCCATCGTCTCCGGCAACGTCTCGCTTTACAACGAGACCAATGGCCAGGGCATACTGCCGACGCCGACCATCGCCGCCGTAGGCCTGCTCGACGACTGGACGAAGATGGCGCGGATCGGCTTCGTCGCCGAAGGCGAGGCGATCGTGCTCGTCGGCGCGCCGGCCGGCTGGGGCACGCATCTCGGCCAGTCGGCCTATCTGCGCGAGCTTCACGGCCGCAATGAAGGCCCGGCGCCGCATGTCGAACTGACCCACGAACGCAAGGTCGGCGATTTCGTCCGCGGCCTGATCCGGGACGGCCTTGCCACGGCCTGCCACGATCTCTCCGATGGCGGCCTTGGCGTGGCGCTGGCAGAGATGGCGATGGCCTCCGGCATCGGCGCGACGGTGAGCCAGCCCGACAGCGCGGATCTGCTCTCCTCCTTCTTCGGCGAGGACCAGGGCCGCTATCTGGTGACGCTGCGCCGCGAGGATGCCGACCGTTTCATCGAGGAGATCGCGCCGGCAAGCGCCGTCGCAACCGTACGGGTCGGTTCGACCGGCGGCACGTCCTTGAAGCTCGGCAATGCCCGTGCCATATCGGTGTCTGAACTCAAGGCAGCGCATGAGGGCTGGTTCGCCGGCTTCATGGGCAACTGAAAAGGAAAACGCCATGGCCATGGATGCACGCGAGATCGAACGGCTCATTCGCGAAGGCATTCCGGACGCCGTGGTGACGATTCGCGATCTTGCCGGCGATGGCGACCACTATGCGGCCGAGGTCGTCGCCGAGAGCTTCCGCGGCAAGAGCCGCGTGCAGCAGCACCAGATGGTCTACAACGCGTTGAAGGGCAATATGGGCGGCGTTCTGCACGCCCTCGCGCTCCAGACCAGCGCGCCCGACTGAGCCTGCGGCAAGGCCGGCACATTCGCTGCGGCCCCCGGCGCGACCGAACGACCGGCCAGCGTCGGATTGCGCGGCGCAGCATTCTGCCCTAGATAGAGGCTAGCCAATGCTTCGCCGGGCCTTGAACCCGGCAGAAAAGGACAAGCCAGATGAGCGATATCGCCGGTTTCATCGACAACGAAGTCAAGGGCAGCGACGTGGTGCTGTTCATGAAGGGCACGCCCGCCTTTCCGCAGTGCGGATTTTCGGGCCAGCTCGTTCAGATCCTCGACTATCTCGGCGTCGATTACAAAGGCATCAATATCCTGACCTCGGACGAGCTGCGCCAGGGCATCAAGGATTACTCCAGCTGGCCGACCATCCCCCAGCTTTACGTCAAGGGTGAGTTTGTCGGCGGCTGCGACATCGTACGCGAGATGTTCCAGGCGGGCGAGTTGCAGGGCTTCTTTGCCGAAAAGGGAATCGGCCTTCGCAACGCGGTGTGAAGCCAGCCAGCCATTGCAAGCAAGCGACACGATGCGCCGGCCTGCCGGCGCATCTTTCTTTTGAACCGGAGAAATTTCCTCATGCAGGACAGGACCGTCCAGCGGCCGCCTTCCGGCCGGCAATTGTCCCGCCTTGAATTCATCGCGCTCGCTGCGGCGCTGATGTCGCTCAACGCGCTCGCCATCGACATCATGCTGCCCGGACTTCAGGAGATGGGCGCGAATCTCGGCGTAGAAAACGAAAACCACCGGCAATATGTCATCTCGGCCTATTTCGCCGGCATGGCGGCGGCGCTGCTGCCCTACGGCCCCGCCTCGGACCGCTTCGGCCGGCGCGGGCCGCTCCTGTTCGGGCTGACCATCTACGTCTTTGCCGCCATCGCCGCCGCCTTCGCGCCCACCTTCGAGGTGATGCTGGCGCTGCGCTTCCTTCAGGGTGTCGGCGCCGCCTCCACCCGGGTCATCGCCGTTTCGATGGTGCGCGACCGCTTCGGCGGCCGGCAGATGGCCGAAACCATGTCGCTGATCTTCATGGTGTTCATGGTCATCCCGGTCATCGCGCCCTCCATCGGCCAGGTGATGATGCTGGTCGGCAACTGGCACTTCATCTTCATCGCCATGGGCTTGATTGGCGCGATCATCACGCTGTGGGCGGTGCTGCGCATGCCGGAAACGCTGCATCCCGAAGACAGGCGGCCGTTCACGCTCGGCTCGATCGGCACGGCCTTCGCCATCGTGCTGACCAACCGCTTCTCGCTGTTCTACACGCTGGCCTCGACATTCGTCTTCGGCGCGCTGTTCGCGTTCATCAATTCGGCGCAGCAGGTCTATGTCGGCATCTACGATCTCGGCGTCTGGTTCCCGATCCTGTTCGCCATCGTCGCCGGGTTCATGGCGCTGTCGAACTACCTGAACTCGCGCCTCGTCGTGCGTTTCGGCATGCGCCGGCTTTCGCACGCCGCATTGACCGGCTTCACCGTGCTTTCGGGCATCTGGCTGGTCTGGTCGCTGGCCGGCCATCTGCCGATAACGCCCTTCGTCATCCTGTTCGCCCTCATCATGTTCCAGTTCGGCTGGATCGGCTCGAACTTCAACGCCATCGCCATGGAGCCTCTCGGCCACATCGCAGGCTCTGCCGCCTCGGTACAGGGGTTCATCCAGACGTTGGGCGGCGGGCTGATCGGGGCACTGATCGGGCAAGCGTTCGACGGCACGACCACGCCGCTCGCCGCCGGCTTCTTCGGGCTGGGGATCGTCGGCCTCGTGCTGGTGGCGATTGCCGAACGCGGCCGCCTCTATCGCAGCAGCCCGTCGCAGGTCAGCCGCGAATAAGATCGATCGCGGAGAAATCGAACAGATCGCGGTCGAGCAGATGGCTCGGCCGCACATTGCCGAGCGCGCGGATCATCGTGTCCTTGCGGCCGGGCATCCGACGCTCGATGTCGGTGAGCATCGCCTTCATGGCGTTGCGCTGCAGGCCGTCCTGGCTGCCGCACAGATCGCAGGGGATGATCGGAAACGCCATCGCATCGGCGAAGCGGGCAAGGTCGGCCTCGGCGCAATAGGCGAGCGGACGCAGCACCGTCATGTCGCCTTCGTCGTTAAGGAGCTTGGGCGGCATCGCCGCCAGCCTGCCGCCATGGAACAGGTTGAGGAAGAAGGTCTCTAATATGTCCTCGCGGTGGTGGCCGAGCACCAGCGCCGAACAGCTCTCCTCCCGCGCGACGCGATAGAGATGGCCGCGGCGCAGCCGCGAGCACAGCGAGCAATAGGTGCGGTTTTCCGGGATCTTGTCGGTGACGACGGAATAGGTGTCCTGATACTCGATCCGGTGCGCCACGCCGTTGGCGGCAAGGAAATCGGGCAGGATGTGCTTGGGAAAGTTCGGCTGTCCCTGGTCGAGGTTGCAGGCGATGAGCTCGACCGGCAGCACGCCGCGCCATTTCAGGTCGAGCAGCAGCGCGAGCAGCCCGTAGGAATCCTTGCCGCCCGACAGCGCCACCAGCCAGCGATCGCCCGGCCGAACCATCGCGAAGTCATCGAGCGCCTGGCGCGTGTCGCGCAGCAGCCGCTTCCTCAGCTTGTTGAACTCGACCGAAGACGGCACCGCCCGGAACATCGGATGGCAGGTTGCCTCATCCGGGCCGGGCGCATCGGGTGCGGCAGCGGGCGAAGCGAGATCGGGTGCGAGCGATAGCGTCATCGCCACCTCATACATTCATGGCCGCCAAAGAAAAAGGCCGCGCTGCAACAGCGCGGCCCCGATATCGACGGCGAAGAGCCGAAATCAGCGCGAGTAGAACTCGACCACCAGATTCGGTTCCATCTGCACCGCGAAAGGCACGTCGGACAGACCCGGCACGCGGACATAGGTCGCGACCATCTTGTTGTGGTCGACCTCGATGTAGTCCGGCACGTCGCGCTCGGCCAGCTGGACCGATTCCAGCACGATGGCGAGCTGCTTCGACTTCTCGCGAACCTCGATCACGTCGCCGGCCTTGCAGCGATAGGAGCCGATGTTGACGCGGCGGCCGTTGACCTTGACGTGGCCGTGATTGACGAACTGGCGCGCGGCGAAGATCGTCGGAACGAACTTGGCGCGGTAGACGATGGCGTCGAGGCGCGACTCGAGCAGGCCGATGATGTGCTCCGGCGTGTCGCCCTTGCGGCGGTTGGCCTCCTCGTAGACCTTGCGGAACTGCTTCTCGGAGATGTCGCCGTAATGGCCCTTCAGCTTCTGCTTGGCGCGCAGCTGGATGCCGAAGTCGGACAGCTTGCCCTTGCGGCGCTGGCCGTGCTGGCCGGGGCCGTATTCACGCTTGTTCACCGGGGACTTCGGGCGGCCCCAGATGTTTTCGCCCATGCGGCGATCGATCTTGTACTTTGCGGATTCGCGCTTGCTCATCGCATTCCCTTTCAAAACGTTGCGCCCGGAAGCTCATGCTCCGGGCGGAAGGAAACGCGCCCTCCTCTGGCCTCCGTTTTCGAGACCTGACAGGGCAACTCACGCACGCTTTGCGAAGATGCCCACGGGACACGTCAAAAAAATCCCGACGCCTTGCGGATCAGGATCGACGGCTGACTAACGGATGGAAGCGGCAATGTCAACGCAGCCGGGTCAACGCAGCCGGGTCAACGCAGAAGGCGTTCCGCACAAGCTCCCTCCCCGGCTTGCGGCAATGGCCGATGACGGCAACAATGAAGCCGCATCGACAACACCCCGCCCATCAGAGGAGCGCCATGAAGATCAGGCAGGCCACCGCGAACGACGCCGGGGCGATGAGCGAAATGCTTCGCGATCTCGTGGCGGCGGGCAAGCGCACCGCCGCCGCCGCCGCCATCGCCTATGTTCTCGACACCTATATCGGGGATCCGGACCGCATAGCGTGTTCGCTGGCGCACGACGCCGACGGCGCGCTCCTCGGTTTCCAATCCCTGAAGCGGGCGACCGGGGAGAACCGCTTCGGCACCCCGGCGGGATGGGGCATCATCGGCACCCACGTCTCTCCCACGGCAGCCCGCCGTGGTGTCGGAACCGCCCTTTTCGAAGTAACGAAAGCGGCCGCAATCGATGGCGGGATCGAGCGGATCGAGGCGTTCATCGGCGATGGCAACGCCGAAGGGCTGGCCTATTACGAGAAGATCGGCTTCAGCACCCACCGCCGCGCCGAAGGCGCGATCTGCAAGGTCTACGATCTGGCAGGCCGGTGAGCGGCCTTCTCGTCACCCTTCGCCTTCCGTCGTCAGGCCGAAGCCCTGCATCAGCCGCCGGGCGAGGAAATCGGGCCGGCCTGAGGTGAACAGGGCGATGTCGGGCTGGTCCGTGCTGCGTTCCATTCCGGCTTCGCGAGAACCGGCCAGCGCCAGCGCCTGCCGCGCGATCGCTTCGGCGGGGTCGAGCCAGTCGACCGGCCATGGCGCGGTCTTGCGCATGCGGTTCGCCAGAAAGGGATAGTGCGTGCAGGCCAGCACCACGATGTCGGTGCGCCGCCCGTCCCGCTCGACGAAGCACGGCGCGATCTCCTCGCGCACCAGCTCCTCGTCGACGAAGCCGTCACGCATATAGGTTTCAGCCAGTCCCGCCAGCCGGTCGGAGCCGACGAGGCGGACATCGCAGCGCTCGGCCCATTTCTCGATCAGGTCGCGGGTATATTGCCGCTTGACCGTGCCGGGAGTGGCCAGCATCGAGACGAGACCGGAGCGGGTGCGCTCGGCCGCCGGCTTGATCGCCGGCACGGTGCCGACGAACGGCACGGCCGGAAACGCCGCGCGAAGTTGCGGCAATGCCAGCGTCGAGGCGGTGTTGCAGGCGATGACGGCGATCTCGGGATCGTGCTCGGCGATCAGACGGCCGAACAGCGAAACGACATGGTCGCGCAGCGCCGGCTCCTCCCATCGGCCATAGGGAAAGGCGGCATCGTCGGCGACGTAGATGAAACGGCGATCAGGCATCAAGACACGCGCCTCGCGCAGCACGGTCAGGCCGCCGACGCCGGAATCGAACATCAATATCGGCCGCTCATCCATCGGCTTCACTCATCCCCGGATGCGTTTTGCCCGTCGTCCAATCCACCATGCGCCTTCGCATCCGCCCGCGCCTTGCGTTGCGGATAAACCGCGCCGCGCGGCTCGCCGGGCGAGAAATAGTCGAGCGAGGCGACGATGCCGCGCAGCACCTTGATCTCCGCATCCGAAAAGCCCGGCCGCGTCAGCACGGCGGCGAGATTGTCCATCATCTTCGGCTTCTTCGTGGCGGGACGAAAATATCCCCGCACCGACAGCGCCCCTTCCAGATGGTCGATCAGCCCCTGCAACGCCTTCTTCGACGCCGGCATCATCTCCGGCCCGCGAAACGCGGTCTCGGTCTCGTCGGCAAGGCCCGACTTCATCCACTCATAAGACATCAACAGCACGGCTTGGGCGATGTTGAGCGAAGCGAAGGCGGGATTGACCGGAAAGGTCACGATCTCATCGGCCTGCGCTACTTCCTCGTTGTAGAGGCCGAACCGCTCGCGGCCGAACAGGATGCCGGTCTTCTGGCCGACGCCGAAACGCGCGCGCAGGCTTCTCCCCGCCTCGACCGGGCCGAGTACAGGCTTGAACCCGTCGCGCTCGCGCGCGGTGGTGGCGATAACGTAATTCAGGTCGGCGATCGCATCACCTAAGCTCTCGAACACCACCACACCGTCGATGACGTGATCGGCCTTCGAAGCTGCGGCGCGCGCCTTCTCGCTCGGCCAGCCGTCGCGCGGCGAAACCAGGCGCAGTTCGCCGAGCCCGAAATTGGCCATGGCCCGCGCCACCATGCCGATGTTCTCGCCAAGCTGCGGCTCGACCAGAACGATCGCCGGCCCCTCGCTCATCATCCGCTTCTCGCGATCCGTTCCCGCCATGCCGCTCCTCGCACCGTCACACGTTCAACTGGCACAGTTTCAGTCAAAACAAAATGACGATGTTCTTGCTTGACGAGTGAACAAAATTAGAACATCATACGAACATAACAGATACGGAGATCGCAAATGGCCGCTTTTGTTCAGGATGTCGCCTCGCTCGTGTCCATGGGTGCATTCATCACCGCCGCCGCGCTGCTGATCGGCGCGTTTTAAGGCAATCCATGATGGTTCACGCCGGACCATTGGCAACCGGGCCGAAGATTTCGCGGAAGGACGCCTTCAGCACGACATCGAAGTCGGCCATCGTCACCGGCAATCCGAGATCGACGAGGCTGGTAACGCCATAGCCGGCGATACCGCATGGCACGATCCCGCCGAAGTGGGAAAGGTCCGGTTCGACATTGACCGCGATGCCGTGGAAGCTCACCCAGCGCCGGAGGCGAATGCCGATGGCGGCAATCTTGTCCTCGGCCGGGCGCCCTCCCGGCAAAGGTGGCCGGTCCGGCCGCACCACCCAGACACCGACACGGTCCTCACGCCGTTCGCCCCTGACGTTGAAGCGGGCGAGCGCGCCGATGATCCATGCCTCGAGTGCGGCAACGAAGGCGCGCACGTCCTCGCGTCGCCGCTTCAGGTCGAGCATCACATAGGCCACGCGCTGGCCGGGCCCGTGATAGGTGTATTCGCCGCCGCGGCCGGTATCGAACACCGGAAACCTGTCGGGATCGAGAAGGTCGCTGCGGTCGGCGCTGGTGCCGGCGGTGTAGAGCGGCGGATGCTCGACCAGCCAGAC
>JBLJBS010000087.1:0-3284 GCA_047637695.1 Aquamicrobium sp. | reverse complement strand
AAGAGAATCACAATAGACCCGGTTTGTGAATCCTGTTTATGGGTATGTGACCTAGGCTCTTGTTTTTACGCATATCGTTGTCCCGAAACCGGTTCCCGGTTTCGGGCGGCATGCTTTAGGCGGTCAGCGCCCGGGCCGGCCGGTCTTTTTCTTGCGGCCGGATTTGTGCCGCTGTTCGCCCGGGTCCTCATAGGAGCCGATGCCGACGCGCTCGCGCTTGATCGGCTTTGCCTCGTTGTCCGGCTTCGCCGGGAGCCGGCCCTGCACCGGCCTTTCGGTGCGGCCGACGGTCATTTCGTCGAGCGAATTCTTGCGGAACAGGCCCCGGCCCGTGGCGCCGGCAGGCGTTGCATGGTCGCCGGAGGTGCCCATCTCGTCGAGCGCGGGCTTGCGGAACAGACCGCCGGCCTCGTCCGCGGCGCGATGTCGTGCCTTGCCCTTGTTGTGCTGTCCCTTGCGCCGGCCGGATTCGGGGCTTTCCAGCTCGACATCGCGCGCCAGCGGATCGTCGGCGATGGCGAGTTCGGTCTCGCGCAGCCGCTTGACCTCGTCGCGCAGCCGCGCCGCCCGCTCGAAGTCGAGATCGGCGGCTGCGGTGCGCATCTCCCTTTCCAGATGTTCCAGATGCGCCTTGAGGTTGGAGCCGACGAGTTGGCCGCCCTCGGTGACGCCCGAAATATCCGGCCGGACATGGTCGCGCTCGTAGACCGAGTTGAGAATGTCGCCGATGTTCTTCTTCACGCTTTCCGGCGTGATGCCGTTGGCCTCGTTATAGGCCAGTTGCTTCTCGCGGCGACGGTCGGTTTCCGCGATCGCCCGCTCCATCGAGCCGGTCATCTGGTCGGCATAAAGGATGACCTTGCCGTCGACATTGCGTGCCGCGCGGCCGATGGTCTGGATCAATGACGTCTCCGAGCGGAGAAACCCTTCCTTGTCGGCATCGAGAATGGCGACGAAGCCGCATTCGGGAATGTCGAGGCCCTCGCGCAGCAGGTTGATGCCGACGAGCACATCGAAGGCGCCGAGCCGCAGGTCGCGCAGGATCTCGATGCGCTCCAGCGTGTCGATGTCGGAGTGCATGTAGCGCACGCGCACGCCCTGCTCGTGCAGATATTCCGTCAGGTCCTCGGCCATGCGCTTGGTCAGCACCGTGCACAAAGTGCGGTAGCCCTTGGCCGTCGTCTCGCGGATTTCGCCGAGAACGTCGTCGACCTGGTTCTTGGCCGGCCGCACCTCGACCGGCGGATCGATCAGGCCGGTCGGGCGGATGACCTGCTCGGCGAAAACGCCGCCGGCCTCTTCCATTTCCCAGCCGCCCGGCGTGGCCGACACCGCAACCGTCATCGGCCGCATCGCATCCCATTCCTCGAAGCGAAGCGGCCGGTTGTCCATGCAGGACGGCAGGCGGAAGCCGTATTCGGCCAGCGTCGCCTTGCGGCGGAAGTCGCCGCGATACATGCCGCCGATCTGCGGCACGGTGACGTGGCTCTCGTCGATGAAGACGAGGGCGTTGTCGGGCACGTATTCGAACAGCGTCGGCGGCGGGTCGCCCGGCGCGCGGCCGGTCAGGTAGCGCGAATAGTTCTCGATGCCGGCGCAGGAGCCGGTGGCCTCCAGCATCTCGAGGTCGAAGCGCGTGCGCTGCTCCAGCCGCTGTGCCTCCAGCAGCCGCCCTGCCCGCTCCAACTCGACAAGGCGGTACTTCAGCTCCTCCTTGATCGACTTGATCGCCTGGTTCAGCGTCGGGCGCGGCGTCACATAGTGCGAATTGGCGTAGATCTTGACGCTCTTGAGGTCGCCGGTCTTGTTTCCGGTCAGCGGGTCGAATTCGGTGATCGCCTCGATCTCGTCGCCCCACAGCGTGATGCGCCAGGCGCGATCCTCGAGGTGGGCCGGAAACAGCTCGATCGTGTCGCCGCGCACCCGGAACGAGCCGCGGGTGAAATTGATGTCCTGGCGCTTGTATTGCTGCGCCACCAGATCGGCGAGAAGCTGGCGCTGATCGAGCCGCTCGCCGACCTCCATCTGGAAGGTCATCGCCGTATAGGTCTCGACCGAGCCGATACCGTAGATGCACGACACCGAGGCGACGATGATGACGTCGTCGCGTTCGAGCAGCGAGCGCGTCGCCGAATGGCGCATGCGATCGATCTGCTCGTTGATCGAGGATTCCTTCTCGATATAGGTATCGGTGCGCGGAACGTAGGCTTCCGGCTGGTAGTAATCGTAGTAGGAAACGAAATACTCGACGGCGTTGTTGGGGAAGAAGCTCTTGAACTCGCCATAGAGCTGGGCGGCGAGTGTCTTGTTCGGCGCCAGGATCAGCGCCGGCCGTCCGGTCTGCTCGATCACCTTGGCCATGGTGAAGGTCTTGCCCGACCCGGTGACGCCAAGCAGCACCTGCGTGCGCTCATGTTCGTTGACGCCGGCGACGAGGTCGGCGATGGCGGTGGGCTGATCGCCGGAAGGCTTGAACGCCGTCTCCATGCGCAGTTCGATGCCGCCTTCCGACTTGTCAGGGCGCGCCGGCCGATGCGGTATCCACGCCTCGTTGCGCAGATTGGGGTCGCCGCTCTCGATCAACCGCGACAGCGCCGCCACCGTGGCCGTGACCCCGGAGGAGGACAGGGTGCCGACATCCTCGAGCGCGATGTCGAGGCCCGCGACCGGATTGAGACCGGCTGCCACGCGCTCCTTCGGCGAGGCCGCACCGCCCATCGAGGTGCCGCGCGCCGTCCGTGTCGGCGCGGCCGAGCGTTCGGGTATCTTTTTCTTCACCGGTTTCGCCATGGCCGCCTTGCCGGCCTCGCGGGCGATTTCATCCGCCCAGCCGGAAACCGGGCCGCTGAGCGGCGCACCCTGAAACTCCGCCTGAGGGGCTTCGCCGAAGCCGGACGCGGCATCCGGGGTCGCGTGCTTGTCTGGATTTTTGGCCATGAGGCCAATATGGGCAGAGTCCATGGCAATAGGAAGGGGCCGCTCAGCCTTCGTGACAAAGGAATTCCTGCCTGTGACAGCGGATGAATTCGAGCGACGGCCGAAGCGCCGCATCGTGAAACGTCGCATCAATCAGCTTTACCGGCTGTCGGTAGAATATTCCCGGATTTTAAATCCTGCATTCTATCAATCAAAAAAGCGGCGCAGTTGCCTGCGCCGCTCTTTCGATAGGCTTAACTGAAAAGATCAGGCAGCCGAAAGGTTGACCGCCTTCGGGCCCTTGCCCATGCGATCCGGCTCGACGTCGAACGAGACCTTCTGGCCGTCGACGAGGGTGCGCATGCCCG
>JBLJBS010000086.1:0-20420 GCA_047637695.1 Aquamicrobium sp. | reverse complement strand
ATCCTCGAACGAAGCTTCGGCCTTTCCAACGTCGTGAGATGAGATGAGACAAAGCGAACCCCTCGTTCTCGAGAATGTGAGCGCCGCCTATGGCAGCCACACCATCCTTCAGGATCTCAGCCTTTCCGTCCGCCCCGGCGAACTGGTTTCGCTTCTGGGATCGAGCGGCTGCGGCAAGACCACGACGCTGCGGCTGGTGGCGGGTTTCCTGTCGCCGACCTCGGGCAGCATCAGGCTCGGCGCGAACGACATCAGCCGCGTGCCCGTCCACAAGCGCAACATCGGCATCGTCTTCCAGAATTATGCGCTGCTTCCCCATCTTTCGGTTCGCGACAACGTCGCCTTCGGGCTGAAGCAGCGCGGCGTCGCGAAGCCGGGACGGGAGAAGGAGGCGATGGACATGCTGGAGGCGGTGGGTCTCGATGGCCTCGCCGACCGCCTGCCTGCGGCCTTGTCGGGTGGCCAGAAGCAGCGCGTGGCGCTGGCGCGGGCGCTGGTGATAAAGCCGCCTTTGCTGATGTTCGACGAACCCCTGTCCAACCTCGACGCCAAGCTGCGCATCGACATGCGAGTGCATATCCGGTCGCTGCAGCAAGCCAACGAGCGCACCGCGATCTATGTGACGCACGATCAGGAGGAAGCGTTCGCCATCTCCGACCGTGTCGCGATCATGGATGCGGGCCGCATCGTTCAGCTCGATACGCCCGAGACCCTCTATCGCCGCCCCGCCAACCGCTTCGTGGCTCGTTTCGTCGGGTTCGAGAACATCATCCCGATGACGGTGATCGCGCGAAACGATCAGAAGGTGAGGGCCAGCATGACGGGCGGAACCGAGATAGAACTAGCGCCGTCGGATTATGGCGATATCCCGGACGATTTCCTGCTGGCCGTGCGCCCCGAAGGACTGGTCGTCTCGGCGGGAGAGGAAGGCGACATCCCGGCGACGCTGGGCGTGCGAACCTATCTCGGCCGCGCCTATCAATATCAGTGCGCCAGCGACGCCGGTCCGCTGGTTGCGCATGCGAGTGCGACGGATGGCTCCTCCCGGACGGGAAGCCGCGTTTCGCTGAAATTGCGGGCGCATCAGTGCGCCATTCTCCCGGCTGAAAAAGGCACGGGCGTTTGAGGGAAACAGCGATGGAAAAGCGTATTGTCAATGTCGCATGCGGGCAGCTCGGGCCGATCGCGCGCTCCGAAACCAAGGCACAGGTCGTTCGCCGCCTGATCGCCCTTTTGCGCGAGGCCAAATCGAGGGGCAGCGACGTCGTCGTGTTTCCCGAGCTTGCACTGACCACCTTCTTCCCCCGGTGGGTTCTCGAAACGCAGGAAGAGATCGACAGCTATTTCGAGACCGAAATGCCGAGTCCCGTGACGCTGCCGCTGTTCGAGGAAGCCGCGCGCCTCGGCATAGGGTTCTATCTCGGCTATGCGGAGCTTGCGAAAACACCGTCTGGTGTATCCCGGCATTTCAACACCTCGATCATCGTCGATAAAACCGGGAAGATCGCAGGCAAATACAGGAAGATACACCTCCCGGGCTATAGCGAGCCGCAGCCGCATCTCGACTCGCAGCATCTCGAAAAACGCTATTTCGAACCGGGGAATCTGGGCTTCCCTGTGTTCGAGGCTTTCGGCGGCATCGCCGGCATGTGCATCTGCAATGACCGGCGTTGGCCGGAAACCTACCGGGTCATGGCGCTTCAGGGCGTCGAACTGGTCATGGTCGGCTACAATACGCCGGACGATCATACCGGAGTGTTCGATTTCGACGTGCTGACCCCGTTTCACAACCAGCTTTCGTTGCAAGCCGGCGCATACCAGAACTCGACATGGGTGGCGGCAACGGCAAAGGCGGGGCTGGAGGAAGGGTCGAACCTGATCGGGAACAGCATGATCGTGGCGCCGTCCGGCCAGGTCGTCGCTCATGCGACGACCACGGGCGACGAGGTCATCACTGCCGCCTGCGACCTCAACATGGGGACGCTCTACAAGAAGACCATCTTCGATCTGGCGCGGCATCGCGAGCCTGACAGCTATCGGCTCATCGTCGAACGGAAAGGCCCGGGGCCCATTCTTCCCGTGGTGGAAGCGGACTAGGATTTAGGCATGACGCAACGTTCGACCATGGTTACCCGACAGGACGACGCGCACGATGACGGCGCCTCGCCTGCGGACAGGACACGTTCGGTCGCAGGCGCGGTACTCGCCCGGCTGAGAGCCGAGCGTGGCTGGACGCTGGCGGACGTCGCCGCCCGGACCGGTGTGTCGATCTCCACGCTTTCGAAGATCGAGAACAACCAGACCTCGCCCGCCTACGGCGTTCTCACGCGGCTCGCATCCGGCCTTGGGATCGATTTCGTCCACCTGATCGGCGGGACGGGCTCGCAAATGCCCAAGGGCGTTCGCGCCATCACCCGCGCCGACACCGGCACCGTATTCGAAACGACAATGGGCCGCTATCAGGCGCTGGCCTCCGAGCTGGGCGGCAAGATGATCGAGCCGATGCTCATCGAGATTCCTGTGCGCAAGGTTCTCTCCGAGCGGGTGCGCAGTTCGCACAAGGGCGAGGAATTCGTCTTCGTCCTCAGCGGGTCGGTCGAGTTCCTGATGGAGCCATACGCGCCCACCCTGCTCGACAAGGGCGACAGCGTCTATTTCGACGGTTCGCTGAGCCATGGCTTCCGGGCGATCGGCCCGGCGCCGGCGCAGATATTGTCGATCTGTCTCAGCGGCGGCAGCGCTGTTGCGGGGGAAGCGACAGACACATCCGTGCCGCCAGACGGAAAGACGGCGAGTGCCGCCGCGCGGTCCAAGCCGCGCAAGCCACGCGGCTGACCACATGAACGGGGGATTTCCCATGAATGCAACGCCCGATGACGACATCGAGATCGATGCCGCCCGAGAAGTCCGCATCCGGCGGGAACTGACGCTCGTCGCGCTCGGGAAGCGCCCGGCCGATCGCTCGTTGCGGGTCGGCCGTCTGCTGGACGTCAACAGCAGGACATGGAAGGACGATCAGGAGATCGTGATCCACGGCAGGCGCATCGCCTGGGTCGGCCCGGCCGGCCAGTTCGAGGGCGAGGTCGCGGAGCGTTTCCATGAGCCGGACCTGATGGCCGTGCCGGGACTGGGCGAGGTTCACAAGCACATAGAAAGCTCCCACGTCACGCCCGAATGGGAGGCGGCGCTGGTGGTGCCGCGCGGCAACACCTGGACCTGCGAGGCGAGCCACGAATTCTCCAACGTCAACGGCGCCAACAATCTCGCCTTCTGGCTGGAAGCCCGCCGGCGCGGCTCGCCGATGAAGATATTTCCGCTGCCGGGTTCCGCCGTGCCGCCGACGGCCTACGAGCATGGCGGCGGCTGGTTCGGCTATGACGAGCAGGCCCAGTTCCTCCGGCAGTCGCTGATGGTGCCGGGTCTGGACGAGGTTATGGACTGGCCGGCGGTCTGGAACCCCGACAACCCGTCGCATGAGCGGCTGTGGGGCATGATCGAGGCGACCTTCGAACGACGCGGCGTGGTCGAGGGACACGCCGCCGGCCTGCGCGACATCGCCTCGATCAATGCCTTCGCCGCCGCCGGCCTTGCCTCCGATCATGAAGCGTGGACGGCGGAAGAGTTCTGGGAGAAGCTGTCGCACGGCCTGTTCATGGAACTGCGCGTTCACTCCATGCCCGACGTCATCCGGGGCCTGATCGACAAAGGCTTGCAGGACTGGTCGCAGATCGCCTTCGCCACCGACGATCGCAGCGCCTCCGACACGCTGCGGCTGGGCGCCACGGACCACAATGTCAGGCTGGCGATCGAGAGCGGCCTCGCACCGGAAATCGCCATTCAGGCCGTGACCATCAATCCCGCCCGACACATGCGGCTGACGCCGTGGGTGGGCAGCATCGCGCCCGGGCGCTACGCCGACGTCGTCCTGCTTTCCGACCTGCCCGGCTTCCGCATCGAGAAAGTATGGGCCGACGGGCGGCCAGCCTCGGAAGGCAAACGCTACACCTTGCCGGTGCCACACATAGACTGGCCCGACTGGGCGACCGACACCATCAATATCGGCCGCAAGCTCACGTCGGACGACTTCGCGATAAAGGCCGAGCCGGGCCGCGCAACGATGAATGCAGCGCTGCTGCGGCCCTTCCACTGGACCGACGATTTCATCGTCCAGCAACTGCCGGTGGCCGACGGCCAGGTGGCGCGCGAACCGGATCGGAACATCACCAAATTCGCGATCGTCGACCGCTTTTCCGGCACGGGCGCGGTTTCACGCATGTTCTGGCTCGGATGCGGTCCTCGCACGCCGGATACCGCACTCGCCTGCTCGGTGGCGCACGACAAGCACAATGTCTGGGTTGTGGGGTCGTCGGACGACGCAATGGCTAAAGCAGTCAATGCGCTCGCCGACAATCGCGGTGGCTGGGCGCTGGTTCGCGAAGGGCGGGTGGTGGCAACGGTTGCCTACGAGGTCGGGGGGCTGATGTCGTGCCGCCCGGCTGAAGACCTGCATGCCGACATGGAAAAGCTCTATGCCGAGGGCGAAAAGGTCGACTGGATGTATGAGCCGACATTCCAGCCGCGCTGGCATCCCGGCTTTCCCGAACGGCTCGCCTTCGCCACGCTGACCTGCGCCCCCTGGCGCTGGGTTCTGGTCGCTCCCACCGAAGCCGTTCCCCAGGGCCTCGTCAATGTTCAGACGGGACAGGCGCATCCGGTGGTTTGGTGACAATGCCGCGCAGCCGGCGACAGCAATTTTCAAGAGTGCATGATGAATACTGAAGCGACCGACGCCATAGGCAATTCGTTCACCGGTCTGGACAAGGCGGCAACGCCGCAAGTCGTGGTCGACCTCCCCCGGCTCAAGGCGAATATAGCGCGTGTCGCCAGTCTGCTGCCATCGTCGGTGGAACTGCATCCTCACGTCAAGACTCACAAGTCCTTCACGATAGCCCGCTTGCAGCAGCAGTCGGGTGCGAAGGGGTTCACCGTTTCGCGCCCGCCGGAAGCAGCCGCCTTCCTGCGTGCGGGATTCGACTTCGTCACCGTCGCCTTCCCCGTCGTTTCTTCCGCGGAGGCCGCCTGCCTGCTGCAACTGGCCCGGAACACTGGCAGCCGCGTCCGCTTCATCATCGACAGCCCGGCCGGCGCCGCGGCAATCGGAGAAGCGGCAGCCCATCACGATGCGCCCGTCGATGTGCTCATGAAAGTCGATGTCGGGCTGCATCGCTGTGGCGTCGACCCGGCTTCGGAAGCAGCCATCCGTATGGCCGAAAGCGTTTCCGGCATGCCGCGCCTGCATCTGGCCGGGCTGCTGTCCCATGCCGGACATGCCTATTCCGCGTCGGCGCCAGCCGGAGTAGCCGAGGTGGCAGCCGACGAACTCGACCAGATGCTGGGACTGAAGCAACGCCTTGCCGCCTCGGGCCTGGAGGCTTCGCGCATCTCGGTCGGCAGCACGCCAACCGTCCTCGCCAATTCGGGTTTTACCGGGGTCGATGAAGCGCGCCCCGGCAACTATGTCTTCCTCGACCTGACCGCGGTTCGGCTCGGCATCGCCCGGCGACAGGACGTCGCGCTCGCGGTGCTCGCGACAGTCGTCAGCGCCAACGAGCGCGTCGCCATCGTAGATGCCGGTTCGAAGACGCTCAGTTCCGATCTCGGCCCGCACGGCAGCCGTTCGGGCAGCGGCTATGGCGAAGCCTATGTTCCGGGTGGCGACGGCATCGCATTTCCGGTGATCCAGCTGTCCGAGGAACACGGCTTTCTCGCGCTGGAAGGCCGCAGGCTCGAGGTCGGCACCAGGGTGCTGATTCTGCCCAACCATGCCTGCACGGTGGTCAACCTCACCGAGCGCATGTGCTTTCTCGACGGGGGGCAAGCCGAGTTCGTGCCGGTCGATGCGCGCTCCGGCGGACCGCTTCGCCTCGGGTAATGCGCCAATCCCGCGCCGCGGCGCCAGCCTGTCATCCAAGGACAAGGAAATATTTCGATGCTTGATCTCGAACTGCGCAAGGCCCTGATCGACGTTGCGTCCGGCGTGCTGGCGCCCGATCTGATCCTTGCCAATGCACGGATGATAAACGTGCTGTCCCGTGAAATTCTCGAGGTCGACATCGCCATTCACGGCGGGCGCGTCGCTGCCGTTTCGCCAGCGGGAGCCGATCAGTGGAAGAAAGGCAAGGTGGAAGATCTCGCCGGCGCGTTCGTGTCGCCCGGCTTCATCGATCCGCATGTCCATGTCGAGTCCTCGATGCTGACCATGGCCGAATATTCGAAGGCTTCGGTCCAGCGTGGCGTGACGATGATCGCCGCCGACCCGCACGAGATCGGCAACGTTCTCGGCATACCCGGCATGCGGCTGATGTTCGAGGAGGCGAAGACCGTTCCGCTGCGGATGGTGCTGCGCGTGCCTGCCCGCATCCCGGCAATGCCGGAGTGGCTGGAGACCTCCGGTGCGAGCATCGATGTCGAGGAGACCCGTGCCTTGCTTGAATGGCCGGAAGCGGTTTGCCTTGCCGGCGACATCAATCCGCAGCTTCTCCTGCGCAAGGACGAGGACCAGCTGCGCAAGATCGGGATCGCCGCAGCCCGCGGCATGACCGTTTCCGGCCAGTCGCCCTATCTGACCGGCGCCGCGCTCAACGCCTATGCGGCGGCCGGGCCGGAAGACAGCCATGTTGCGAGTTCAATCGACGAAATCGTCGAGAACCAGCGCGTCGGCCTGCGAACGATCTTCGCCATCCGGCCGCACCGGATGCACCGGCCGCATCTGCGCCAACTCGCGCAGCTGATCCGGGAAAAGGGCTTCGATACGCGCTACCTGCAGTTCTGCACGGACGACGTCTATGCCCATGAGCTTCTGGAGGACGGTCATATCGACACGCGGGTCCTGACCGCGATCGAGGAAGGCATGGACCCGATGACGGCCTACCAGATGGCGACCGTCAATGTCGCCGAAGGGCTGCGCATCCATCGTGATTACGGCTCGATAGCCGTCGGCCGCCATGCCGACCTGATCGTGATAGGCTCGGTCGAGAAGGTCGACGTGAAGGCGACGATGATCGGCGGCGAATGGGTCTATCGGGACGGAAGCCACCTCACCGGCGAAAGAAGCTTCCACTATCCCGAATGGTCGAAGCAGACGATGCGGGTGAAGAGCGCGGTGAAGCCCGGTGACATGGCGGTCGAACTCAGCACCAATGCCGGCTTTGCCAGGGTCCGGGCGATCGCGGTGACTGCGCCGAAGTCAGAAGACGAGTTCACCCTGCCCATCGTCGAGGGACGCGTCATGCCGGACGCGAAGCAGGGCGTATCCGCGATCGTGGTGATCGACCGCCACAAGGCATCGGGCCGGATCGGCAAGGGCTTCGTCTCCAGGCTCTTCCTGGAGCGCGGCGCAATCGCCTGCACGGTGTCCCATGACGCCCACAACCTCATGGTGATCGGCGCCAGCCACGACGACATGGCGATTGCCGCCAATCGCTGCATCGCCAATGGCGGCGGCTATGTGGTGGTGCTCGACGGCGAAATCCTGTTCGAGCTGCCGCTGCCGGTGGCCGGCCTGATGTCGGAGGAGCCGCTCGACTTCGTCGCCGAGGAAACGCGCAAGCTGGTCGCCATCATCCATGACCGGCTGGGCTGCCCGGCCATGAACAGGGTGCTGTTGCGCATGAACGGCCTCAGCCTGCCGAACATACCGAATTACGGTTTCACGGATTTCGGAATGATCTCGACCAACGATCTCGTCGTTCTGGAGCCCATGCTCTCCGAAGGGGACGCTGTCGAGGGCGGCTGCATGCACTAAATTCATGCGGCATCGGCGTGGCGGGGTTCGACCTAGTTCTATCCAGTTGCGAGTTCGTTTCCGGCTGCGGCTTCACCCTGCTGATCCGAGTTGCAACCCCCCTTTTGGAGCGGCGCCCGGTTCTCTGGTCATGACGGCCGCCATGTTCACGGCACTGTCGAATGCCGAGGACAGCCACGCCATTGCGCCTGCGATCGTCCTGACCGTCTCTCTTCTGGTGCTTGGACTGTCTCTGGCGGCCAGGCGCCGCTAATCTAATAAATTTATCTCTTTCAGAAAAACCGGCGTGGGCGAAGGCCGAGCTGGAACCAGTTGATCATCGAGTAGATGTCATAGACCGGAAGGCCCGTCGCTTCCTGCACGGCGGCGGCATAAGGTGGCATGTTGGTGCATTCGAGGACGATCGCGCCGATGTCCGGATTGTCACGCACCAGCCGCAACGCGGCGTCGACCACATCCTTGCGCGCCAGATCGACATCCATGTCGTTCTTTTCCGCCTTGATCAGCACGCGGAAGAACTCCTCGCCGCTTTCGGTGCCGGTCATCGGGATGTCGTGCGCAAGGCCGATGCCGTCGAGATGGGCGGGCGTCAGCGTCGAACCGGAAACCGTGACCACGCCGACACGCTTGCCGGCGGGCAGCGTCGCCTGCACCCACGGCACCTGCATCAGCGACGAGGTCGCCACCGGCACGCCGAGCGCTGCCGTCAATTCCTTCTGATAGATGGCGAGAAACCCGCAATTGGTGGTGATGGCCTCGGCCCCGAGATCGATCAGGTCGCGGCCGGCTTCGATGAAGGCGTCGAGCAGGCCGCGCGCGCCCTCCAGAACCACCTTCTCGGGGCTTGCGCCGCGAACGACGCGATAGAGTACCGGAAACGGCCATGTCTGGCCGTTGCCCATATCGCCCATGATGCGCGGAAACCGGGCCTCGAGCATCAGGATGCCGAGCGGCGCGCCATAGAGCGCCTTGCCGCCTTTGGCGATAGTGCCTGTCATTTCATGGTTCCTTTGCCGAAGCGGGAGGGAGAGAAGGGAGCGATGTCGATTTCCGGCGTCTCGCCGGAAAGCATCTGCGCGACGAGACGCCCGGTGCGGGCCGAGCCGACCAGCCCGACATGGCCATGCCCGAAGGCGTGCACCACGGCGGCGCTGCGCCGGCTGCGACCGATGCAGGGCAGGCCGTCCGGCATGCTCGGCCGATGGCCGAGCCAGACGCGCGCCTCGCTCATGTCGAGATCGGGGTAGAGCGCTGCAAGCCGTGTCTTGAGGATTTCCGCCCGCTTCCAGTTCGGCGCGGCATCGACCCCTGCAAACTCGACCTGGCCGGCGGCGCGAATGAAGCCGCGCATGCCGTTGACGACCATCTTGGCGTCATTGGCCATATAGGCGGCGCCGAAATCGCGGTCCGGTGCCGGGACCGAGACATGATAGCCGCGTTCGGATTCGAGCGGGAGCCTGTCGCCGACCGAAGCCGCCACGGCGCGTGAGCGGATGCCGGCCGCAACCACCACCGCATCGCAGGCGATGTCGCCGCCATCGGTGCGGACGGCGACCACCTTGTCGCCGGAAAGCGTCACGCCTGTTGCCGCGCGGCGCACGGAATTTGCGCCCATGCGTTGCGCCAGTCCCGCCAGCGCGGCGACATAGGCGCCAGGGTCAAGGCATCGGCCGGCATCATTGATCAGCACGGCGAAGCCATAGCGCTGCGGCAATTCGGGAAAGCGGGCGCGCAAAGCCTCGCCGCTTATTTCCTCGAAACGGACGCCGAGATCGCGGCGCACGCTCCAGCCGAACGCTTCGCGCTCATAGGCGGCGCGGTCGAGATAGGTGTGCAGCACGCCCTTGCGCTCGATGAGGTCGGCGCATCCCGCCTCTTCCGCCAATGCCGTGTGCAGCGCCGGGGCGCCTTTCAACATTTCGTTGAGGGCAACGGCCGTCCGCCGCACCTGCTCGCGGGTCCAGCCTGACAGGAGATAGCGCAACAGCCAGGGCGTCACCCTGGGCATGTAGCCGATGCGGATGGCGAGCGGCCCCAGCGGGTCAAGCACATAGCGCGGCACCTGCTTCCAGACACCCGGCTCGGATGGCGGCAGCACCGACTGCACCGACAGGAAGCCGGCATTGCCGAAGCTCGCGGCCTGTTCCCCGCCCGGCTCGGCCGGGTCGATCACGGTGACTGCATGGCCGCGCCGCAGGAGTTCGATGGCGCTGGCCGCGCCGACGGCGCCGCAGCCGATGACAGCGACGTGCCGGCTCATGAAAGAGCCTCACAGGCGCGTTGAATCCGGCTGCATGCTTCCTTCAGGCTCTCCATCGAAGCGGCATAGGAAATGCGGAAATGGGGGGCAAGGCCAAAGCAGCTGCCCGGCACCACGGCGACATCCGCCGTTTCCAGAAGATAGTCGCAGAAGTCGCGATCGTCCGCGAGCACCTTGCCCTGCGGGGTGGCGCGGCCAAGCACGCCGGCGCAACCCGGATAAACGTAGAATGCACCCTCGGGCGTGCGGCAGGTCAGCCCCTTGGCGTCGTTGAGCATCGCGACGACCATGTCGCGGCGGGCCTTGAACGCGGCCCGCCGCTCGGCAAGCACATCCTGAGGCCCGGTCAGCGCCTCGACGGAGGCCGCCTGTGACACCGAGCACGGATTGGAACTCGACTGCGACTGGACGATGGCCATGGCCTTGATGAGCGCCCTCGGCCCCGCCGCATAGCCGATCCGCCAGCCGGTCATGGCATAGGCCTTGGAGACGCCGTTCATCGTCAGGGTCCGACCACGCAGGTCGGGCGCAACCTGAAGCATGGTCACGAAGGGCTTGTCCTCATCATAGACGAGGTGCTCGTAGATGTCGTCGCTCAGCAGCCAGACATGCGGATGCCGGCGCAGCACGCCGGCCAGCGCCGAGAGATCTCCGGCAGAGTAGGATGCGCCCGACGGGTTGGATGGCGCGTTGAGCAGAAGCCAGCGCGTACGCGGCGTAATCGCCGCCTCGAGCCCGGCCGCGGTCAGGCGGAAGCCGTCATGCTCGGCGCAGGGCACCACCACCGGCTTTCCGTCGGCGATGGTGACGATGTCGGCATAGGAGGTCCAGAACGGCGCGGCCAGCACCACCTCGTCGCCCGCGTTCAGCGTCGCCATGAAGGCATTGTAGATCACCTGCTTGGCGCCGGGCGCGATGGTGATCTCGTCGAGATCGAACTCCAGCCCGTTCTCGACGCTGAACTTGCGCTGGACAGCGCGCTTCAGTTCCGGCGTGCCGTCGAGCGGCGTGTATTTGGTGGCGCCAGCCGCGATGGCGCGGCAGGCGGCCTCCTTGATGTTGTCGGGCGTGTCGAAATCGGGCTCCCCCTGCCCCAGCACGATGACCGGCCGGCCGGCCGCCTTCATCCGCGCCGCCCTGGCGGCGATCTGGAGGATTTCGGAAACGCCGATCCCGCTTATCCGGTCGGCGGTGATCAGCGGCGGCACGACTTGCTCGGTCATTGCGTTATCCGCCCTTTCTCAGCGCATGGCGGTGACGATCATTTCGACCCGGTACTGCGGATCGAACAACTCGACCTTGGCGCAGGCCCGGCACGGCTCGTGACCCTTGACCACCCAGCCGTCCCAGATCTCGTTCAGGCCGTCATAATCGGCCATGTCCTGAATCCAGATCGTCACCGAGGTGACACGGGTCTTGTCGGTGCCGCACTGGGCGAGCAGGGCGTCGATCTTGGCCAGCGTCTCGCGCGTCTGCTGGCGGATGTCGCCGTTCCTGTCGTCGGCGCACTGGCCGGTGAGGAAGACGAAATCGCCGGCGATGCTGGCGCGCGCCCGCCGGGGGCTGGCGTCGATGCGGGTGATCTGGGTCATGGCTCTTCTGCTCCGGACGGCTGGCTTCAGGCGGCGGCGATGCGACGGCAATGGCCGAGCGCAGCGTTGATGAGGTTGTCGGAGGCTTCCGCGGTGCGGAAGGCCGAATGCGCCGACAAAGTGACGTTGTCGAGCGTTGTGAGCACATGCCCCGGCTTCATCGGCTCGACGACGAAGACGTCGAGGCCGGCGTGATGGATGTGGCCGCTCCTCAGCGCCTCCACCATTGCATCCTCGTCGACCAGCGCGCCGCGGGCGGTGTTGATCAGAACGACGCCCGGCTTCATCAGGGCGATCTTTTCGCGCGAGACGATGTTGCGCGTCTCCTCGTTGAGGAGCAGGTGAAGCGACACGACGTCGGACTGGGCCAGAACGTCATCGAGCGGCATGAACTCGACGCCCGGCACAACCTTGGGCGAGCGGTTCCATGCAACGACGCGCATGCCGGCGCCATTGGCGATGCGCGCGACCTCGGCGGCAATCGAGCCGAACCCGACCAGACCAAGCGTCTTGCCCTTCAGCTCGATGCCGTTGGTGCGCAGCCATCGGCCCTCGCGCATGTTGCGGTCCATGAAGGCGAAGCCCTTGGCCGAAGCCCACATCAGCGCAATGGCGCACTCGGCGACCGAGGTGTCGCCATAGCCCTTGATGGTGTGAACCTCGATGCCGCGCCGCTGCTTCAGCGCATCGACATCCATGTAGGAGGCCGCGCCGGTGCCAAGGAACACCACATGCTTCAGCGATGCGCAGGCATCGGCAATCTCCTGGGGCAGATGGGTGTGGTCGATGATGGCGATCTCGGCATCGCCGATCGTCGCCGGCAGTTCCTGCGGGGTGATGTCGGGCTGGACGTTGATCCGGACCGGAAGGTCGTCGGTGCGGCGCAGGCGCTGAACCACAGCGCTCAGGGTTTCGTTGGCGTCGACAAAAACAGCCTTCAACTCGTCTCTCCTGCTTTGAAGTCCCGATCCCCGAGGAATCATTTGGAATACATTTCTGTATTCAGTTAATCACATTCACGCCCAAGGCGGCAATAGGCGTTCGATTCCGACACGGTACGAATTCGTTGCCGGCAGAAGGAAAATCGCCCAAACTCCACAAAAATCGACATATTTGGCCCAAAATCGACAAAAATGGGTTTAGATCAATCAATCGTTGAAATTCAATCTTGCATTTTTTGCTGAATACAGCAAGGTACCCATGTGCAATCGAGCGGAATGAAAGTGTCCGGGCGCACGGCGTCCGGAAGCCGGTCGGTTAAGGGGTCAAGCATAACAAAAGGAGGTTTTCCATGAATCGACGTGAAATCATGTCTTCCGCCCTGATCGGCGGGGCGCTGGCCGGACTTGCAACGCAATCCGTGACCGTCGCGGCAGCGCAGGCGGCGCAGAGCGGCGCCTCCATCGCCCGCATCAAGCAGGCCGGCGTTCTGCGCATGGCCGCCATTCCCGGTCAGGAGCCGTATTTCCACAAGGATCTCATCAGCGGCGAATGGTCCGGAGCCTGCATCGAGATGGCGCGCGACATCACCCGCGTCCTCGACGTCAAACTGGACATTGTCGAATCGACCTGGGGCAACCAGATCCTCGATCTTCAGGCCGGCAAGATCGACCTCGCCTTCGCGGTCAATCCCACGCCGGAGCGCTCGCTCGCCATTGATTTCTCGACGCCGATCTTCGTGCATTCGTTCATGGTCATCTCCAACAAGGACTTCAAGGCTCCGGAGACCTGGGCCGAGATCGACAAGCCGGAGGTCCGTATCGCCGTCGATGCCGGCTCGACGCACGAGCTGATCGCCCGCCGCTACTGTCCCAACGCGGAGATTCTCAACTTCAAGACGCGCGACGAAGCCATCATGGCCGTGCAGACCGGGCGTGCGCACTGCAATGTCTCGCTGACGGTCAACGCCATCTCGACCATGAAGAAGAACCCGACGCTCGGCAGCCTCGCCTTGCCGAAACCCGTGCTGACGCTGCCGACCAACTGCGGCGTGCGCAAGGAGGAAGACAAGGCGTTCCGTGACTTCATCTCGATCTGGTCCGACTACAACCGCAGCATCGGCCAGACCTCGGAATGGATGATGGCCGGGTTTGCCGCGCTTGGCGTCACCAAGGCGGACCTTCCCGCAGACCTGACCTTCTGATCGGAGCAGCGCATGTACACTTGGGACTTTTCCGCGATCATCCCCTACTGGCCCGTTATCCTGAGAGGCCTCTGGATGACGATCCAGCTGACGGTGGTGTCCGTCATCGGCGGCCTGGCCATAGGTCTGGTCGTGGGGGTCCTGAGAACCAATCTGGGCAAGTGGCTGGATGTGCCGCTGCGGCTCTATGTCGAGCTGTTCCGCTGCACTCCGCTGCTCGTCCAGCTTATCTGGATGTACTATGCGCTGCCCGTCCTCATCGGCGTAGACATGAGCGCGCTGACGGCGTGCTACCTGACATTGTCGTTGAATGCGGGCGCCTTCTACGCAGAGATATTCCGCGGCGGCATCGAGGCAGTCGATGCCGGCCAGACGGAGGCCGGCAAGGCGATCGGCATGCGCCGGGCGATGATATTCCGGCGCATCGTGCTGCCGCAGGCGATCCAGATCATGATCCCGTCCTTCATCAACCAGACGCTGATGCAGTTCAAGAACACGTCGCTGGCCTCGGTGGTGGCGGTTGCCGACCTGCTCTATCAGGGCACCGTCGTGACGGCCGCCAGCTACCGCCCGCTCGAAATATACACGGCGGTCGCCGCGATCTATTTCGCGGTCCTTTTCCCCATCACCCTGCTTGCCGACCGTCTCGAGAAGAAGATGGGAGTGACCCGCTGATGTCCGCGCAACCCGTTCTCACAGCCCACGACATCCACAAATCCTTCGGCCAGCTCGAAGTGCTGAAAGGCGTTTCGCTCGATGTCTCGAAGGGCGAGGTGGTGACGCTGATCGGCTCATCCGGCTCCGGCAAATCGACGTTCCTGCGCTGTCTCAACGCGCTCGAACTGCCGCAGGCCGGGCAGGTGCGCGTCGGCGACCACGCGATAGACTATTCGTCGCTGCGCCGCGCGCCCTCGGACAGGCGGCTTGCGGAGCTGCGTCGGGATGTCGGCATGGTCTTCCAGCATTTCAACCTGTTCCCGCATATGACGGTGCTGCAAAACGTCACCGAGGGGCCGCGCAAGGTGAAGAAGCTGCCGGCCGCCGAGGCGGTTTCGCTTGCCATGAGCCTGCTGGAGAAGGTCGGGCTGCGCGACAAGGCCGACGTCTACCCCCGCCGTCTTTCCGGCGGCCAGAAGCAGCGCGTCGCCATCGCGCGGGCGCTGGCGATGCGACCGGACGTCATGCTGTTCGACGAGCCGACTTCGGCGCTCGACCCGGAACTGGTGAGCGAAGTCCTCAATGTCATCCGGTCCCTGGCCGAAGATGGCATGACGATGCTTCTCGTGACCCATGAGATGAGCTTCGCCGCGGACGTCTCGACACGGATCGGCTTCATGAACGAAGGCCGTCTTGCCGAGATCGGCACCCCAGACCAGATCGTGCGCAATCCGTCGAGCGAAAGACTGAAGAGCTTCATGAGCCGCTTCCTCGGCCAGGGTTGATCCCTGCCCCGGCTGGAGGGTCAAGAACGCCATGCAGACGCTGATCCGCAAACTCCGCGCAATCCTGGGTGCGGGCGGCTGGCTCGAAGATGCCGATGCAGCCCCCTACTGCCGCGACTGGCTGGGCCAGTATGGCGAGCCGCCGCTCGGCGTCGCCCGGCCGAAGACCACCGCCGAAGTGGCGGCGGTGGTGCGCGCCTGCGCCGAAGCCGGCGTCGCCACCGTGCCGCAAGGCGGCAATACCGGGCTTTGCGGAGGCGCGGTCAGCCCTGGCGGACCGGCGATCATCCTGTCGCTGTCACGCATGAACGCGATCGGTGCGGCCGATCCGGTCGGACGCTGCGTCGAGGTCGAGGCCGGGGCCGTGCTGCAACGGGTGCATGAGGCAGTTTCGGGACAGCGGCTGATGTTCCCGCTCCGGCTCGGCTCCGAGGGGTCGGCACAGATCGGCGGGCTGATCGCCACGAATGCCGGCGGCAGCCATGCCCTACGCTACGGGCTGATGCAGGATCTGGTGCTCGGCCTCGAAGTCGTGCTGGCCGATGGCAGCATCTGGAACGGCATGCGGCCGGTCATCAAGGACAATGCCGGCTACCAGCTCAAACGGCTGTTCTGCGGCTCGGAAGGCACGCTCGGCATCGTCACCCGCGCCGTGCTGCGGCTCTATCCTGCACCGCAGCAGACGATAACGGCGCTGATCGCGGTACCCGGCATCGACCAGGCGCTGCACTTCGCGGCCCACCTGCGCAGCCATGCCGAGGAGTTCCTCACCGGGCTCGAGTTCATCAGCGATTTCGGCGTCGACCTCGTGCTGCGGCATATTCCCGACCTCGCCTTTCCCCTTGCCTCGCGCAGCCCGTTCTACCTCCTGGTCGAATGCGCATCCTCTTCCCCCCTCGTGCCGCTGGAAACCCTGTGGGAGGAGGTGTTGGCTTCGGCGATGGACGAAGGCTGGGTGCTGGATGGCGCGATTGCCGCCAGCGAACGTCAGAGCCGGCACTTCTGGCGGCTGCGCGAGGAGATCCCCGAAGGACAGCGCCTCGAAGGCGCCCAGATCAAGAACGACATCTCGGTGCCGGTGGCGGCCATCGGCGCCTTCCTCGCCGAGGCCGGCGCGGCAATCGACGCCGTCCTGCCCCGCGTCAGGATAAACCCGTTCGGTCATCTCGGCGACGGCAACGTCCATTTCAATCTTTCCCCGCCAGAGGGCAGCGCCGGCTTCGCCGGCCGCGACGACCTGTTGCGGCTGGCGGCGGCGGAAGCGGCGCAGAAGCTCGGCGGCTCCTTCGCGGCCGAGCACGGGCTGGGCCGGACCAAGGTGTTCCTTGCCGACACGCTGCGCCCGCCGGTCGAACGCGGCCTCATGCGCGCGCTCAAGCATGCATTCGATCCCGGCGGCATGCTCAATCCCGGCGTCGTCGTGCGCGCCGGCCTTCCTTGCCGAAACAACGACGGCGCGATGACGCGGGCTGCGCAGACCGCCGGACATGATGGAGACTGATATGCAGCGAAATGGCGGCCACCTTCTGGTCGAGTGCCTTCTGAATCTCGGCGCCACAAGAGGGTTCGGCGTTCCCGGCGAAAGCTATCTCGCCGTGCTCGACGGGCTGTATGACGCGCGCGACAGGTTCGAGTTCGTCATGTGCCGCAACGAGGGTGGAGCAAGCTTCATGGCCGCCGCCTACGGCAAGCTGACCGGCCAGCCCGGCATATGCTTCGTCACACGCGGGCCGGGAGCGACAAACGCCTCGATCGGTGTGCACACGGCAAAGCAGGATTCCTGCCCCTACATCCTGTTCGTCGGCCAGGTCGGCCTGAGCATGAAGGAGCGCGAGGCATTCCAGGAGGTCGACTACCGGGCAATGTTCGGCACGGTCGCGAAATGGGTGACCGAGGTCGAGGATGCCGGGCGCATTCCCGAGATTCTACAGCGCGCATGGGCAGTGGCGACGTCCGGCCGCCCCGGTCCGGTGGTCATCGCCCTGCCAGAGGACATGCTGCGTCAGACAACGGACGTTCCCGCGATCAAGGGCCCGACCCGGATCGATGAACCCTGCCCTTCAGCCGGCGCGATGGACGAGGTGCGCGCGATACTGGGTGAGGCGCAGCGTCCGCTGATCCTTTATGGCGGTTGCGACTGGAACGAGGACGGGCGCAAGGCTTTGCAGGATTTCGCCGTGGCCTCGGACATTCCGGTGCTGGCGACGTTCCGCTACCAGGACCAGTTCGACAACCACCTGCCGGTCTATGTCGGCGATGCCGGCGTCGGCATGCAGCCGGCAACCAAGGAACTCATCCGCAAGGCCGACGTCATCCTCGCCATCAACACACGCTTCGGCGAGAACACCACAGACGGCTATTCGCTGCTCAGCGTGCCGGTTCCGGCGCAGAAGCTGATCCATGTCCACGCCTCGGCGGCGGAGATCGGCAAGATCTACCAGCCGATACTGGGCATCGTCGCCGGGGCCAATCCCTTCGCGCAGGCGCTGGCCGCAACACCGGTCCGGGGCGGCTGGGCCACATGGCGCGCCGAGGCGCGCGCGGCCTATGAGAAGAGCTTCGAGCTTGCACCCCTGCCCGGCCCGGTCGACATGGGCGCGGTCACAGCCTGGCTGCGCGACAACCTCCCGGTTGACGCCGTTCTGACCAACGGCGCCGGCAATTTCACCGTGTGGCCGAACAAATTCTTCCGCTTCGGGCCAGGACAACGGCTTCTCGCGCCGCAGTCGGGAGCCATGGGCTACGGCCTTCCCGCGGCAATAGCCGCCAAGATAACCGAGCCGTCCCGTACCGTCGTCTGCTTCGCCGGCGATGGCGACTTCCAGATGAACTGTCAGGAACTGGCGACGGCGCGGCAGTTCGGCGGCACGCCGATCATCCTCGTGCTCAACAACGGCATCTATGGCACGATCCGCGCCCATCAGGAGCGCCACTATCCCGGCCGGGTTCATGGAACGACGATGACCTTCAATCCAGACTTCGTGGGGCTTGCAAGGTCATATGGTCTTCATGCAGAGAAGGTCGAGGCAACGGAGGATTTTGCAGCAGCTTTCGGACGTGCCCGGCAATCCGCCACCGGCGCCGTGCTCGAACTCATCATCTCGCCGGAGGCCATCACGCCACGCCAGACGCTTTCGGGCATTCGCGAGGCTGCGCTGGCCGGCGCGTGATCGCAAGCGAACGCCCTTGCCAGAAAGGCCGGGGCATTCACGCAACAGAAAAGGGCAATCGTGGTGCTACACCGTCTGACCCCGCTTCGGCGTTCGATCCTCAGGATTGAGGATGGCCTGCCGGCAATTCGGGGCAACGGGGGTGCGTTTGTCCCTTTATGCAGCCTCTCCGACAGAAAAAGACAATCAACATGAGCCCTCTCCCCGTTTCGGCAAAGTCCAGGTCCGGCCAGCCGGATGAAAACCACGAAGACATCCGGCCGACCGCGGCGCATGTTTCCGCCGAAGGCCCGAGCATGGTCGAAGCCGCCTATGACCGGCTTCTGGTCATGATCAACGAATTCGAGATCAAGCCGGGCGAGCGGGTCAACGAAGTTGCCGTCGCGAAGAAGCTCGGCATTTCGCGCACGCCCCTGCGCGAGGCGCTAAACAGGCTGGCCATCGAAGGCTTCCTGATCGTTCGCCCGGCGCGCGGCTTCTTCTGTCGCGAACTCGACCCGACGGAGACGATGCACCTCTACGAGATGCGCGCCGTCATCGAGTGCGCCGCCGTTCGGCTCGCCACGGAACGCGCGGCCGCGCACGAACTTGCCTCGCTGGCGCAATTCCTCAAGACGTCCTCCTCGACGGACGACTATCCGATCGACGAACAGGTCGCCTATGACGAGGGCTTCCACGAGGAAATCGTGCGCCTGAGCGGCAATACCGAAATGCTCAAGGTCATGAAAAGCCTCAACCAGCGCATCAGACCGCTGCGCTGGGTCTATCTCCATCGCGGCCGTCCGACGACCCAGGCCGAGCATCGCCATATCCTCGCGGCGCTGATGGCGAAGGATGCCGACAAGGCGGCGGAGCTGATGGGCAGTCACATCAAGCGCCGTCGCGAAGAAATCGAAGAGGCCATCCGGCATATCTATGGCGAGATCTATGTCGGACGCAGCAACGGAAGCAGAGGCAGCTGAGATCGGGGCCGGTTGACCGGCTATGTCGGCCGGTTCCGCGCGCATATCCTCCCGTCGATCCCGCCGATAAGGGGAGCCGCGTCGCGTCAGCCGCCTTTCAGGTAGGAAAGCCGGTTCTCATCGGGTGCCGGCCGGTCGAACGGCAACGGCCGGCGAGAGGCCGGCCGTTCGATGCCCTGTTTGCTTCGGGCTGTTTTGCTCTGCTCGTCACAACGGTTTTTTGATCCACTTTGCGATCATGCCGACGATTCCTTCTCTGAAGAGGAGGACTGTGATGACGAATATGATGCCCTGGATGATTGTGACCCATGCGCCGAATGTTGCGAGGTAGTTCTGCATTCCGACGATGACGGTTGCGCCGACGATGGGTCCGAAGACTGTTCCGAGGCCGCCGATCAGGGTCATGAGGACGACTTCGCCCGACATCGACCAGTGGACGTCGGTCAGCGAGGCGAGCTGGAAGACGATGGCCTTGGTGGCGCCGGCGAGGCCTGCGAACCCGGCCGACAGCACGAAGGTGGCGAGCTTGTAGCGGTTCACGCGGTAGCCGAGCGAGGTGGCGCGGGCTTCGTTCTCGCGGATCGCCTTCAGCACCTGGCCGAAGGGCGAGTGGATGATGCGATGGATGGCGAGCATGCCGCCGAGCGCGATCGCCAGCACGACGAAGTAGAGGGTGAAGTCGGAGCGCAGGCTGATCAGGCCGAACAGATGCCCGCGCGGCACCGCCTGGATGCCATCCTCGCCGCCGGTGAACGGCGCCTGCAGCGAGAAGAAGAACACCATCTGGGCGAAGGCGAGCGTGACCATGGCGAAGTAGATGCCCTGGCGGCGGATGGCGAGCGCGCCGATGGCGAGGCCGAGGATGACGGCGGCACCGACGCCGGCGAGGATGGCGAGCTCCGGCGGCAGGCCCCAGACCTTGGCGGCATGGGCGGAAACGTAGCTCGCCGACCCGAAATACGCGGCATGGCCGAAGGACAGCAGGCCGGTATAGCCGAGCAGCAGGTTGAAGGCGCAGGCGAACAGCGCGAAGCACATCACCTTCAT
>JBLJBS010000085.1:0-2237 GCA_047637695.1 Aquamicrobium sp. | reverse complement strand
GTGGCGCTGATCGGCGACGGCTGCTTCAGCAGCAACATGTCGGTGATCGCCACCGCGGTCGAGGTCGGGTTGCCCGTCGTCTGGGTGGTGATGGACAATGCGTCCTACGGCGTCATCTCGGGCATCGAGAAGCGCCATCTCGGCGGCACCCACGGGTGCATGTTCGAGGCCGGCGGTCAGCCCTATTACATTGACTACGCCGCTATCGCCCGCGCGTCCGGTGCAAGGGGGGTGCGGATCGAATCCGCGGCCGAGCTGATGCCGGCGCTGGAGGAGGCGCTCGCGAGCGGGCAGCCGACCCTGATCCAGGTTCCGGTGACGATCGTGCCGACGCCGACGCCCGGAAACTGGGACATCAACACTATTTTCCGCAAGCCGCTGCCGGAAGAGGGTGCGCCGTCGCGTTCCATGGCCCCTGCCAACTGAAGGCAGCCGATGGTCCCATGCCCGCTTCGGCGGGCATAGGTCGACACGAAGAGAGACTTTTCCCGGCCGGCTTCCTCCCTTCCGCGATGCGGCCTGCCACGGTGATTTGACAAGCCTGCCCACCAAAAACGCAGGGAGAGAAAGACCATGACGAGCGTTCCCATGCCCCAGACGGTGGATGTGGTGGTCCTTGGCGCCGGAGCGGCCGGCATGGCTGCCGCACTGGTCGCCGCGCTTGAGGGGCTGAGCGTGATCATGCTGGAAAAGACCGATCAGGTCGGCGGCATCACCGCGACGTCCGGCGGCACGGCCTGGGTGCCGGGCACGCATCTTTCCGACATCGCCGGGGTGCCGGATCGTGTCGAAGACGCCGCCGCCTTCCTGACGGCGGTCGTGGGAAACCGGGGCGGCGACGAGTTGCGGGCGGCGTTCCTGGAATCGGGTCCGGCTGCGATCGAGCAACTCGACCGCGACACGCAGGTCAAGTTCGTGGCGGCCGCCGCCCATCCCGACTATCTTGACGGGCCGGGCTCGGCCTATGGTGGCCGGGCGCTCTCTCCGGTCGAGTTTGACGGCCGGCTTCTTTCGCGTGAGGATTTTGATCGCGTCCGGCCGCCGCGCCCCGAATTCGTCGGCCTCGGCGGCATGATGGTCGGGCGCGTAGAGCTGTCGGCGCTGCTGAAGCCCTTTGGCTCCGTCTCCAATCTCGTCACTGCTCTGCGCATCGTCGGCCGCTACGCGCGCGACCGGCTTCGCTATCGGCGGGGGACGCGCCTTCTGATGGGCAATGCGCTGGTGGCGAGATTGCTTTACAGCCTGCGCAAAGCCCGGGTTCCGATCCGTTTCGAGGCAGAGACCCGCCGCCTGCTGGTCGAGGACAACCGCGTGGTCGGCGTCGAGCTTGAGGGCGGCGACGTCATACGGGCGCAGAAGGGCGTGGTGATGGCGACCGGCGGCCTGTGCTGGAACCGGGAACTGCGCGAGCAGCTGTTTCCCGCCGAGGCCAGGGATTGCTCGCTCGCTCCGGTCGGCAATACGGGGCAGGGGGCGGATCTGTCGCGCAAGGCGGGTGCGATGCTGGATGACGGCGGTGACAGTCCGGCGCTGTGGATGCCCTGCTCGTCGTACCGGAAACCGGACGGTCATGTTGCGGTGTGGCCGCATATCCTGCTTGATCGCGCCAAGCCCGGTCTTCTGGCGGTGAACAGCCGGGGAGAGCGGTTCGTCGACGAGAGCCTGTCCTATCATGATTTCTCCATGGGCCAGATAAGGGCCGGCGCCTTTCCGGCCCATCTTGTCTGCGATGCGGCCTTCATGCGCAGATATGGCCTTGGCCTTGTCCTGCCCGGCGCCTTCAACCTGTCCGGGCTCGTTCGCGCCGGCTATATGAAGACGGCGCCGACGCTGGAGGCGTTGGCGCGGCGCATCGGCTGCGATCCGGCCGGGCTGTCGAAGACCGTCTCGGACTATAATCGCTACGCCGAGACCGGAGAGGACGAGGCGTTCGGCCGTGGCGGCTCCGTGATGAGCCGCTTCAACGGCGATGCGTCGGTCGGGTCCAATCCCTGCCTCGGAACGATCGGCAAAGGCCCGTTCTATGCTGTCGAGGTGAAACCGTTCGATCTTGCGACGAGCGCGGGAGTGAAATGCGACGCGCTCGGTCGCGCGCTCGATGCCGAAGGAGAGCCGATCGAGGGCCTCTTTGCTTGCGGCAATGACGCGACTTCGATCTTCCGTGGCACATATCCGGGGCCGGGCACGACGATCGGTCCGGCCATCGTGTTCGGGTGGCGCATAGCCCGGCATCTGGC
>JBLJBS010000084.1:0-24191 GCA_047637695.1 Aquamicrobium sp. | reverse complement strand
CGGCGGCGAAGCGGCGGGTGTTGTCGTCGAGGATGTCGCGCACCCGGTCGACGCCACGGATCAGGCCGATGTCGACGCGGTTGACGCGATGAACCGGTTCCAGCAGCCCGGCTTCGGCGGACCAGACGAAGCAATCGGCGGTCGCAAGGTCGGTTGGCTCCGGATCGCCGGGGGCCAGTTTCGCTATGGTCGCGATCAGGCGATCGAGCTTTTCTTCCAGCGTTTCGGGCAACATGTCTTTCATCGGGCAACTGCTTTCATAGGGCGGCGGGGACAAACCGGCCTAACATGCCTGCATGCGGGCGAAAAGCCGGCGGCTGCGGTTGCATTGGCGCAGCCAGCGATTATATTCCGGCCACTTTTCACGCTGCCGCCATGTGTCTGCATCGCATGGCCGTCTCAGGAGTTTTCCATGTTCGTTACCCCGGCATACGCCCAGGGACTCGGCGGCGGGCCTGACGTTTTCGTCAGCATCCTGCCGTTCATCCTCATCTTCGTCATCATGTATTTCCTCATCATTCGGCCGCAGCGCCAGCAGCTGAAGAAGCGCGGCGAGATGCTGACCGCGATCCGGCGCGGCGATACGGTGATCACCGGCGGCGGCCTGATCGGCAAGGTGACGAAGGCCAATGACGACGACCTCGAGATCGACCTTGGAAACGGCGTCAAGGTGATGGCGCTGCGCGCCACCATCGCCGACGTGCGGGTCAAGGGCGAGCCGGTCGCGAACCAGAACGCCAAGAAATAACCGCATTCGCGGCCAATGCGCTGATGTGAGACGCGGGCGGACCGCGTCCGGCTGGACGGATATACGATGCTTTATTTCTCGCGCTGGAAGACGATCTCGATCTGGCTGGTGGTATTTCTGGCGGTTCTCGTCAGCGCTCCCAACCTTCTTTCGCAATCCACGCTCGCATCGTTGCCGAACTGGCTGCCCAAGCGGCAGATGACGCTTGGGCTTGACCTTCAGGGCGGTTCGCACATCCTGCTGCAGATCGACCGCAACGATCTGATCTCCGACCGGCTCGACGCCACGCGCGACGACATCCGCACCGCGCTGCGCGATGCGCGCGTCGGCTATACCGGCCTTTCCGGTTCGGGGCACAACGTTCAGGTCCGCATCCGCGACGCCGAGCAGGTGGCCGCGGCGAAGACGGCGCTTTCCAGCCTGACGCAGCCGGTCTCGTCCGGGCTTTTCGGGAGCGGAAGCGTCGTCGAGCTGACGATGGACGAGCCGGAATCCGGCCTTTTCCGCTTCACGCTCACGGAAGAAGGCATCAACTATCGGGTCGGCACGGCGCTGAACCAGTCGGTCGAGGTGGTCAATCGCCGCGTCAACGAGTTGGGCACGACCGAGCCGATCATCCAGCGTCAGGGTAACGACCGCATTCTGGTTCAGGTGCCGGGTCTGGAAGACCCCCAGCGCCTGAAGGACATTCTCGGCAAGACCGCCAAGCTGACCTTCCAGATGGTCGACCAGTCGATGCCGGTGGAGGAGGCGATCCAGGGTCGCCCGCCGGCAGGCGCCACCGTGATGTACTCGAATGACGAGCCGCCGGTTCCCTACATCATCGAGAATCGGGTCATCGTGTCGGGCGAGAACCTGATCGACGCCCAGGCCACTTTCGACCAGCGCACCAGCGAGCCGGTCGTTTCGTTCCGCTTCGACAATCAGGGCGCGACGCGTTTTGCCCAGGCGACGCAGCAGGGCGTCGGGCGGCTGTTCGCCATCATCCTCGACAATCACGTCATTTCGGCGCCGCGCATCAACGAGCCGATCCTTGGTGGCTCGGGGCAGATTTCCGGCAGCTTCACCGCCCAGACGGCCAACGATCTCGCGGTCCTGCTGCGCGCCGGCGCGCTGCCGGCCGACCTGACCATCATCGAGGAGCGTACGGTCGGCCCCAGCCTCGGCCAGGATTCGATCGAGGCCGGCACCTTCGCCACCGGCATCGCCGCGCTTCTCGTCTTCGCATTCATGGTTCTCGCCTATGGCAAGCTCGGCGTGCTTGCCTCGATCGGGCTTGCAGCCAATCTGGTGATGATGATCGCCATCCTGACGATGCTGGGCGCGACGCTGACGCTGCCCGGCATCGCCGGCATCGCGCTGACGCTCGGCATGGCGGTGGACTCGAACGTCATCATCTTCGAGCGCGTCCGCGAGGAACGCGCGCAGGGACGCTCGCTCATCCAGTCGCTCGATTCAGGCTTCAAGCGAGCGCTCGCCGCCGTCGTCGACGCCAACCTGACCACGCTGATCGCCGCCGTCATCTTGTTCTACATGGGGACCGGCCCGATCCGCGGCTTCGCGGTGACGCTGGCCATCGGCATCGTCACCACCGTCTTCACCGCATTCACCCTGACGCGCTGGCTGATCGCCTTCTGGCTGCGCCGCAATCGTCCGACCGAGTTTCCTGCTGGCCTCGTCCACTACCTGCCGCTCGATCCCAAGGTCAATCTGATGCGGTGGCGCAATCTCGCCTTCGCGTTCTCAGGCGCCGTCTCGATCTTCATTATGGTGATGTTCTTCGTCACGCCGATGAATCTCGGCATCGATTTTCGCGGCGGCTCGATGATCGAAGTGCAGGCGAAGGACGGCACGGCGGATGCCGGCGATGTCCGCGCCCGTCTGAGCGGGCTCGACATTGGCGAGATACAGGTGCAGGAATTCGGCAATGCCGAACTGATGATCCGTGTCGAAGGCCAGGCGGAAGGCGGCGATACCGCCGAGCAGAGCGTCATCGACAAGGTGCACGGCGCGCTCGACAGCGATTACGATTTCCGGCGTGTCGAGGTGGTCGGGCCGACCGTTTCCTCCGAATTGGCATGGTCGGGGACGATCGGCGTCGTCGCGTCGCTGTTCGCCATGCTGCTTTACATCTGGTTCCGGTTCGAGTGGCAGTTCGGTGTGGGCGCCATCGTCTCGACCCTGCATGACGTGGTGTTCATGGTCGGGCTTTACGTGGTGTTCGGGTTCGAGTTCAATCTCGCCAGCATTGCGGCAATCCTCACCGTGGTCGGCTATTCCATCAACGATACCGTCGTCATCTACGACCGCGTGCGCGAGAACTTGCGACGCTACAAGAAGATGCCGATCGTCGACCTGATCAACCTGTCGCTCAGCCAGACGCTGTCGCGCACCTTCCTCACCGGCCTGACTACGCTGTTCGCGCTGACTGTTCTCTATCTTTGGGGCGGCGAGGTCATCTCCGATTTCATGTTCGCGATCCTGATCGGCGTTCTGGTCGGAACCTATTCGTCGCTGTTCATCGCCGGGCCGATGCTGATTCTTTTCAAGCTGCGGCCCGAGATGTTCGGCAGCGAGGAGGACGAAAAGGCTGTATCGAGGCCGGTCGGCGCAAAGGCTTGAGCGGACGATGAGCGGGGGCATCATCATCCGCGAGGCGCATTTTCCCGGTCGTGCACCGATCGACGCCTATGGCGACGGCGGTTTCCGCTTCGCCGACATGTCGCATCGCGGATCGATCCTGTGCCTGCCTTCGGGCATCCATGGCTGGCAGCCCTGCGACCCTGTGGCGCTCGGCGTCGACGACTTTGCCCGGGTGATCGCCGAGGCCGGCGAGATCGACATCCTTCTCATCGGCTGCGGCACCGACCTGCGGCCGCTGCCCGCGGCCCTGCGCGAGGCGTTGCGCGAGGCCGGGATCAGCGCCGACCCGATGTCGACGGGGGCGGCGGTGCGCACCTACAATGTGCTCCTCGCCGAAGACAGGCTGGTGGCGGCGGCGCTGGTCGCCGTCGAATGACAGCATGGCCGATGCCACCGACATAGACAGTCTTGCCCTTCGTCGCGGCGACCCTGACCGCTATCTGTCGACTCTCTACGCGCCGCAGGCGCTGCGCGGCGATCTCGACACGCTTTATCGCTTCAATGCCGAGATCGCCTCGATCCGAGATCGCATCCGCGAGCCGCTGCCGGGAGAGATGCGCATCCAGTGGTGGCGCGACGCGCTGGCCGGGGGGCGGGCGGCTGCCGGCGGCTATCCGCTGGCGGAAGCCGTGCACGACATCATCGAGCGCCATTCCCTGCCGGGCGACGCCTTCGACCGCTATCTCGAGGCCCGGATATTCGATCTCTACGACGATCCGATGCCGTCGCGCGCCGATATCGAAGGCTATTGCGGCGAGACCGCCTCGGCGTTGATCCAGCTTGCCGCGCTGATGCTGGACCGGGCGGCCGCGCCGTCCTTTGCGGCGGCGGCCGGTCATGCCGGCTGCGCGCAGGCCATCGCCGGGCTGGTGCGGCTGATGCCGAAGCATCGCGCATGCGGCCAGTGCTATGTGCCGGCCGATATCCTCGCCGCAGTCGGCGCAAGCCGCGACGATCTCGTCGAAGGGAAGAACGGGGACGCGGCGGAACGCGCGCTTGCCGCCTTCATCGAGCTCGGCCGTGAGCATGCCGGGAAGTTCATGCAGGCGGCCAGGGCGATGCCCGCCTCATTGCGCCCGGCCTTCTTGCCGGCCGCGCTCGCCTTGCCCTATCTCGACCGCGCGGCGGCGGCCGGACGGTTGCCGCTCGACGAGGTGGTCGAGATTTCGCCCCTGCGCAGACACTGGATATTGCTGCGGCGCGCCGTCTCCGGGTGGTGACGACGCTGCTTTGACGCCGCGGCGGCGCCTGCGCTTAGAGCAACGGCCATTCTGACGAATGCAGTTCCGTCGCTCTCGCTTTTATTCTTGAGGCGCATTTATGCGACGTCGGACGATTCCGTCTGACTGCAAAATGCTCTAGCATCTCCCCCGGTTCGGGGGAGGATACGGGCGGCAATGGGCCTTGGATTGCTTGTCGCAATGGTGGCGGTCGGCGTTTCCGGCGTGGTGCTGATCGTGCACCTGACCGGCGGCAGCAGGCGTGCGCGGCTCGATGGCGACGCGATGGTACGGGCGCGGTTCGCGCAGGATTTCCCCGATCTTGCAGCGTCGGCGGTTTATCTGACCAAGGAGGGCGACGCCGCCTTCCTGCAGCTTGACGACGGACGCACCGGGATCGTCGCCTCAATCGGCGACAGGTTCCTGACGCGGGTAGTCGGTGCCGCCGACCTCGCGGCCGCGCCGCGCGCCGACGGCACGGTGCTGCATTTCCGGCTGCGAGACTTTACATGGAAGGGCGGGGCCTTCACCTTTGCCGGCGAGGACGAGGCGCGCGCGGTTCGGCAACTGCTTGCCGCCCGGCGCGGCATGGCTTGAGGAGGAGCGCCGATGGACGGATACGGATTTCCCGACGTGACCCAGTTCGCGATCCCGTTCTTCGTGGCGGCGATCCTGATCGAATTGTGGCTGGTGCGCACCGGCCGGGCGCGAGGCGAGTTCGAGACGCGCGACACGCTGACCAGCCTTCTGATGGGAGTCGGCAATGTCGCGGCCGGCCTCTTGCTCGGCTTCGTTTCCTACGCGGCGCTGATGTGGGTGTGGCAGTTCCGCCTCTACGATCTCGGCACGGCGTGGTGGGTGATCCTGATCGCCTTCCTGCTCGATGATCTGCGCTATTATTGTTACCACCGCATCGCCCACCGGGTTCGCTGGGTCTGGGCCGAGCACATCAACCATCATTCGAGCCAGCACTACAATCTGTCGACGGCGCTGCGGCAATCGTGGACGGCGCTGTTCACCGGCATGTTCGTGCTGCAGGTGCCGCTGGTGCTTCTCGGTTTCCACCCGGCGGTGATCGTCTTCGTCTTCGGCTTCAACCTGGTCTACCAGTTCTGGATCCATACCGAGACGATCGGCAAGCTATGGCGGCCGATCGAGTTCATCTTCAACACGCCGTCGCACCATCGCGTCCATCACGCGACCAATCCGCGCTATCTCGATGCCAACTATGCCGGGACGCTGATCATCTGGGACCGGATGTTCGGCAGCTTCGTCGAGGAGCTGGACGAGGATGCGCCGCGCTACGGCATCGTCCACAATATCGGCACCTTCAACCCGCTGAAGGTGGCATTCCACGAATGGATCGCCATGTTCCGTGACGCGCTCGCCCCCGGCCTGGCGCTGCGCCAGCGGCTGGGATATCTGTTCCGGCCGCCGGGCTGGAGCCATGACGGCTCGCGCGACACGTCGGAAAGCCTGAAGGCCGCCTATGTGCGCAGGAACCCGTCGGAAGCCGGCAAGCCCGGACTTCCCGGCGCTGCCGGCAGCGACATCGCACCGGGCGAGTAGAGCCGGAAAGCTCAGCCGAGCTTCTGTTCGGCAAGCAGGTCGGCGAACTCCGCTTCCTGCCTCGTCATCTTCGCCTGCACCGCCGCCATCAGCTCGCCGGGGCGCAGCATGCCGGCGTTCCACGTCGCGATGTAGTCGAGGCCGTCGGCCACCGAATGGTCGCGGGCATAGGCGAGGTTGCGCTTGATGCCGGCGATGGCGAGCGGCGATTTTCTCGCGATCAGCTGCGCCATTTCGCGTGCCGCCGCAATCACGGCGTCCTTGTCGGCGTGGATGGTGGAAACGAGGCCGATGGCCTTCGCTTCGTCGGCCAGAAAGCGGCGGCCGGTGAAGGCGAGTTCGGCGGCGACCGCCGGCGCGATCAGCTTCGGAAGGCGCTGCAGCGTGCCGACATCGGCCGCCATGCCGATATGGATCTCCTCGACCGAGAAATAGGCGTCGGCGCTGGCGATGCGCAGGTCGCAGGCGGTGATCATGTCGATGCCGGCGCCGACGCAGGCGCCATGGATGGCGGCGATGATGGGGAAACGGGCGCGTTCCAGCGCGCTGAAGGCGTTCTGGAGCGACAGGATCAGGTCGCGCATCGCATAGGCGGCGCGCCCCGGTTCTTGTCGGAACAGTCCGGCGAGAGAGGCGAAGGCGGAAAGATCCATGCCGCCGGTGAAGTGCCGACCCTCTCCGGCGACGATCGCGCAGCGCATGCTTTCGTCGCGCGACAGCGCGTCGACGATGCGCGGCATGTCGGCCCAGAAGTCGGGCGTCATCGAGTTGGCCTTGCCGGGCCGGTTCAGAAGGATGAGCGCGACCGGGCCGTCGCGCTCGACCTTGAGGAATGTGCTGTCGAGCGTGGTCATGAAAATCCCCCCTTAAAAGCCGGCCTGGCTATTCGGCGGCTTCGCTGCGTGGCGCGAGGCCGAGCCATGCCCGGCAATCGGCGAGCGCCCGGCCGCTCAGCGCTTTCTTCTTGGCGACTGCCTTGTCCTTGCCCCTGAACCGGCCCTCGAAGCCGTCCGGCTTGAGCTTGGTACCGCCCTCGAGCGGCGGGAACAGGCCGAAATTGACGTTCATCGGCTGGAAGGAACGCTTGCCCGGTTCGTCGTCGGAGACGATGTGGCCGCCGGTGATGTGGCCGAGAAGGGCGCCGAAGGCGGTGGTCGGCGGCGGTGGCGTCAGTGCGGCACCAAGCCGCGACGCGGCGGCGAAACGCCCGGCGAGCAGGCCGATGGCCGCCGATTCGACATAGCCCTCGCAGCCGGTGATCTGGCCGGCGAAGCGCAGGCCCGGCCGGCCTTTGAGCTGGAGGGTGGCGTCGAGTAGCGTCGGCGAATTGATGTAGGTGTTGCGGTGCAGGCCGCCGAGCCGGGCGAACTCGGCTTGTTCGAGCCCGGGAATGGTGCGGAAGATGCGCACCTGCTCGCCATGCTTCAGCTTGGTCTGGAAGCCGACCATATTGTAGAGCGTGCCGAGGGCATTGTCCTGCCGCAGCTGGACGATCGCATAGGCCTTGACCGTCGGATTGTGCGGGTTGGTCAGGCCGATCGGCTTCATCGGGCCGTGGCGCAGCGTCTCGACGCCCCGCTCGGCCATCACCTCGACCGGCAGGCAGCCGTCGAAATAGGGCGTGCCTTCCCATTCGCGGAATTCGGTCTTATCGCCGTCCAGCAGCGCCGCCACGAACGCCTCGTATTGCGGCTTGTCCATCGGCAGGTTGATGTAGTCCTTGCCGGTGCCGCCGGGGCCGACCTTGTCATAGCGCGACTGGAACCAGGCGATGTCGAAGTCGATCGAGTCGAAATGAATGATCGGCGCGATGGCGTCGAAGAAGGCAAGCGCGTCGGCGCCGGTGCGCTCCGCGATTGCCGCGGCCAGCGACGGCGCGGTCAGCGGCCCGGTGGAGATGATCGCTTGGTCCCATTCCTCCGGCGGCAGACCGGTGACTTCCTCGCGGACGATGGTGACGAGCGGGTGCGCTTCGAGCCTTGCGGTGACGGCGGCGGAGAAGCCGTCGCGATCGACGGCGAGCGCGCCGCCTGCCGGCACCTGATTGGCGTCGCCCGAAGCCATGATCAGCGACCCGGCCAGCCGCATCTCGGCATGAAGTACGCCCACGGCATTGGTTTCGGCGTCGTCCGAGCGGAAGGAGTTGGAGCAGACCAGCTCGGCCAGGCCTTGCGTCTTGTGCGCCGGCGTCTCGCGAACCGGGCGCATCTCGTGCAGGATGACGGGAACGCCGGCCTGAGCGACCTGCCAGGCGGCTTCGGAGCCGGCGAGACCGCCGCCGACGACGTGAACGGGCTTGTGTGTCATGAAAGGGGATTAATCCCGGCCGCGTGCGAATGCAAGGAAGCGAGGGCTTCGCCGAAGCATCGTGACACGATGCGATGCGGGCGGCTTTCAGGCGGGGAGGGCCCGAAAAGAACAACACCCGCCGGGGGAGGAGATCCGGCGGGTGTCGTTATAGCGGCCGACAATCGGGAGGAGGAGATTGGCGGCCTTATCCGCCAGAACCTGGGAGGAGGACGGTTCTGACGAAATCTGCGGAATTCTTAGACCGACTTCCGGGCGACGAAGGGGATTTCGCCGCGCGAGATGCCAAGGTCGTTCAGTTCACGGTTCGACAGGCGGCTCAGCTCATTGACAGTGTCGCGGTAGCGGCGCCAGTTGCGGTAGTTGCGGATCAGGTTCATTTCAGCACCTATTTGCGTCTTTTTGCGCGTTCGTTCTCATTCGATGATTGGAAGATAGTCCTTCGCTCCAGCGATTTGAAGTGCTGATGCTGCATGGCAGCAATGCGTTTTGTGCATCGCAATATCAAGTTTTCTTTATCTGTGTGGCGAGGCTGTGGCAGAATCGGCTATGTGGCCGGGATTCCGACATAATTTGCCGTTCTTCTGCGCAGGGATTCATCCCGGAGCACCGGCGAAAGGATTATAGATGGCGTCATACCCGACCCGGATCAAGCGCGACATTTCGCGCTGGCGCGAGACCGGCCTGATCGATGACAACACGGCGCGGGCGCTTTCGCTTGATGTCGAGCAGAATTCCGGCGGTTCGGTCTCGTTCGGCTCGATCCTGGCGATGATGGCCGCGGCGCTGTTCGCGGCGGCGCTGTTGATCTTCATCGCCGCCAACTGGGAAGAAATCCCTCGGCTGTTTCGGGTGGGCGTGCTGTTTTCAGTCATTTTCGCCGGCTATGTCGGCGGCGCGGCGCTCAAGCTTTCCGGGCGCGAGGCGGCCGGCGAGGGGGCGTGGGTGGTGGCGGCCGCCGGTTTCGGCGCCGCGATCGCCCTGATCGCGCAGATCTACCATATGTCCGGCGACGAGACCGAGGCCGTGTTCGTCTGGGGCGTGGGCACGGCGCTTGCCGCGGCGGCCTTGCGCTCCGGTGCGCTGACCGTCGGCGCGGCGTTGCTGGGGGGCGCGTGGATGCTGATGAAGGCGTCACAGGGCTGGAGCCTTGCCGGCCTGCCCTTGTCCTATCTTGCCGTCGCGGCGGTTCTCTATGCGCTTTCGTTCTGGACGCGCAGCGCCCTTGCGCGTCATCTGCTGCTGCTGTCGCTCTATCTGTTCGTATTCCTGTTCTACTGGCGGGACGAAACCACCTTCATCGCTCCCTTGCTGCTGATCGCGGCGGCAGCCGCGCTGTTCGCCTTCGGGCGTCTCGCTCCGGCGACGGCGCGAAGCGTGACCGGCCTCGGCGCGCACTTGCCTGTCCAGGCGCTTCTCGGCTTCCTCGCCGGGGCCGGCACGATCCAGATCGCGCTGGTCGAGGAGCCGGGCTTCGTCTATCCGACCGTGCTGGCCTTTGCCGGCATCGTGGCCGCGCTGCTCATGGAAGGACGGGAGAACCGGGGATTGCGCTGGTTCGCCTATATCGCCTTCGCATTCAACCTTTGCTTCCTTTACATTGTGATGCTGGGAACGATGATGGATACGGCTGCCTTCTTCCTGCTTGCGGGGCTGACGCTTTCGGCCCTCGCATGGCTGATCGCACGCTTCGAGCGGCGCATCGCCGCCGATCCCACTTCCGTTTCAGGGGGTGCGGCATGAACGCGCGGCGGTGGATGGTGGCGGCGGCTGTGCTCGTCGCCCTGCTGCAGATCGGCTTTCTCGCATCGATGATCGCGGGGCGGGCGGCCGTGCTGCGCAACGGCCAGGAAGTGACGCTGGCGGTCGAGCCGGTCGATCCGCGCGACCTGCTGCGCGGCGACTATGTCATTCTGGGCTACAATATCAGCAGGGTGCCCGCCAGCCTGTTCCCGGCCGCGCAGGAGCGCGCGTCGTCCGGCGACGATCGGCGCGTGTATGTCCGGGTCAAGGCCGATGAAAACGGCATCGGACAGCCGGTTGCCGCCAGTTTCGATGCGCCGCCCGCGATAGCGGCGGCTGAAGGCGAGGTCGACATTCGCGGCACCACGCATTCGCGATGGGAAGAGGGAACACGCTTCATCGACGTCCGTTACGGCATCGAGCGGTTCTATGTGCCCGAGCGCGAGGGGCGCGCGATCGAGGCCAACCTGAACCAGCGCGCCTTCCGCATGAAGGTCGCCGTCGTGGCGGATGGAACGGCGCAGATCAAGTCTTTCCACGATGGCGAGACGATGCTTTACGCCGAACCGCTCTATTGAGCCGGCATCGCGTCTGGTGCGCGCGGAGGGACTTGAACCCCCACGCCTTGCGGCGGCAGGACCTAAACCTGCTGCGTCTGCCAATTCCGCCACGCGCGCATCGGGGCCGTCACTAGGATAAGTCTTGCGTCCGCGCAAGCTCTCCTATATCGACCCAAATTCGTGACCGAACTCGTGACCATGGCGATCCAGACCGTGCCACGATTGGGGTCTAGGGATGGTGAAATGCCCCTTTCGTGGGCGATGCTGGGTCCTCGCCAGCTATTCCCGAGCAGGATTTCACGCAGGCTGGACGGCATCGGGCCGCCCCGCCAGCTTTGACGAAAACGAAGGTTTTTGAGATGCAGGTAACCGAAACGCTCAATGCGGGACTGAAGCGCCAGATCAAGGTGATCGTCCCGGCCCAGGATCTGGAAGCGAAGCTCGTCGAGCGGCTTTCGGCGGCGAAGGACAAGGTCCGCATCAATGGCTTCCGCCCGGGCAAGGTGCCGCTGCAGCACATGCGCAAGGTTTACGGCAAGTCGTTCATGGCCGAGGTCGTCAACGAGATCCTGACCGACTCCGCCCGCTCGATCCTCGCGGATCGTGGCGAGAAGGCGGCGATGCAGCCCGAGGTCTCGATGACCGAGGACGAGAAGGAAGCCGAGAAGATCCTCGCTGGCGATGCCGATTTCGAGTTCTCGCTTGCCTATGAGATTCTGCCGCCGATCGAGGAGAAGGATCTTTCGTCCATCTCGATCACCCGCCTGATCTATGACGTTCCGGCTGAAGAGGTCGACGAGCAGGTCGAGCGCGTCGCCGACTCCGCCCGCAGCTGGGAGCCCAAGAAGGGCAAGGCCGAGAAGGGCGACAAGGTCACCTTCGACTATCTCGGCAAGATCGACGGCGTGCCGTTCGAAGGCGGCGCCGCCGACGATGCCGACCTCGTGCTCGGCTCCAACCAGTTCATCCCCGGCTTCGAGGACCAGCTCGTCGGCATCAAGGCCGGCGACGAGACCACGATCACCGTGACCTTCCCGGAAGAATATGCCGCCACGCATCTGGCCGGCAAGGAAGCCAAGTTCGACATCAAGGCCAAGGAAGTCGCCAAGGCCGGCAAGCTCGAGATCAACGACGAGGTCGCCAAGCAGCTCGGGCTGGAAAGCGCCGAGAAGCTGCGCGAGATCGTCCGTGGCCAGATCGAGAGCCAGTACGGCGCGGTCACCCGTCAGAAGGCCAAGCGCCAACTGCTCGACGCGCTGGACGAAGCCTACAAGTTCGAGGCTCCGTCGAAGCTGGTCGAGGCCGAGTTCAACAACATCTGGGCCCAGGTCAATGCCGATCTCGCCCAGGCCGGCCGCACCTTCGAGGACGAGGAGACGACCGAGCTCGAGGCGCGCACCGAATATCAGCGCCTCGCCGAGCGCCGCGTCCGTCTCGGCCTCGTTCTGGCCGATATCGGCGAGAAGGCCGAGGTGCAGGTTTCCGATGACGAGCTGCAGCGGGCGCTGTTCGAGCAGATCCGCCGCATTCCGCAGAGCCAGCAGCAGCAGGTCTACGAATATTACCGCTCGAACCCGGGCGCGCTCGCCTCGATCCGTGCGCCGCTGTTCGAGGAGAAGGTCGTCGACCATCTGCTCGGCGTGATCACGGTTGCCGACCAGAAGGTCTCGAAGGACGAACTTCTGGCCGACGACGACGCCGAGACCGAGACCAAGGAAGCCAAGAAGCCGGCGAAGAAGGCCGCTTCCAAGGCCAAGGCGGCTGACGACGCCGAAAAGGGCGAGACCGGCGAGGGCGAGAAGAAGAAGGCCGCGCCGAAGAAGAAGGCTGCGGACAAGGACGAAGCCGGCGAGTAATGCCGCTTCCCGGTAAAAAGAAAGGCCGCTCCCGGAGCGGCCTTTTTCTTTTTCTGGCAACTGGCTGTGGTTATATTTTCACCAGACGCACGAAGGTGCCCCAGGGATCGCGCGCCTCGATCGTGCCGTTGACGTCGGGGCTGCCCAGCCGCCGCGTTTGATGCGTGAAGACGGCCTCGTCGGCGACGTGGAGCGAGAACCAGTCGAGGCCGGTCGCCTTGTTGTCGCGCCGGCCGGCGCCGTCACTGTTCCAGGTGTTCATGGCGACATGGTGATGATAGCCGCCGGACGACAGGAATGCCGATGCCGGATTTTCGCCGCGCGTCTGATCGAGACCGAGTGCCTGCTGATAGAATTTCCGCCCGGCGGCGATGTCACCGACCCGCAGGTGCATGTGGCCGATCCTGAGGCGGTCCGGCGCACCGGAATAGGTATCGTTCGTGCTGTCCGTTAGCGCGATGAGCGCATCGACGTCGAGGGGATGGGTGCCCATCGTCACAACGCCGTCGCTCCATTCCCAGCGTTCCTTTGGGCGATCGGCGTAGATTTCCAGACCGTTGCCCTCCGGGTCGTCGAGATAGATCGCCTCGCTGACGCTGTGGTCGGCGAAGCCGGTGAGCCGGACCTGCGTGAACGCGGCATGCACCAGCCAGCGCGCGAGGTCGGTGCGCGTCGGCATCAGGAAGGCGATGTGGAGCAGTCCGGCCTGCGTCGGCGGTTCGTAAGGCGCGTCCGGGCGCGAGACGAGATGGAGGAGGGCCGTGCCCTCGACGCCCATTGTCGCGCCGCCGGCCGTATGGTCGAGCACGCTGAGGCCGATGGCGTCGCGATAGAACGCGACCATGGTGTCGAGATCGCGCACGCGCAGCGCCGCCTCGCCGCAGCGCACGGGCGTGAGATTGGCGAAGGGAAGCGTTCCGGGGTCTGGATCATCCGTCTGCGGCGTTCGGTCGAGAAGGTGCAGCAGCCCGCCTTCGGCGCGAACTGCGCCGATCATCGCTGCGCTCGTTGTGGCGACGCCGGCAAGCCGCAGCAAATTCCTGCGCGTGAGGTCGGAGATCATCGAAGGCGTCCTTTCGTAGGGCAGGTGGGCCTTCGTAGCGGCGAAGCGATTTTCCGGCATCTCACAACCGCGTGCGCCGGCGTTACTCTGTGTTCACCGCGCCCGGACCGGGGTTCCGGCTCAGATCAGGCGCATGCCCTTCAGGCTGGCATGCCCGCCTTTGCCGACGATGATATGGTCATGCACGGCGATGCCGAGCGGGCCGGCGGTTTCGATCACGGTCTTCGTCATCTCGATGTCGGCCCGCGAAGGCGAAGGATCGCCCGAAGGGTGGTTGTGGACGAGGATGATCGCCGTTGCCGACAATTCCAGCGCCCGGCGCACCACCTCGCGCGGATAGACCGGCGTGTGGTCGACCGTGCCGGTCTGCTGGACTTCGTCGGCGATCAGCACGTTCTTCTTGTCGAGAAACAGGATGCGGAACTGCTCGCGCGGCTCGAACGCCATCGCCGCGCGGCAATAATCAATGACCTGCGTCCATGAGCCGAGAACCGGCCGTTTTGCGACTTCGCCCCTGGTCATGCGGCGGGCAGCCTCGGCGATGGCCCTGATGTCGAGGGCGGCAATTTCGCCGACGCCCTTGACCTCGCGCAGCAGGTGCTCAGGGGCGCCGAGAACCTCGGCGAAGGAGCCGAACCGTTCGATCAGCGCCTTGGCCATCCCCTTGGTGTCGGCCTGGGCGATGGAGCGGAAAAGCAGGAGCTCCAGCAATTCGTAATCGGCCAGCCCAGCCGCGCCAGCTGCCCGGAAGCGGCTGCGCAGACGGTCACGATGGCCGAGGTGGTGCGGCTTGTCCGGCTTTGCGCGGGTGCCGGATTTCCTGCCGGTGGGAAGCCGACTGCCGACAGGCCGGGAGCCGGGCGCGTCCGGCGATGTCGCGAGCGGCAGTTCGGCAAAGAAGCCGCGCTCGTCCTCGTCCCCGCCGCTTTCCGCCATGCCTCTGTCCCTCCCGCCCTTGCCGGCCGTGGGGGCTAGGATATGCGGATGCGATCAGGCTGCAAGCCCCGGCGCGAACAGGCCGGCAGGCGACAGGGTGAAGACTTCGCACCCATCATTCGTGACGCCGACCGTGTGTTCGTACTGGGCGGTCAGCGAGCGGTCGCGGGTGACGGCGGTCCAGCCGTCGGTCAGCACCTTCACATGCGGCTTTCCGAGATTGATCATCGGCTCGATGGTGAAGATCATCCCCGGCCGCATCTCGACGCCCTCATTGGCGCTGCCGTAGTGCAGGATGTTCGGCGCGTCGTGGAACAGCCGCCCGACGCCGTGGCCGCAAAAATCGCGCACGACCGAGCAGCGCTCCGCTTCGGCGTAGGACTGGATCGCCGCGCCGATGGCACCGGTGCGCGCGCCGGGCCTGACCGCCGCGATACCGCGCTTCAGGCTCTCATGCGTCACTTCCAGCAGGCGCTCCGCCGCGCGCTTGATCTGCCCGACCGGATACATGCGGCTCGAATCGCCATGCCAGCCGTCGAGGATATAGGTGACGTCGATATTGACGATGTCGCCTTCGCGCAGCGGCTTGTCGTCGGGGATGCCGTGGCAGACGACATGGTTGATCGAGGTGCAGACCGATTTCGTGTAGCCGCGATAGTTGAGCGTCGCTGGCAGCGCGCCATGGTCCATGCCGAACTCGAACACGAAACGGTCGATGGCGTCTGTGGTGACCCCGGGCGCGACCATGCCGACCAGCTCGTCGAGGCAGCGGGCGGTCAACTGACACGCCCTGCGCATGCCCTCGAACCCTTCCGCTCCATAGAGCCTGATCTGTCCGGTGTTGCGCAGCGGCGCCGTGTCCGCGTCGAGATAGGTGACCATCACGGGAAATCCTTGCAGTGCATGGCCCTCATGTCGCACCGAAGCCGGCGCGGTTCAAGGGGCCGGATCGAAAGTGAGCTTCATTCCCGGAAGCCGCAGGCCGTCGATCCGGGTCGTCCAGGTTTCTCCGGCACTGACGGGCAGGGCTCGCGTCACCGTTCCCGTGGTGACGAGGTCGCCTGCTGCGATGCCGCGCGCCATCGGGCGCGCTTCAAGCCCGGCAACCAGATGTTGTAGGGCCCTGAGCGGCCCGCCGAGCACATTGGCTGCGACGCCGCGTTCGAGCGCGTCACCGTTGCGCATCAGCGTAATTTCGAAGGATTCCAGCGCTTCGAACCAGTCCGCCGGCTCGTTGATCGGCGAAAGCGGTCCGCAGACGAGCGCGCCGTGCATGGCGCAAGCTGCAACGGTGTCGGCAGCCCGGATGCGCCAGCCCGGATAGACCGACTGGACGATCTCGAAACCGTGGCCGACCGCGTCGATGCAGCCCAGCAAAGCGCGTTCGTCCATGCCGACACGGGGCGGGCGGGCGAAGCGGAACACGATCTCGGGTTCGATGCGAGGCTCCATAAAGGCGGTCGCGCTGAGCCGTGGCGATGCCGCCGCGCCTTCGGCATGGATGACGGTGGAATCGTATATCGGTCCCCAGATCGGCGCATGGACACCGTATTCGTCCCAGATCGTGCGGTTGGTGAAGCCGAGCTTCCAGCCGACCGGTGTTTCGCCGCGCGCCATGCGCGCCGCCATGACAGCGTCGGCGACGCGATAGGCGGCGTCGAGGTCGAAGCCGGCATCGTCCGCCGTGAACGGCGCGATCGAGTCCTTGCCGTCGAGGGCGCCAAGGATCGTCGCGGCGATTTCGGCGGGCGGCACGGCCATCTGTTTTTCCCGGCCAGCGGTCAATCTAGTCAACCGGCCAGCCGGAGACCGACTTGATCTCGAGGAAGTCCTCGATGCCGAAGACGCCGCCCTCGCGGCCGAGACCCGACTGCTTGTAGCCGCCGAACGGGCTGCCCGGCGCACGCGACTTGCCGTTGACCTGGACCATGCCGGAGCGGAGCTGGCGGGCGACGCGACGGATGCGCTCGGGATCGCCGCTCTGGATGTAGCTCGACAGGCCGTAGGGGGTGTCGTTCGCAATGGCGACCGCTTCCTCCTCGCTGTCGAAGGGGATCATGGCCAGCACCGGGCCGAACACCTCCTCGCGGGCGATGGTCATGTCGTTGGAGACGTCGGCGAACACGGTCGGCCGCACGTAATAGCCGCGATTGAAGCCCTCCGGGCGGCCCGGGCCGCCAGCGACAAGGCGGGCGCCTTCCTTGATGGCGATCTCGATCAGCCCCTGCACCCTGTTGAACTGGGCCTCGGAGACGACCGGGCCGATATGGCCGCCGTCGTCGGCCGGGTTGCCGACCCTGATCGTCCTGGTATGTTCCGCCGCAATCTCGATTGCCCGCTCGTAGACGGGGCGCTCGACCAGCATGCGGGTCGGCGCGTTGCAGGACTGGCCGGTGTTCTCGAACACGCTATCGAGGCCGCGCACCACCGCCTTCTCGACATCTGCGTCGGCGAAGACGAGGTTCGGCGACTTTCCGCCCAGCTCGAGCGCGACGCGCTTGACCGTGTCGGCGGCGGCCTTGGACACGGCGATGCCGGCGCGGGTCGAGCCGGTGAACGACATCATGTCGATGTCCGGGTGGGCGGACATCGCCTCGCCCACGGTCGGGCCGTCGCCATTGACCATGTTGAACACGCCGGCGGGGAAGCCAGCCGCATCCATGATCTCGGCGAAGACGATCGACGACATCGGCGCGATCTCGGACGGCTTCAGCACCACGGTGCAGCCGACCGCGACCGCCGGAACCACCTTCAGCGCCACCTGGTTCATCGGCCAGTTCCACGGGGTGATGAGGCCGCAGACGCCGATCGGCTCGCGCACGATCATTTCCTGCGGGTTGCGGTCATCGAGCGGGTGCTCGAACTGGAAATCCTTCAGCGCGCGAATGAAATTCTTGATGTGATAGGCGCCGACGGAAGCTTGGGCTCCGGTGGCAAGCCTGATCGGCGCGCCCATTTCCTGCGAAATCGCCTGCGCCATGTCGGCCATGCGCGCCTTGTAGGCTTCGAGCAGGCGCTCGATCGCCGCAAGCCGCTCCTCGCGGCTGACGCGCGACCACGTCTCGAAGGCGCAGCGCGCAGCGGCGACAGCCTTGTCGACATCTGCCTTCGAGCCAAGCGAGATCGTCGCAAAGGGCTGCTCGTCGGCGGGGTTGATGACTTCGAGCTCGCGCGGGGCCACCGGCGCGACCCACTTGCCGTCGATGTAGAAATCGGTCTTGCGCAGCATGGTTTCCTCCTCCGCGTCGGTCGATCGAATGTGGTGTGGAATAACGCTGATATCAGCCGCGGGCGTCGCCCGCCACCTCCAACTGTGCCGGCCGGTTGGGGCAGGGGAAATCCGCGGGCGGTCAATAATCGCGTTCGTAGAAAATGCCGAGCGAGGAATCGCCGTCCGACCCCATCGCGCCGCGCGCCTTCAGGTCTTCGGTGATGTCGAGATTGATGGTGCCTCGGGTCGAGCCTTGCGCGCCCGCCTCGACGCCGAGATAGATGTTGTCCTGGATGTAGCGTCCGGCGCGCACGGCGGCGTTGCCTTCGCTGTCGGTGACGACATCGAGATCGTCGAGGCCGGTGGCGCTGCGCAGGCTGCCGAGAAGCGATGTGTTCGACCCCCCGGCAAGCTCGGCCGCCGCCGCTGCGAGCTGGGCGATCTGGAGCGCGGAAAGTTCGCTCAGGCTGCGATTGAAGATCAGCCGCGCCAGCACCTCGTCCTCCGGCAGCTCCGGCTGCGAGGAGAAGCCGATCTCGAGATCGGAGACCCGGCCACGCACGGTGATGAAGACGGTGATGTCGTTGCCGGCCGAGCGCGCGATGAAGTCGACATAGGGATCGAGGTCGCCGATCAGCGTCACCGTTCCCTCATCGAAGGTGATGCGCTGGGCAAGGATCGACAGGCGGCCGCGTATCAGCTTGAAGCCGCCGACCGGCTGGATGTCTGTGACCGGCCCGGTCAGGCGGACGCTGCCGCCGACCTCGGCATCGAGTCCGCGTCCGCGGATGAAGATGCGGGCGGGTGCGGAAACGTTGACGTTCAGGCGCATGACGCTCGGCCGGGCGGAAGGCGTTGGCGTGCCGTCATTGGCGCGGGCGCGCGCCAGCGTGGCACGCACCGCCGCGGGCGCATTCTTGTGGATGACGTCGATCGCCGCCGCGCTGCCGCCCAGCGTTTCCGGCACGGTGATCTCGGCGCGCTCGACATTGATGTCGCCGGCAAGGACGGGGTCGCGCAGGATCGGGCCGGAAAGCGTCAAGGCTCCGCTTGCGGTGGCCACCACCATGTCGCCGTCGGCATAGCGGGCCTGGTTCAGGTTGATGCGCAGATCCGCCGGCATGCCGGCATCCGCATTGAGCGAGACGGTGCCGCTGGCGCTGACCGAGCCGCCAGCCGAAAGGGCGGCGCTCGCCGAACGCAGGGTGACGGTCTCTCCATCGATAACGCCCATGACGTTGATGTCGCGCAGCCGCAGATTCGATTCGGGATCGATGGCTTGCGCGCCGCTGGTCGAGAACATGGCGCGGATTGCCGGTTTGGCCAGCGGGCCGGACACCGATCCGCTGGCTTCGACGATTCCCGACAGCTGGGCGCCGCGCTCGGCGAGGAAGCGGTTGGCGAGCGCGAGCGGGGCCGAGCCGTTGAAGTCGACCGCCATCGCGCCGCCCTTCAGCGGCACGGTTCCGTTGGCGCTGGCACGCAGGCCTTCGGGCGTCGTGGCGCTGGCGTTGATGCTGAGCCTGTCCATGCTGCCTTCGCCCGAGGCGGTCAGTGAAAGCCGGCTCTGGCCGGCCTGCCTGAGCGCTGCGGCGGTGATCGCCTCGCCGTTCAGCGTGAAGCGCGCGCCTGGATTGTCGCGCCGGCCGGTCACGCGGGCGTTGCCGTCGAGGGTGCCGCCGAGGTCGAGGTCGGGCCGCACGAGATTGGCGATGGACAATGGCAGCCGCGTCATGGTGACGGCGAGATCGATGTTCTGCGCAACGGTGCCTTGCGCGGTCAGCCGGCCGCCGCCGACATCGAGCGCGAGCGCATCTATGGTGATGGTTTCGCCGACAGCCTTCACCGAGGCGGGGGAGGCGAGGCGGGCGACGAGCGGCCCCTGACCGAACGAGGCTTCGTTCAGCGACAGCCGGTAGCCATCTCCTTCCGGTGCGAGAGACCCGGCAGCGCGCGCCGTTGCGCCGCTGTCGAGCCTGGCATCGGCGGTGAAGCGCGTGGCATCGCCATCGGTCCGCGCCGTGGCGTCGAGCGTCGAGACGGTGACGCCGCCGGCGCTGATCCCTTGCGCCTTGACCGAACCGTCGACCGCGGGAACGCCGAACAGGTCGGCGATCGCCGCCTCGATCTCGGCGCGCTCGATGCGGTTCGCGTCGATGCGCAGGTTGCGGGCGCCGCCCTTGATGTTGGCGACCTGCGTTCCCTGCGCATGCGACAGCGCGACGTCGGCATTGATCGCGCCAGCTCCCTCGACGAGGAAAAGGGCTGCCACGGTCGAGATATCGGCTGCGTCGATCTTGACCGCGCCGTCGATCAGGCCATCGCCATTCTGGGTCAGCGCGCCTGTGGCGCGGGCTCCGCCGGCGGTGAAATCGAGATCGCTCAGCCGGCGCAGACCGTCGCGGACACCGATGCCGGCCGAGAGTTGGGCGCGAATGCCGTCGAGGAAGGCGTCGCCGCCAAGGGTGCCGTCGAGCGCGCCGTTTTCCAGCGTGCCCTCGAAGGCGAGTTGCGCGTCCGAAAGCCGCTTGCCGGCGAGGCTGCCCGAAGGCACGCGGGCGAGGGTGGTCAGGGTGATCAGCCCGTCCGCGCCCTTTGCCGAGCCTTGCGCCTCGACGCGGCCCGAGGCCTGCGGCGTCAAAAGCCCGAGATCGGCAAGGGCCAGCGCATAGGTGAAATCGGCGCCGGTCGAGGCGATGCCGCCATCGGCGGTCAGTTCGACGCGGTCGTTGCCGACGCGCAGGCCCTGGGTCGTCAGGCCGTTTTCGCCGCGGACGACGCGGCCGGTGATGATCGAGCGGCCGGAAAGCAGCCGGTCGGCTGCTTCGAGACCGATTGTGAGGTCCTGCGCGGCGCTGTCGATTGTCAGGTTGAAGCCACCGCTCACAGGTTCGACGGTGCCGTTGGCCTTCAGGTCGAGCGCGCCCTGCAGCGGCCGGCCGGCCAGGCCGGAGAAGGGCGCGATGTTCGCCGCCTTGAGCGCGATGTCGCCGTCGAAGACGAGGCCGGCAATGTCGCCGGACAGCGACGCCGAGAGGCCGTTGCCGGAGATGGTGGCATGGTCGAGGCCGATCGGTCCGCCGGCTCTCCACGCACCGTCGATGTCGAGCGCGATCTCGTCGCCCAGCGCCTCGTTCCAGTCGGCGCGGGTGGCGACGATGCCCGTCAGCGCGCCGTCGACGGCGAAGGTGACGCTGCGCGCGTCGGAGTTGTCGAGATTGGCGGCCAGTCCGCCGAGCGTCAGCTTCGCCTGTTCCGCTGCGAAGCCGGCGGTGGCAAGCCTGTCGACGGAGAGAAGACCTGACCATTCGCCATTGGCGGTCTCGCCGAAGGAGAGGGTGAGCGCGGCGCGCTCCACCGTGGTCTCGCCGCCGGGGACGGGCAGGACGATTCGACCGTCGGTGCCGTCGTCCAGTTGCGCGTCGAGCCTGAGGCGGCGCAGGAAGCCGTCCGTGCCGGTCTCGCCATTGGCGGCCAGCGACAGGGCGGCGCTTTGCAGCCTGAGCGCATCGAGCGCCACGCCGCCGGCATCGCGCACGAGGCCGCTCGCTGCGAGCGTGGTGTCTTCGCCGAAGAAGTCGCGGAACTGGACGGGAACCAGCCGCGCGATGGGGCCGGAGAAGCGGGAGTCGTAGGCCAGCCCTTGCGATTGCCGGCGCAGCGCGGTCGTGCCGGTCAGTACCCGCTCACCGGCAGCATCGAGCGCAAGCTCGATGTCGAGGCCGGCAAGCGGCCCGCTGCCCTGCACCGCAAGGCTGACCGGCGGCCGGCCCTCGATGCCGAGCAGGTTGGCGATGACGCCGTTTTCCGGCTCGGAAAGCTGGAGGTCGAGGTCGAGCTGCTCGGTCTGGTTGGCATAAGCCGCGGTCAGTCCGAAGCGACCACCCGGCCCGTCGAGCCGGGTGATGTCGAGGGCGGTGTCGAGGGAACCCTCTTCAAGACGGATGCGCCCGGTTATGGAAAGCTCGGATTCAAGGCCGAACACATCGGGGCCGAAGGCGACGAGAGGCACCTCCAGCGCGTCGAGATTGATCCCGACAGGAAGCTCCGGCAGTCGAAACGCCGAGGATTCGGGGGCCGGCAGGCTTTCGTCCGGCAACGGGCGGCGCAAGACTTCGATGCGGGCAGCCGCCAGACGGTCGATCTGAAGCCGCTGGCTGAAGATCAGCGCCGAGCGGCTCCAGACGATCGAGGCATCGGTGATGCGCAGCCACACGCCCTGATTGTCGGCGACGGTGATCGAGCCGATGCGGGCATTGGATGACAGTGCGCCCTCGATGTTCTGGATGCGGATCTGGCGGTTCGGTCCGGAAAGCTGGTCCTCGACGAAGCCGAGGAACATCGACCGTTCCTCTTCCGGCGTCTCGTTTTGCGCCATGACCGGTGCGGTCAAAAGAATGAGCAGAAGAGCAAGGATCGCGCGCATCAGAAAGCCTGCCCCAGTCCGACATAGAAAGCGACGCTCGGATCGCCGGGGCGGCGGTCGAGCGGGACGGCCACGTCGAGCCTGATCGGCCCGAGCCCGGTGATATAGCGCAGGCCGCCGCCGACGCCGACCCGCAGGCGGTCGTCGAAGGTGGGCACCGAATCCGCCCCGACATAGCCGGCATCGGCGAAGGCGACGAGGCCGATCGAATCGGTGACGCGCATGCGCGCCTCGACGGAGGCTTCCGTCAGCGAGCGGCCGCCGACGATATTTCCAGCCGGCGTCTCGACGCCGATATTGCGATAGGCATAGCCGCGCACCGAGCCGCCGCCGCCGGCGAAGAACAGGAGATCGGGCGGCAGGTCGGCCACCGAGGGGCCGGCGAGCATGCCGAGCTTCAGCCGTCCGGCGAGCACGAAGCGCGAATCCTCGCCGAAACCGTAATAGGCGCGCGCTTCGCTCGCCGCCCGGATGGCGGCGTTGCCGCGCTCGAACTCGTAGAACGGCTCGATCGTGGTTTCGAGGAAGACGCCGCGCGTGGCATCGGCGGCGTTGTCGCGGCTGTCGTAGGTCAGGGATCCGGCAAGGCCGACGGTCATGAAGTCGCGCCGACCATATTCGGCGTCGTCGAAGCGGGCGCGGGCAGCGTTCAGGAACAGTTTCCCCGAGAGCCGTTCGCTGAATTCGTGGGTCAGCCCGGTCGAAAGGGTGATGGCGGTGCGGGTATAGGCTTCGAGCACCTCGCGGTCGCCGAACAGCGAGGCCGTAAACGAGGTGTCCGGCGTGTAGATGCCCGGCTTCACGAAGCTGGCGCCGACGCGATAGGTGAATTCGTCGGGCTTCAAGGTCTGGCCGATGCCCGCGACCTTGCCCTCGATCTTCAGGCGCTCGGCACGACCGAACAGGTTCCGGTGCAGCCAGAACGCCTCGACGCCGCCGCCGTCGATGCTCGACCAGGTGCCGCCGATGCCGAAACGGCGCGGCTTGCGCTCCTGCACGATGTAGGTGATCGGCAGCAGGCCGTCATCGTTGATGAATTCCGCCTCCTGGAAGCGGGCGGCGCGATAGACGTCGAGCTTGGCTATCCGGGTCGAGGCGCGCTTCAGGTCGTCGGGATCGTATTCCTGGCCGGGGCGAAGGCCGGTCATCCAGGCGATCCATTCGGCGTCGACCTGTTCCGCGCCCTCCACCGTCACCGGACCGTAATAAGCCTTGCGACCGGGGTCGACCGTGATGCGGGCATCGATGACGTCGGCGTCGTGGGCGGCCTCGATCCGCCGGTCGGCGATCTGCGCCTTGGCGTGGCCCTGCTGCCGCCACGCCTCGACAGCGAGGCGTTCGGCGCGCAGCACGGTGCCGGAGCGCGCGACCTCGCCGGGCGCGTAGCCTTCGTCGGCCGGATCGTCGACCGCGTCGCGCCAGTCGTCGGTCGCCGGCGCCCGGTTGACGATCTCCGCCCGGCGGAAATGAAACAGCGGGCCGGGATCGACCGCGATGGCGACGCTGGCGGGCTCGGCAAGGGTTGCGTCGGGCGCAAGGTCGGATGCCTCGCGGCCGTCGATCCGGATCGAGATCGTGCCGCCATAACGCCCGTCGGCGTAGAGCGCGCCGAGCAGGCGGCGATAGTCGCCGCGCGCCCTGGCGATCAGGCCGGCCGCGCCGGAAGCGGGCTTTTCGCGCTCCGCCCACAGCGTCGAGGCGCCCTTGAGCTTTTTCTCGACCTGCTCGTGGGTGACGGCGAACTCGACGTCGTAGTGCTGGGGATCGCCGATGACGTCTTCATCGACGGTCTCGGCTTTCGACCCGAACAGCTTGATCCCGAATATCTCGAAGGCATGCGCAGGCATCGGCGCGGCGGCGAGCGCGGCGCAGAAGGCAGCGACAATGAACCGGGACGGGCGCCGGAAAT
>JBLJBS010000083.1:0-28547 GCA_047637695.1 Aquamicrobium sp. | reverse complement strand
CCTGCGGCCTGATCGGCCTCGTCGTCACCGGCCTGATCGTGGTCATCACCGAGTACTACACCGGCACCAACAAGCGCCCGGTCAACTCGATCGCCCAGGCCTCGGTCACCGGTCACGGCACCAACGTCATCCAGGGCCTCGCCGTCTCGCTCGAGTCGACCGCCCTGCCGGCCATCGTCATCGTCGGCGGCATCCTGGCCACGTTCCAGCTGGCCGGCCTGTTTGGCACCGCGATCGCGGTCACCACTATGCTCGGCCTCGCCGGCATGATCGTCGCGCTCGATGCCTTCGGTCCGGTCACCGACAATGCCGGCGGCATCGCCGAGATGTCGGGCCTGCCGCCGGAGGTGCGCCAGTCCACCGACGCGCTCGATGCGGTCGGCAACACCACCAAGGCCGTCACCAAGGGCTACGCAATCGGCTCCGCCGGCCTCGGCGCGCTGGTCCTCTTCGCGGCTTACTCTTACGATCTGCGACACTTCATCAGCGATCCGACGACCTATCCGTATTTTGCGGATGTCGGCGAGATCTCCTTCGACCTGTCGAACCCCTATGTCGTCGCCGGCCTGATCTTCGGCGGTCTCATCCCCTACCTGTTCGGCGGCATCGCCATGACGGCCGTGGGCCGCGCGGCGGGCGCCATCGTCGAGGAAGTGCGCAAGCAGTTCCGCGAGAATCCCGGCATCATGGCCGGCACCTCGAAGCCGAACTATGCCCGCGCCGTCGACCTGCTGACCAAGGCCGCGATCCGCGAGATGATCATCCCCTCGCTGCTGCCGGTGCTTGCGCCGCTGGTGGTCTATTTCGGCGTGCTGCTGATCTCCGGCTCCAAGGCCTCGGCCTTTGCCGCGCTCGGCGCCTCGCTGCTCGGCGTGATCGTCAACGGCCTGTTCGTCGCCATCTCGATGACCTCGGGCGGCGGCGCATGGGACAACGCCAAGAAGTCGTTCGAGGACGGCTTCGTCGACAAGGATGGCGTCAAGCACCTGAAGGGTTCGGAGGCTCACAAGGCGTCCGTCACCGGCGACACGGTCGGCGATCCCTACAAGGACACGGCCGGTCCGGCGGTCAACCCGGCGATCAAGATCACCAACATCGTCGCGCTGCTGCTGCTGGCGGTGCTTGCGCACTGACGCCGACAGGGGGGAGGCGGCGTTCCGCCTTCCTCCTCTCCATCCCCTTCCCGTCACAGGGGAAACGAAGAAGGCCGCGGGGTCGTCCCGCGGCCTTTTTCATTTGTCCCGGCCTTCGTTTGTTCAGGCAAGATAGGGAAGCGGGCCCAACGCCCGCCGGCCCGTCAGAACGGATTGGGGTTCGCCGGCACGCCGCCGCTGAGCATACCGGTGATCAGGCCGCCGAGAAACGAGGTTTCCTTGCCGCCGGTCGGCGTCGTGCGCGAGACGAAGTCGAACACCTTGCCGTCCTGCATGCCGTAATGCGCGATGTTGGAGACGCGGCCGTCATCGCCGAAATAGACGGCGAGAACCTTCTGGTCGGTCAGGCGCGGGTTCATGAAGGCGACAGAGCGCTGGCGCGTCTGCGAGATGTAGTAGAACGCCTCGCTGTCGAACGTCGCCTTGGTCGAGGGCGTGCCCAGCGACAGCAGCACCTGCTCGCGGCTCGATCCGACCGGAACGAGATCGAGTGTTTCCTGATCGATGATGAAGCCGTGGGACAGCGTCTCGCTCGGCTTCAGCGCTTCGGCCGAATTGCAGCCTGCAAGCAAAAGCGCCATGCCGGCGGCGGCGAGCACGAAACGGGCAGGACGGGCGGCTTCCCTTGTGAAATTCTGCGAATGCACCGGCAACTCCATCTTCTCCCCGTCGCGCCTGCGGCTTGCGCCGGGCGGCAAAAGCGGTAAACCAGCTTGCGCGGCGATGCAACCGCGCCGCGGATCGAAACCAGCCGTTCGGAAAGCAGATGCCATGTTCAAGTCCATTCTGAGCTTCGGCCGGCGTTCCAATCGGCAGGTGATCGAGGCTGTCTATGAGGCAATCGTGGCAGCCACGCGGCAGCCGCATTTCTATTCGCACTGGAACGTGCCGGACACGCCGCTCGGCCGCTACGAGATGCTTTCCCTGCACATGGTCCTGTTCCTCGAGCGCGCTCGGGCCAGCGGCCCAGCCCTTGCCGAACTGGCGCAGGAGGTGACGGACGAGTTCTTCAAGGACGTCGATCATTCGCTGCGCGAGCTCGGCATCAACGATGTCAGCATGCCCAAGCGGATGAAGAAGCTGGCCAAGATGTTCTATGGCCGCGCCCAGGCCTATCGCGAAGCGCTTCTGGCCGACGATGCCGCAGCCCTTGCCGCCGCGCTTGGCAGAAATATCCAGCCGCAGCGACCGGACTGGCCGGATGCCGCGGCCCTTGCCGCCTATGTCCGGCAGGCCTATGCCATGATCTCTGCCGAGCCCGACGAGGCGCTGCTTGCCGGTCGCGTCGTCTTCGCCGAGGCAGAGAAGGTGGAGGTGTCGCAATGAGCGATCCCGTCGATGGGGCCAGCCCGATCTCGTTTCCCGTCCATGTCGCCCGGTTGCCGAAGAACGGCATGACCGTGACCATCGAGGCCGATGCGTCACAGCGTGGCGGGCTTGCCAAGGCACATGGCCTCGTTTCCGTGGAAAGCTTCCGCGCCGTGCTGGATGTTGCGACCTGGAAGCGTGGCGGCGTGCGCATTAACGGCACGGTCACCGCTGATGTCGTGCAGGAATGCATCGTCACGCTCGAACCGGTGGCGGCGCGTATCGAGGAGGCCGTGGCGGCGACCTTCCTGCCGGAAGGGTCGCGCCTTGCCGTTCCCGCCTATTCGGCCGAGGGCGAGATCCTGCTCGACGCTGAGGGCGACGACGCACCGGAAGTCTTTTCCGGCGACACCGTCGATGCCGGCCAGCTTGCGGAGGAGTTCTTTTCGCTCGGGATCGATCCCTATCCGCGCAAGCCCGGGGCGAACCTGCCCGGAGCGGGAGAGGGAGAGGAAAGACGCGGGCCGCTTCACGACAAGCTGGCCGAATTGAAAAAGAAGCTCTGAAATCGCTGGGCCAGGCGGTTAAAGCGGTTGTGCGGCACGGTAAAACCGCTATTTTCGCCCCGTTCCGTCCCTCTCCCTGACCGGGGCCTGCTCCGGTGGAAAAAGAAGAAATGACTGCCTCTTGATACGCATCGCCATCGACGCAATGGGTGGAGACCACGGACCGGAGATCATCATCGCCGGCCTCGACAAGGTGGCCGAGCGCCGCCCCGACGTGCGTTTCATCCTGTTCGGCCGCGACGAGCGCGTGCGGCCGGTGCTGGACGAATTTCCCCGCGTTGCCAATGTCTCGCAAGTCGTGCATTGCGACGTTTCCGTGCGCATGGACGACAAGCCGAGCCAGGCGCTGCGCCAGGGCCGCTGGAAATCGTCGATGTGGAAGGCGATCGAGGCGGTCAAGTCCGGCGATGCCGATGTCTGCGTCTCGGCGGGAAACACCGGCGCGCTGATGGCGATGTCGAAATTCTGCCTGCGCACCGCGGCCTCGATCGAGCGGCCGGCGATCGCCGCCATCTGGCCGACGGTGCGGGGCGAGAGCATCGTCCTCGATGTCGGGGCCACCATCGGCGCCGACTCGCACCAACTGATCGACTTCGCCATTCTCGGCTCGGCCATGGCGCGCGCCATCTTCGGCATCGAGCGCCCCTCGGTCGGGTTGCTCAATGTCGGCGTCGAGGAGATCAAGGGCCAGGAAGAGGTCAAGGAGGCCGGCCGGCTGCTGCGCGAGGCGGAGCTGAAGTCGATGGACTATCGCGGCTTCGTCGAGGGCGACGACATCGGCCGCGGCTCGGTCGACGTCGTGGTCACGGAGGGCTTCGCCGGCAACATCGCGCTGAAGACGGCCGAAGGCACGGCGCGGCAGATCGGCGAGTATCTACGCGCCGCGATGAGCAGCAGCCTGATGACCAGGCTGGGCTATGTGCTGGCGCGCGACGCCTTCAACACCCTGCGCGAGAAGATGGACGTGCGCCGCTCCAATGGCGGCGTGTTCCTCGGGCTGAACGGCATCGTCGTCAAGAGCCATGGCGGCGCCGACCCTGAAGGGTTTGCCGCTGCCGTGGAACTGGGCTACGACATGGCCCGCAGCCGTCTGATGGACGGTATCCGCAAGGAACTGGATGCCTTCCATGGCGGCAGGCCCGGCAAGCGTGTCGTCGGTGGCGACGACGCGGTCGAGGAAGAGCGGGGATAAGCGCAGATGATACGCTCAGTCGTGCGCGGTGTCGGCACCGCCCTGCCGCGCCGAATCATGAAGAACGCCGAATTCGAGGCGCTGGTCGATACGTCCGACGAATGGATCGCCCAACGCACCGGCATCCGCCAGCGCTACATCGCCGGCGATGACGAGACGACCGCCTCGCTCGGTGAGGCGGCGGCGCGCGCGGCGCTGACGAATGCCGGACTTACACCGTCCGATATCGATATGATCGTGCTGGCGACCTCGACGCCCAACAACACCTTTCCCGCCACCGCCGTCGAGATTCAGGAACGGCTGGGCATGCGCCACGGCTTCGCCTTCGACATGCAGGCGGTGTGCTCGGGATTCGTCTATGCGGTGACGGCGGCCGACGCCCACATCAAATCGGGTCTCGCCCGGCGCGTGCTGGTCATCGGCGCGGAAACCTTCTCGCGCCTGCTCGACTGGAACGACCGCACCACCTGCGTGCTGTTCGGCGACGGCGCCGGCGCGATCGTCCTCGAAGGCGTCGACAGTCCTGGCCTCGCGTCCGACCGGGGCATTCTCGCCGCCAGCCTGCGTTCCGACGGCAGCCACCGCGAAAAGCTTTATGTCGATGGCGGGCCCTCGACCACCGGCACGGTCGGCCACCTGCGCATGGAAGGCCGCGAAGTGTTCAAGCACGCCGTCGGGATGATCACCGATGTGGTCGAGGATGTCCTTGCCAGGGGCGACGTCACCGCGCAGGATATCGACTGGTTCGTGCCGCATCAGGCCAACAGGCGCATCATCGATGCCTCGGCGAAGAAGCTCGGCATTGCCGAGGAGAAGGTCGTGGTCACCGTCGATCTGCACGGCAACACCTCGGCCGCCTCGGTGCCGCTGGCGCTGGGCGCCGCGGTCGCCGACGGCCGCATCCGGCAAGGCGACCTCGTGCTGCTCGAGGCGATGGGCGGCGGCTTTACCTGGGGCGCGGTTCTGCTGCGCTGGTAAGACGCGGTCAACCACGCGCGAAACTCTTCGCCGTTCAAGGTTCAGGTTCTTGACCTGAAGCGGGCAATTTCTTAACGTCCGAAAATATTGTGGATTTTTCAGATAGTTCGAAATGGTTGGACCGCTCGATGGGGGGAAAGACACTTACGCGCGCTGACCTGGCAGAAGCCGTCTATCGCAAGGTTGGCCTGTCGCGCACCGAGTCCGCCCAACTTGTCGAGATGGTTCTCGACGAGATCTGCGAGGCGATTGTTCGCGGCGAGACCGTCAAGCTGTCTTCCTTCGCGACCTTTCAGGTGCGCGACAAGAACGAACGCGTCGGCCGCAATCCCAAGACGGGCGAGGAGGTGCCGATCCTTCCCCGCCGCGTCATGACCTTCAAGGCGTCAAACGTGCTCAAGCAGCGCATCTTGCGCTCGCATCAGGCGATCAAGTCCAAGGCCAGGAAATAGCCCGGACGAGGGGTCTCGTGCCGCCGATAAGGGCGTCGCTTTGAGCGGCTTTGCGCAAGTGGCTTGAAACCCTCTTCCTGCAGCGCTTCAATGCCGGACGATTCGACGCGCAGGGATGCCAGAACCCATGGACAAGAGCCCGGACGCCTTTCGCACCATCAGCGAGGTCGGCGAGCAGCTAGACCTGCCGCAGCACGTGCTGCGCTTCTGGGAGACGCGGTTCGCCCAGATCAAGCCGCTGAAACGCGGCGGCGGCCGCCGCTACTATCGCCCGCAGGATGTCGATCTGATCAAGGGCATCCGCCACATGCTCTACGATCAGGGCTACACGATCAAGGGCGTGCAGAAGCTGCTGCGCGACAATGGGGTACAGTTCGTCATCGCCATCGGGGCCGGTGATCTCGCGGCTGTCGAAGCTATCGCCCAGCGCCGTCAGGCCGAGATGGAAGTCGAGGAAGCGCAGGACGAGGTGCCGTCCGCGCAGTCCCAGCATCGGTCCGATGACGAGATGCTCGTCGGCCAGTCGCGGGTGCGGCCGGGCAGGCGGTTCTTCAATCTCGGCAAGCAGGATGAGGCCGGCCCCGTGCAGGCCGGCGAGGGGCGTCTGTCGCGCGACAACCGGGCGCTGTTGCAGGAAGCCCTGTTCGACCTTCTGGAATGCAAACGCCTGCTCGATCAGGTTCGCTGAGCGGGTATCTCCTTTCTCCTGTTTCAATCTTCTGCCGACCCCGCTTGGCGGAAAGCGATTGCGGCGCGAATATGGATCGCCGGTAAGGCCGCTCTGGCTGCCGGCGTGTCGATATCAGGGAGGAACCATCATGATCTGCAATTTCGCTCGCGGCTGCGGAGCCGCAATGGCGTTCGTCGTCGCGCTGGCGGCGGGAGGCATCGCCCGGGCGCAATGCCTGTCCGACGAAGCGGTGGCGCAGCTCGCGGCGGATGTCGTCGCGGCGAAACCGGCGCCGGCGCCCGACGTCGCCACGATCGAGGATGCGCTCTGTACGCAGGGCAAGCTCGTGGCACTTTTGGCGCGGGAGTGGGGCGCGCCCGCCGGCTACAAGGCGGGGCTGACCAGCGAGCCGGCCCAGAAGGCATTCGGCGCGAGTTCGCCGGTGCGTGGCGTCCTGTTCGCCGACATGATGCTCGATGACGGAGCGGTGCTGCCGGCCGCCTGGGGCGCGCTGCCGCGCTTCGAGGCCGACATGATCGTCGTCGTCGCCGATGACGGCATCAACGCCGCCACCTCGCCGCAGGAGGTGCTGGCGCACATTTCCGCCATCCATCCGTTCATCGAGCTGCCGGATCTCGTGGTCGACAATCCGAAGGCGCTCAATGCCGACAGGATCACGGCCATCAATGTCGGAGCGCGCAAGGGTGTGCTCGGCGCGGCGATCCCCGCCGACCGGAGCGAGGCGTTCCTGTCGTCGCTGGCCGCGATGCAGGTGGTCGTCACCGACGGCGACGGCCAGGAACTGTCGCGCGCGCCGGGCGCGGCCATTCTCGGCCATCCGCTCAACGCCGTTTTGTGGCTGCGCGACAATGGCGTCTCGTTCAAGGCAGGCGATCTCGTCAGCCTCGGTTCGTTCGGCCCGCTGCTGGCCCCGAAGCCGGGGTTGAAGGCGACGGTCGCCTATGAAGGGCTGGCCGGCAATCCGAAGGTCAGCGTCAGCTTCGATTGATCGGCCGCATAGAGCTTGTCGCCCGAAAGTGGGAGCCGGTTTCGGGACAACGGCGTGGATAGAAACATGGGTTTAAAGCGCGCGGACGAATCTGAAAGATCGCAACACGCTTTCGACAGGCAAGGGCGGTTTAGCTACGCCGCCCTTGCCGCCACCGCAGCGAGGGCCGATCGTCGGCGGTCGCTGTCGCAGGCCGCGTCTGCCATGACGATTTCGTCCGGCATGTTCTCTATCACGATACCGGCCTGCGGCGTGTCGCATCAAAGGCGCCCTGATGGGCACGGACGGTGATCGGTTCGACGATCAGGCTTTCGCAATGAAAAATGCCGCCCGGAGGCGGCATTTCGAAATGCGGTAAAAGGTCTTCAGGCTTAGTTGAGCTTGGCCTTGACCTCGGACAGCGCCGACTTGAACAGCGTGCTGCCGGCACCGCCCTCGACCTTTTCGGCGAGAATCTTGCCAGCTGCTTCCACGGCGATGTCGACGGCACGACCGCGCACTTCCGCCACCGCGTCGCGCTCGGCCTGGGCGATCTTCTGCTCGGCCAGCGCCGTGCGGCGCGCGACATAGTCTTCGGTCTTCTGCTTGGCTTCAGTCACCAGCGTCTCGGCCTCGCGCTTGGCGGCGGCGACGATCTCGCCCGCCTCCTGCTCGGCTTCCTTGCGCTTGCGCTGATACTCGGCCAGCAGCTGCTGCGCTTCGTCGCGCAGGCGGCGTGCCTCGTCGAGGTCATGGCGGATGCGTTCGGCGCGGGTGTCGAGCGCCTTGCCGATCATGCCGGGCGCGCCGAAATAGACGACGATCGCGACGAAGATGATGAGACCGATAAGGGCCCAGAATGAAGCGTCCATTCCTTACCCCCTTGCCGCTTTGACGGCAGCCGTCACGGCGGCCTTGTCGGCATCCGACCCGATCAGCTCGCGCACGATCGAACCGGTGGTCTCCTCGGCGATCTGGCCGACGTCACGCATGGCGGCGTCCTTGATCAGCGCAATGCGGGCTTCCGCCTCGGCGAGCTTGGTCTCGAGCGAGGCTTCGACCTTCTTGCGCTCGGCCTCGGCCTTGGCCTTGGCGCTGTCGCGGGCATCCTGCCCGATGGCGTTGGCCTTGGCCCTGGCGTCGGCCAGTTCCTGCTCGTAGGCTGCAACCGCCGCGTCCGCCTCTTCCTTGAGGCGTGCGGCTTCGCCCAGATCCTGCGCGATGCGGTCGCTGCGCACCTCAAGTATCCCGCCAATGCGCGGCAGGACCACCTTCTTCAGGAAAAGGTAGAAGAGTCCGAACGTGATCGCCAGCCACAGAAGCTGCGACGGAAAGGTCGAGGAATCGAAAGGCGGAAAGCTGCCGCCGGCGTCGTGCTCGACACCGACCTCGGAATGCGTCTCCGGCGCGTCGTGCGCCTCGGCTTCCGGTCCCGCTTCCGTCCCCTGCGCGAATGCAGGCGCCGTGAACATGGACTACCCCTGTCTAGAGAAAGACCGGCCGCTTCTGGAGCGGCCGGCTAAACTGCCTGCGGATCAGACCGCGAACAGGAGCAGAAGCGCGATGAGCAGCGAGAAGATGCCCAGGGCTTCCGTCACGGCGAAGCCGAAAATCAGGCGGCCGAACTGACCGTCGGCGGCCGAGGGGTTGCGCAGGGCGCCGGCAAGGTAGTTGCCGAAGATGTGGCCGAGGCCGATGCCCGCGCCGCCCATGCCGAGGGTGGCGATACCGGCGCCGATGTACTTCGCTGCTTCAGCTTCCATTGTAGAACTCCTTCGATGGAATCTTTGATAATCCGGGTTTCGTTTCAGGCGGCCATCCGCCGGTGAAGACAGTCCGCGTCCGCTCAGTGCGAGGGATGCAGCGCGTCGTTGAGATACATGCAGGTCAGGATCGTGAAGACATAGGCCTGGATGAACGAGATCAGGAATTCGAGGCCGGTGATCGCCACCACCATGATCAGCGGCAGGATCGCGCCGCCGATGCCCAGCGCGCCGAGCGAACCGAGCGAGACGACGAAGCCGGCGAAGACCTTGAGCGTGATGTGGCCCGCAAGCATCGAGGCGAAAAGACGGACGGAGAGGCTGATCGGGCGGGAAAGGAACGAGATGACCTCGATCAGCACCACCAGCGGCACCAGAATGCCCGGAACGCCCTGAGGCACGAACAGGCCGAGGAACTTCAGCCCGTGCTTCCAGAAGCCGTAGACGACGACGGTGCCGACGACCAGCATGGCCAGCGCGAAGGTGACGATGATGTGGCTGGCGACCGTGAAGAAATAGGGGAACATGCCGAACATGTTCGACACCAGAATGAACATGAACAGCGAGAACACCAGCGGGAAGAACCGCATGCCGCCGGTGCCGGCGGCGTCGCGCAGCATGTTGGCGACGAACTCGTAGGACATTTCCGACAGCGACTGCAGCCGGCTCGGCACCAGGCCGCGGCTCGCGGTGGTCAGGTAAAGGAACGCGCCCGCGGTCGCGACCGTGGCGACCATGAACAGCGACGAATTGGTGAACGAGAGATCGAAACCGCCGATCTCGATCGGAATCAATTTCGTGATGTGAAACTGGTGGATCGGATCGTTGGCCAACCTGGACCCCCTCAATGCGTCGCGCGCCATGCGGCGCTAATTCAGTTGCCGTCCCGCCGCTCCGTTTCGGAGCGAGAAATTCCCGCCTTCGGTTCCGCAACCAGCCCCGCGGAACGCAGGACGTTGAGGACGCCGGCGACGAAGCCGAGAAGCAGAAAGACGATCAGCGCCCAGGGCGATGTCCCCGCGATGCGATCGATCAGCCAGCCGAGCCCGGCACCCACAACCACGCCGGCGATGAACTCGCTCGACAGCTTGAGTGCCTGGCCGAAACCTGTCACGCCGTCCGTTCCGGGCTTGCCGCGTGCTTCGCGGACGTCGGTGGCCGGCCTCTTCGCCGACAGCGCCTTGTCCAGTTCACGGCTGCGGCGCTCGAGATCGTCCCGGTCGCCCCCGGTCGGTCGGCCTGCGATCTCGGGCGAGGGATCTTCCGCTTCGCCCGGCTTTTCAGAGCCGGCCATCGCAACCTCCTGCCCGGACAACCATGTTCGGCTTTCCGCTTTCAAAGTCGCGCGCAACATAGTGAGACCCCCCAATGCAGTCAAGCCGGGACGGCCCGATCTGGGGGAACTTAATTCGCGATATTTATCAATAAGTTGGAGTCAGGAGATCGTGGCTCCGGGATTGGCGGGTAAGGATTCGTGCGAATCCCGGCAACGGGCGAAGGCCGATGGCGGCCTAACTCCAGCCGCCGCCATGGGTGCGATAGAAGATGTGCAGGCCGATCTTCTTCATCTTCTCCATGGTGCGCGCCCAGCGCGGATTGACGTAGGTTGCATGATAATGCGTGGCCGAGCCGACCTCGGGGATGAATATCTTGCCGGCGGTGACGGCCATCGCCACCTCCTTCGCCACGCGATAATGTTGCTCGCTGCGGACGCGGGGGCGGGTGCCGTCGCAGGCGAAGGAGAACTGGCAGCGGTTGCGCCAGCTCTTGTTCTGGTAGACGACGCCGCAGATGGTCGAGGGATAGGCGGGATTGCGCACGCGGTTGAGGATGACCTGCGCCACGGCCGCTTGTCCCTTCACGTCCTCGCCGCGGGCTTCGAAATAGATGCCCTCGGCCAGGCATTTCTGCTCCGCGGCTGTGAAGACATGCTCCGGCAGCGGCCTGCTCATCCACATATGATCGCCCTCGACGACCGGGGGAACGAAGCGGCCGCCTGCCTCTTCTTCCTGCAGCAGGCTGGCGAAGGGCGAGGCGCGGGCATAGTCGGGCTCGGCCGGCCCGTAGGCGGTGGCGAGGATGTCCGGGCGGTCGTTGTTGACCAGCGAAGCAAGGAAAGCGGGAACGCCGGGTTCGCTTCTCGTGTCCTCGCGGACGTGGAAGGCGGCGGCGATCTCGATTTCCTTGCCCTTGATCGCGGGGTCGACGAAGGCCATCGCCATGTCGGGCTGGCCTTCGGGCATGTCGATCATGCTGGTGCGCTGGAACACCGAGCCGGCATCGAACGATTTCGGCGGTGCGACCGGCACGACGTTGGCGACGCGGCCGCGCTTGTCGGCGCGGTTGATGCGGGCTTCGTCCGGCGTGTCGCTTAACTCAGCCTTGCCGCGCAGGGCCACGGCGCCGAGGCCGGGCGCGACCAGCCCGCTGCCCGATACCGATCCCGTCGTTTCCTGGTCGACAAAGGGCATCTCGGCGCTGTGGACCGAACCCGCAACCGATTTCTCGACGAAGCCGCCCCAGCGCGCCGACGCCCTTTCTGTGCCGGCAACGAAGCTCGCCATATCCTGAAAGGCGGCCGGAGTCGGCGAGCCGAACAAAATGGCGATACCGATGACGAGGGGGGCGGCGGAAGAACGCATGAGCCGGGCGGGGGCTCGCCTGCTCAGGACAAGTCGACGCAACACGAACACTCTCCAGAAACGCGAACACTGTCTGTTGAGCGGCGATAATGCGGCATTAACCTTGAGGGAATGTTAACGACCACCTAAAAAGTAGTTGTAAATCAATTCGTTAACAAATTATTTCCCCGCACCTTTTTTCTGGTGCGGGTATAGCTTGTTCGCGGCGCGTTCTGCGAGGCGGGCTTTGTCAGCCTTCCGGGTGTAGATTTCGGCGATGTTCGTAGAGGATCAGCCGAACATGGCTGTGAACTCAAATGGCGGTGCGCCTCAGCCCGGCTCATGTTCGGAATGGCGCGAATGACAGCCGGTGCAGGCGAAGCGCCGGGCCGTGCTCGATGATCGCCGAACGGTGCCGCGCCGTGGCGTAGCCCATGTGAACCTCGAAACCGTAGCGGCCGTCGCAGGCGCCCGCCCGCATCATCATGCGGTCGCGCAGCACCTTGGCGACGATCGAGGCCGCCGCGATCGACTGCGAGCGCTGGTCGCCCTTGACCACCGCGCGACCGTGACAGCAAAGACCGGGCGGAACGTCGCGCCCGTCGGCCAGCACCATCTTCGGCTGCAGCGACAACCCTGCCACCGCCCGGCGCATCGCTTCGAGGCTCGCCTTGCGGATGTCGCCGGCGTCGATCGACCCGGCGCAGACCGAGGCGAATGAAATCGCCTTCGCACGGGAAATGATGTCGGCGAACACGGTTTCGCGCGCAGCCGCGTCGAGCCGCTTCGAATCGTCGAGGCCTGCGGGAATGTCGTCGGGGTCGAGAATGACGGCCGCCGCCGCTACCGGTCCCGCCAGCGGGCCGCGGCCGGCCTCGTCGGTGCCGGCGACCGGCCAGAAGCCGTCGCGCTGCGCCGCCGCCTCGAGCACAAAGTCGGGCCGGAGCGGCAGGTCGAAAAGAAACGGAGAATCGGGACGCGCGCGAGACATGGTGCGGCGATGCTCGCATCGGTCCCGATCCTCCGCAAGCCTTCCCCGCCATCGGGGCGGGACGGGGAAGGCGACCGTCTGGCTCATGGGGGACAGGAGTGCCGGACGGAAACGTGGGATGAAAGCCGTCCGCACATCGGCGGACGGCCGAAGCCGTCAGAGCAGCATCAGCTGCTCGCCGGCCCTGGCCGGCGGCTTGAACAGGTCGTTGCGCAGCCGTCGCCGCTCGACATTCAGGCCGAGACGCTTGGCCGCGATCTCGAACCTGCGGCCGATCTGCCAGGCGTAAGGGCCGGTTCCCTTCATCCGCTTGCCCCATTCGGCGTCGTAATCCTTGCCGCCGCGCATCGAGCGGATCAGCGACATGACATGGCGGTAGCGGTCGGGGTAGTTGCGCAGCAGCCAGTCCTTGAACAGCGGCGCGACTTCCAGCGGCAACCGCAGGATGATGTAGCCGGCCTCGCGCGCGCCGGCGGCATGGGCCGATTCGAGGATGCGCTCGATCTCCTGATCGTTGACCGCTGGCACGATCGGCGAGACGAGGACCGAGACGGGAATGCCGGCATTGCTGAGCGCCCGGATCGCTTCCAGCCGCTTCGGCGGTGTCGAGGCGCGGGGCTCCATGGTGCGCGCCAGTTCCCGGTCGAGCGTGGTGACGGAAAGCGCCACCTTGGCAAGGCGCTTCTCGGCCATGCGCGAGAGGATGTCGATGTCGCGCGTCACCAGCGCCGATTTTGTCACGATGCCGACCGGGTGGTTGTGCGTCTCCAGCACTTCGAGCACCTCGCGCATGATGCGCCACTGCCGTTCGATCGGCTGGTAGGGGTCGGTATTGGTGCCGATGGCGATGGTGCGGGCCTCGTAGCCCGGCCTCGTCAGCTCCCGCTCCAGCAGGCGCGGCGCATCGGGCTTGGCGAACAGCCGCGATTCGAAATCCAGCCCCGGCGACAGCCCCATATAGGCGTGGGTCGGCCGGGCGAAGCAATAGATGCAGCCGTGCTCGCAGCCGCGATAGGGATTTACCGAGCGGTCGAAGCCGATGTCGGGCGAATCGTTGCGGGTGATGATGGTGCGCGGCCGCTCCACCTGCACCTGCGTCTTGAACGCCGGCAGGTCTTCGAGATTGTTCCAGCCATCGTCGAAAACATGACGCGAGGTAGGCTCAAAGCGGCCGGAAGGATTGATGCCGGCGCCGCGTCCGCGACGGCGCTCGAAATCGACGCGCACGCCGCTTTCCTCGATCACCGCATTGGCGAGCGGCGCGCCGCCTGCGGAAAAGGCGGCCATGTCTGCTTGTCTGATCGGTTCCATTCCGGGTCTCCACGATGGTGCCGGGCGACTCTTCGATGAAATTATTCCTAACCGGAAATCAGAACAAAGCAAGAACTTTTTCGGTCAACAACCCGAACCGGCGGATGGCGTCCGATCGACAACGGGACGCCATCCCCGGCCCGGTCGCGGGCGTGCGGAGCCGCGAGTACGGATATGTGACAATGGCCAGAAGGGATGAGCGGTGCTCGCTCAGGGTCGCGACGGAATTCGACGGGCCGTTTCGATCCGCGCTCCCGTGAGGGAAAGCCCCTCTCAGCCCGGCTTGCCGCCGCCGCGTTTCAGATGCTCGTCGAGGCGGGGCATGATTTCCACGAAATTGCACGGCCGGCGGCGGTAGTCGAACTGCTGTTCGAGGATGTGGTCCCAGGCGTCGCGGCATGCGCCGGGCGAGCCGGGCAGGCAGAAGACGAAGGTGGTTCCGATGGTGCCGGCAGTCGCCCGCGACTGGATCGTCGAGGTGCCGATCTTGTCGTAGGAGATGCGGTGGAAGACATGCGAGAAGCCTTCCATGCGCTTCTCGAACAGCGATTCCAGCGCGTCGGGGGTGACGTCGCGGCCGGTGAAGCCGGTGCCGCCGGTGGTGACGATGGCGTCGATCGCCGGGTCGTTTGTCCAGCGGCGGACGATGGCGCGGATCGCTTCGACGTCGTCGGTGACGATTTCCCGCCCCGCCAGCCGGTGACCGGCCTTTTCGATGCGTTCGGCCAGCGTGTCGCCCGATCTGTCATCGGCCAGCGTGCGCGTGTCCGACACGGTGAGGACGGCGAAGCCCACGGGCAGGAACGGACGGTGTTCGTCGCTGTGTCCCATGATGGTCAGGCCCCGCTTTCTATCGTTCCGGCTATCGTTCTTGTGGACTGAACATACCATGACGGTCGGCTGGCGGCGATGGCGGCCGCGGCCCGCGCGGCATCGTGACGCGAGGGGTAGAGGCCGAAGCAGGTTGCGCCCGAACCGGACATGCGGGCAAACGCCGCGCCGCTGTCATGGAGCGCGGCAAGCGCGCCGGCGATTTCCGGTGCGACGGCAAGGGCAGGCGTCTGGAGATCGTTGCGCGCGGCGGCGAGCCAGTCGACGAAGGCGGCGAAACCCGGCCGCCGCGGCAGGTCGGAAAGCGGCGGGTTGCAGCGGTTGCGAAGCCCCCTGAAGGCCGCGGGCGTCGCCACCGCAACGCCCGGATTGACCAGCACCATTTCGAGTTCGGGCAGGCCGGCAACCGGCGTCAGCGCCTCGCCGATGCCGCGCGCCAACAGAGAGCCGGCCGAAACGCACATCGGCAGGTCGGCGCCCAGCGGCAGCGCCGCTTGCGCCAGCGATGCGGTGGGAAGCGCAAGCCGCCACAGCCTGTTCAGCGCTCGCAGGGTCGCGGCGGCGTCGCTCGATCCGCCGCCTATTCCCGCCGCCGCTGGCAGGTTCTTCTCGAGCTCGATCGTCACCGGGAAGGCACGCTCGCCGGCAATGCCGCGCATCAGGTCGCGCGCCTTGACGACGAGGTTGGAGCCATCCATCGGCACGGCGGCGGCGAACGGCCCGCTGACGGTGAAGCCGTCGCTGTCGGAAGGCGCGATGCGGATGCGGTCGCCGGTCGCGGTGAAAACCACCAGCGTGTCGAGAAGATGATAGCCGTCGGCGCGCTGGCCGGTGACATGCAGCGCAAGATTGACCTTGGCCGGCGCGTTCTCGCTGATCGTGTCGGCCATGTTGCGGGCAGGCTCAGTCCTTGGTCAGGTGATATTCGCCGGTGGCAGGGTCCTTGACCAGCGTGCCGTGCGAGCCGGCGCGCTGCTCGGCCTCGGCCCGGCGCGCTTTCGCCGTTACGCGTTCAGCCTCGCGCAGGAACGAGCGATAGCCGACATAGGCAACCACGCCGAGCACGGCGAAGAGGATGATTTGCGGCATGTTCCTGTCCTCCCTGATGCATCATGGCCGGTGAAGGCCGATCACGGTCGCCTTATAGATTAAAGCGTTTTCGCCGCCGGTCAAAGCCCAAGTCGTGCCCACAGCGCGCGTTCCTGCGCCGCGTCGGCCAGCCCGTCGGCCGCTGCCGCGGCGATTTCCGCGCCGCCGGATATCCGGGAGGATATTTGCGAAAGGCCGATCCGGCGGCTGAAAAAGCCGCGCGGCGCCGAAACCAGCTGAAGCCTGGTCTTCTCGCCATAGCGCTGCTTCAGGTGGGAGCGCATGTCGCCCAGCGCGTCGACGAGGCCAAGCTCAAGCCCCTTCTTGCCGGTCCAGAACATTCCCGTGAACAGGTCGGGATCGTCGGCGAGCTTCGCCCCGCGCCGGTCCTTGACCATGTCGATGAAGGTGTCGTGGATCTCGAGCTGGAGCGTCTTAAGCCGCTCGACGTCCTCTTTCTTCTCGGGCTGGAACGGATCGAGGATCGCCTTGTTCTGGCCCGCGGTGTGAACGCGGCGCTCGACGCCGATCTTCTTTATCATCTCCTGGAAGCCGAATCCCGACGACACGACGCCGATCGAGCCGACGATCGATGACGGATCGGCGACGATCTCGTCACCGGCCAGCGCTATCATGTAGCCGCCGGAAGCGGCCGCATCCTCGACGAAGACGATCACGCGCTTGTTCTTTTCCCGAGCGAGATCGCGGATGCGCTTGTAAATCAGCCGTGACTGCACCGGCGAACCGCCCGGCGAGTTGATGGAAATGGCGACCGCCGGGGCCTGTTTGAAGGCGAACGCCTTCTCGATCACCGCCGCCGTCGTCGCCAGCGACAGGCTGGGGCGGAACTGGTTGCCGCCGGCCATGATCGCGCCGTTGAGCCGGATGACGGGAATGGTGATGTCGGTCGAGCGCAGGGACGCGGGCAGCAGGCGGTTGAACAGTTGTTTCACGGTGGGCGTTCTCCGTCGGGTCGCCTGCGCATGTAGGCGCTCGCGCCTGCCGCGCAATGGCGGTGGCGGCAGAAAGCGGGCGTCAGTCGCCGAAAAGTGTGGCGTGGCCGTTGATCGCGGCCTGTGCCCGCCCGGAAAAGCCGGCGCCATCGCCATCATGGAGAATGAGCGGCGGATGAAGCGCGAGAGCGGTGCGCGAGCCGCGCACGCCGCGAACGATCAAGCGAATCGCCGGATCGCCCGCGCGTGGGTGGACGGGCAGCAGCGCCAGCCCGCCGAATCGCCCCCTGCACGCGGCAAGGATTTCGTCGAGCGACTGGGGTCGGGCGATCAGCGCCATCATGCCGCGTGGCTTCACAATCGCGCCCGCCGTGCGCAGCCAGCTTTCCAGAAGGCCGCTTTCCATCACATGGGCGCTCCGGCGCAGCGCATCCGGTGAGGCCCGGTCGGCACCTTCATTGAAGGGCGGGTTCATCACCGCGAAATCGAAGGCGTTGTCGCCGAGGCCGGCGTCGCGCCGTGCCCTGCCGGTCAGCGTCACGTCCGCGGCCAGCACGCCGACTTGGCCGGTGAACGAGGTGTTCGCCGGGTGGGCGAGCGTCAGCCGGGCATGCGCCACCATCTCCGGTTCGCGCTCGACGAGCAGGATATGCGCATCGGGACAGCGCGCGGCGACGGCCAGCCCGGCCGCGCCGGCACCGGCGCCGAGATCGGCGAGCCTGCCGGCAAATCCGCCCGGCACGGCCGCGGCGAGCAGCATCGCATCCAGTCCGGCGCGGTGGCCCTTGCGTGGCTGCACCAGCACGAACCGGCCGCGATGGAAGGCGTCCTGCGTCGGTGCGTCCGCATCGGGCACGCCCGCGGTCATCGGCGGCTCATCCGTTTCTGGTTTCGCCGGAAATGCCTGCATCGGCCAGCAGGCGTCGCGCCTCTTCGGCGTCGTCGCCGGAAATCATCACCCGGCGCGGCAGGATGCCGAGCGAGCCTTCAACCACGCTCATATTGTTGTCGGCGATGAAGAAGCCGATCCCCGCATCGCGCAGCAGCGCTTCGACGAAGGAGATCAGGACGGCGTCATTGGTACGCATCAGTTCGATCATGTGGGGAAGGGTTTCAGGTTGCGCGGCCGATGTAAATCCCCGCCGATCCGGCCGGGAAAACCGTTGCCGTCCCCTCGGAAACAGTGCGTTTTGCGCCAATTCGCCACTTGCCGCCATCTTCGCCTCTGCCTAGAGTCGGCCGTCGGCGCCGTTCTCAGGCCGGCCGGCAGGGTTGCATCAAGGAGTTTTTCGGTGGGCGTTGTGGTCGATATCGAGGATGGAAAGCGCGCGAAGGCATCCATCGAGGGGCTGATCGCGCTGACGCGGGCGGATATGGGCCGCGTCAACGAACTGATCCTGATGAAGGCCGGGTCGGACGTCCAGATGATCCCCGAGGTCGCCAACCATCTGATCTCGTCCGGCGGCAAGCGCCTGCGGCCGATGCTGACGCTGGCCGCCGCCCAGATGTTCGGCTATCGCGGCGACGGCCATGTCAAGCTGTCGACCAGCGTCGAGTTCATGCACACGGCGACGCTTCTCCATGACGATGTCGTCGATGAAAGCGACCTGCGTCGCGGCAAGCGCACCGCCCGCATGATCTGGGGCAACCAGGCGAGCGTGCTCGTCGGCGATTTCCTGCTCGGCCAGGCGTTTCGCATGATGGTCGAGGTCGGGTCGCTGGAGGCGCTCGACGTGCTTTCGGCCGCTGCATCGGTGATCGCCGAGGGCGAGGTGATGCAACTCGGTGTCGCCAAGAATCTCGAAACCACCGAGGACGACTATCTCGCCGTCATCAAGGCCAAGACCGCTGCGCTGTTTTCGGCCGCCGCCGAGGTCGGGCCGATCATCGCCGAGGCATCGAAGGCCGAGCGCGCCGCTTTGCGCTCCTACGGCATCAATCTCGGCCTCGCCTTCCAACTGATCGACGACGCGCTCGATTACGGTGGCGATTCGCGCAGTCTCGGCAAAAATGTCGGCGACGACTTCCGCGAGGGCAAGATCACGCTGCCGGTCATCCTCGCCTATCGCCGCGGCACCGTCGACGAGCGCCGGTTCTGGAAGCACGCGATCGAGGATTCGGCCAGCGACGACGTCGCACTGGAGCGCGCGCGCGGGCTGATGGTCAAGCATGGAGCCATCGGCGACACCATCGGCCGCGCCCGCCATTTCGGCGAGATCGCGCGCGACGCGCTCGCGCCTCTTCCCGCCACGCCGCAGAAGGACGCGCTGCTCGATGTCATCGACTTCTGCATCAGCAGGGTCAACTGAGCGCGGCGGCGTCTGCCGCAGCCATTGGCCGGCCGATTGAACGCCGTCCGCAAAAAGGCCATGCTTGTGCCGCTCTATGATGCCGCCGGAGTGTTGCTGCTGCAGTGGCGTGCGTCGGCTGGCCGTGGCGGTTTCGAAGGCTACGGGAAGGCCCACTCTACTAAGGCCAGAGGAAGGAACAGGATGCGGCTTTTGACAGGACGTTGGATCGTGGCCGCCGGGTTGGCCGCCAGCGCGGCCTCCGGTGCCTGGGCGGCGGCGGTTCCGATCAAGGCCCCCGACGAGCCGGCCCGCGTCAACACGTTGTCGGGCGCCTATCTTGCCGCGCGCATTGCCGAGAGCGACAATGATCTCGATGCGGCGATCGCCTATTATCGCCGTGCCGCCGCGTTCGATCCGGACAACCGCACCATTCAGCAAAGCCTGCTTCTCGGGCTGATTTCGCAGGGAAGCTTCGACGAGGCGCTGCCTTTTGCCGAAAAACTGAAGGAAGTGCCGGAGGTCGAGCGCTTCTCGCGGCTGGCGCTCGGCGTCGATGCGATTCGCCAGGGTAAATACGACGATGCCGGCTACTGGCTGAAACTGTCGCTGGAATCGGATCTCGACCGGCTGATTACCGGCCTGATGAGCGCTTGGACGAAGCTTGGCGCCGGCGATGGCGACGACGCGCTGGCCGCGCTCGACGCCCTTTCCGGGCCGGAATGGTATGAGCTGTTCATCGCCTACCACCGGTCGCTGATCGCCGAGCAGGCCGGTCAGGCCGATGTCGCGCGCGCGGCGTTTTCAGCGGCCGCCGACAATCTCGGCGCGGCCGGCGCCGCGCCGGAGACCTATCTTCGGTTGCTCGAGGCCTATGCCGGTTTCCTCGTCCGCAACGGCGACCGCGATGCGGCTCTTGCCGTTCTCGACAAGGCGGACGCTTTCGCCGCCGGACGCCTGACGATCGAGGCGCTGCGCCAGCGCATCAAGGACGGCCGCGCGGTCGCGCCGCTGGTTGCCGATGTCAGGGCGGGCGCTGCCGAGACGCTTCTCAACATCGCCACGGCAATGAACCGCAGCGGCGGCGAATCGTTCGTCAGGCTCTATCTGAACTATGCGCTTGCGCTGACGCCGAAGAACGATGCGGTTCTGATCCAGCTTGCCGGCGTTGCCGAGCAGCAGCAGGACGCCGAGGGTGCCATCGCCTTTTATGAGCGCATTCCCGCCGCTTCGCCGATGAAGCGGGTGGCGGAACTGCAGCTCGGCCTCAACCTCGCCGACCTGAAGCGCAACGATGAGGCCATCAGCCATCTGAAGACCGCGCTGGCCAAAGACGAGGGCGATATCCGCGCCTATCTTTCGCTGGGCGGCGTCTATGCCTCGCAGGAGAACTATCGCGCCGCCGCCGACATTTACGATCGCGCCGTGGCGCGGATCGCCACGCCGACGCGTGCCGAATGGAACGTCTTCTACCAGCGCGGCATCGCCTATGAGCGGCTGAAGGAGTGGGACAAAGCCGAGCCGAACTTCCGCAAGGCGCTGGAGCTTTTCCCCGACCAGCCGCAGGTGATGAACTATCTTGGCTATTCCTGGGTCGACATGAACGTCAACCTCGAAGAAGGCCTGAGCCTGATCCAGCGCGCCGTCGATCTGCGCCCTTCCGACGGCTACATCGTCGATTCGCTCGGCTGGGCGTTTTACCGTCTCGGCCGCTATGACGATGCCGTGCGCGAACTTGAGCGCGCCGTCGGGCTGATGCCGGCCGACCCGATCCTCAACGATCATCTCGGCGATGCCTACTGGCGCGTCGGCCGCACGCTCGAAGCGGGGTTCCAGTGGAAGCACGCGCTGGCGCTCGACCCCGACCAGAAGCTGAAGGAAGAGGTCGAGAAGAAGCTGGCCGACGGTCTGCCGACGGACGCGGAAACCCGAAAGGCCGAGGATGCGAGCGCCGGCGAGGTGCCGCTGCCGGAAAGCGTGGACGGACGAAAGGCCGCGACCGAGCCGGAAGTCGAGACCGTTTCCGTCGGCCCGGCGCTCCACACCGTCCAGCCGGGGCAGTCGCTGTGGTCCATTGCCGCTGAAATTCTCGGAAATGGCAACCGCTACATCGAATTGCTCGATCTGAACCCCGCCTTGCGCGGCGATCCTGGTCGCATCGTTCCGGGCCAGCAGCTCAATCTGCCGCAGCCCGGCAAGTGACAGGCCGCTGACGGGGCGGGACCGGCCGGGCAAGACCGGCTGAGCCGGAAGGGCCGGACCATCGTGCGATGGGCGCGCGTCCCGTCTCTCGCCCCCCTCTCTTGCCTTGACGCCTGCCGGCCGCAGTTCTAGGACGGGTGCCTTTCCCGTCCATGCCGCTGCGAGCTCTGTCCGTGAACGCCAGCCTGCCTGCCCACATGCATCCGACCCGATCGTTCCAGGGCTTGATCCTGACCCTGCACAACTATTGGGCGGAACGAGGTTGCGTCATTCTCCAGCCTTACGACATGGAGGTCGGCGCCGGCACCTTCCATCCGGCGACGACGCTGCGCGCGCTGGGGCCGCGGCCGTGGAACGCCGCCTATGTCCAGCCATCGCGCCGGCCCAAGGACGGCCGCTATGGCGAGAACCCCAACCGGCTGCAGCATTACTATCAGTATCAGGTGATCCTGAAGCCCAATCCGCCAGACCTGCAGTCGCTCTATCTCGGCTCGCTCGACGCCATCGGCGTCGATACGAAGCTGCACGACATCCGCTTCGTCGAGGATGATTGGGAAAGCCCGACGCTTGGCGCATGGGGATTGGGCTGGGAATGCTGGTGCGACGGCATGGAAGTGTCGCAGTTCACCTATTTCCAGCAGGTCTGCGGCATCGAATGCGCGCCCGTCGCCGGCGAGCTGACCTACGGGCTCGAGCGGCTGGCGATGTATGTGCAGGGCGTCGACAATGTCTACGACCTCAACTTCAACGGTCGCGAGGGCGCGGAAAAGGTCACTTACGGCGAGGTCTTCCTTCAGGCCGAGCAGGAATATTCGCGCTTCAATTTCGAGTTCGCCGACACCGCCATCCTGTTCCGTCATTTCGAGGATGCCGAGAAGGAATGCGTCGCCCTGCTCGCCGCCGGCGCCAACCGGCCGCAGGGACAGCCGCATCGCATGGTGCTTCCGGCTTACGACCAGTGCATCAAGGCAAGCCATGCCTTCAACCTGCTCGACGCGCGCGGCGTCATCTCCGTCACCGAGCGGCAGAGCTATATCCTGCGCGTGCGCAACCTCGCCAAGGCGTGCGGCGAGGCGTTCCTCGAAACCGAGGCCGGCGGCCTCGGCTGGAAGCCGGAGGCGGCATGATGGCCCAGAGTGTGGCAAAGACCCTGCTTCAGCTCGCCGGCGCCGACCTGACCCCGCCCGATCTTGGCCAGACCGCCATTGTCGTGGTCGACGCCCAGCGTGAATATGTCGACGGCCGGCTGCCGCTCCATGGCGTCGATGCCGCGCTTGCCAATATTGCGGCGCTGCTGGCGGCCGCGCGTTTGGCCGGTGCGCCGGTGATCCATGTCCGCCACAAGGGCCAGCCGGGTGGCCTGTTCGGCCCCGACACGCCCTATTTCGAGCTGGCGCCGCAGGCCGCCGCGCTCGAGGACGAGACTGTGGTCGACAAGGGCCTGCCCAATTCCTTCGCCGGCACGTCGCTGAAGGAAGCGCTCGACGCCACCGGCCGCAAGCGCATCGTCGTCGTCGGTTTCATGACGCATATGTGCGTCTCCTCGACCACGCGGGCGGCCAGCGAGCAGGGCTTCGGTGTCGTCGTCGTCTCGGACGCGACCGCGACGCGCGACCTGCCCGCGCAGGGCGGCGATGGCGTTATCCCGGCCGCGTCCCTGCATGCGGCCGAGCTTGCCGCGCTCGCCGACCGCTTCGCAATCGTCTGCACGACCGCTGAACTGGTGCGCTGATGCCTGACTTTCTGCTTGAACTTCGTTCCGAGGAAATTCCTGCGCGCATGCAGCGGAAAGCGGCTGGCGACCTGAAGAAGCTGGTCGCCGACGGGCTGGTCGAGGCAGGGCTGACCTATGAGGCCGCGACCGAATACTGGACGCCGCGCCGGCTCACGCTCGACATTCGCGGCGTCACCGCGCGTTCGAAGGATATCCGCGAGGAGATCAAGGGGCCGTCGACGTCGGCGCCCGAACAGGCGATCCAGGGTTTCCTGCGCAAGGCCGGGCTCGAATCGGTCGCGCAGGCGCATGTCCACACCGACCCGAAGAAGGGCGATTTCTACGTCGCCCACATTTCGCGACCCGGCCGTGTGGCGGAGGAGATCATTGCCGGCCTGATGCCCGGCGTCATCCGCGGTTTCCCATGGCCGAAATCGATGCGCTGGGGCGCGGCGTCGGCAAAGCCCGGCAGCCTGCGCTGGGTGCGGCCGCTGCAATCCATCCTCTGCACGTTCGGGCCGGAAACCGCCGACCCCGAAGTGGTCGATTTCGAGGTCGACGGCATCCGCGCCGGCAACGTCACCTTCGGCCATCGCTTCCATGCGCCGCAAGCCATTACCGTCAAGCGCTTCGACGATTACGTGACGAAGCTCGAAGCCGCAAAGGTCGTGCTCGATGCCGAGCGGCGCAAGCGCATCATCCTCGACGATGCCCGCAATCTCGCCTTCGCCGCCGGCCTCGATCTGGTCGAGGACGACGGGCTTCTGGAAGAGGTCTCCGGGCTGGTCGAATGGCCCATGGTGCTGATGGGAGAGTTCGAGCAGTCGTTCCTCGGCATTCCGCCCGAGGTCATCCGCCTGACCATCCGCGCCAACCAGAAATGCTTCGTCACCCGCCCGCGCGGCGAGGCGGAGAAGCTCTCCAGCCGCTTCGTTCTGGTCGCAAACATCGAGGCCAGCGATGGCGGCGCCGAGATCGCGCGCGGCAACGGTAAGGTGGTGCGGGCGCGCCTGTCCGACGCGGTGCATTTCTGGAAGACCGATCAGGCCGACCTGCCGGACCTGGCCTCGCTGACCGCATCGGCCGAAAAATTCGCGCTCGATCTGAACAAGCCGCTCGACCAGCGTATGGCGCGGCTCGACCATCTCGACGTGACCTTCCACGCCAAGCTGGGAACGCAAGGGCAGCGCGTCGAACGCATCCGCAGGCTGGCTGCCGCACTTGCGCCGCTGGTCGGCGCGGAGAAAGCATTGGCCGAGCGCGCCGCAGTGCTGGCCAAGGCCGACTTGCAAACCGAGGTCGTCGGCGAGTTCCCCGAGCTTCAGGGCGCGATGGGCCGCAAATATGCCCTGCTGCAGGGCGAGGACGCTTCCGTCGCCGCCGCGATCGAGGAGCATTACCGGCCGCAGGGGCCGTCGGATTCGGTGCCTTCCGACCCGGTTTCGATCGCGGTCGCGCTGGCCGACAAGCTCGACACGCTCGTCGGCTTCTGGGCCATCGACGAGAAGCCGACCGGCTCGAAGGACCCCTATGCGCTGCGCCGCGCCGCGCTTGGCGTCATCCGCATCGTGGTCGAGAACGGGATTCGCCTGCAGCTGCTGGATGCGACGGGCGACGACCGCGATCTCCTTTCCTTCTTCCACGACCGTCTGAAGGTCTATCTGCGCGACAAGGGCGCGCGCCACGACCTGATCGACGCGGTGATCTCGCCCGAAGCCGACGACCTGCTGCTGGTCGTCTCCCGCGTCGCCGCGCTCGGCATCTTCCTCGATTCCGAGGACGGCCAGAACCTGCTGGCCGGGACCAAGCGCGCCGCCAAAATCCTCGCCGCCGAGGAAAAGAAGGGCACAAGGATCGCCGAAGAGGTCGATCCGTCGCTGTTCCGTCAGGACGAGGAGGGCGCGCTGCACGAGGCCGTCACCCATGCCGAGCACGCGGCGGGCGATGCCATCGGGCGACAGGACTTCTCAGCCGCGATGCAGGCGCTGGCGGCGCTTCGCCGCCCCGTCGATGCCTTCTTTGAGGCGGTGCTGGTCAATGACGACGACGAAACCGTGCGCGCCAACCGTCTGGCGCTGCTTTCGCGCATTCGCGGCGCGACCGGGCAGATGGCCGATTTCTCGAAGATCGCCGGCTGAGCGGCTACTCTTGCGGTCCGCGCAGGGAAGGCGCGGAATCGTCCGTGAGCCAGCCGGGCAGGGCCGGTTCTTCTGCCGGCGGCGCGGCAATCGCCGCGACTTCCTCGCGAGACGGCGGGATGGCGTCGGCGCCGACGGCGAGAACCGAATTGCCGATGGCGAGGATTTCCGATTCGCCTTTGTCAGCTGCCGCAACAGGCGTCGCCTCGATCGGCGCGGGTGCTGCCTCGCCGGCGCTCAGGATCGATGGCGTTGCCTGTGGTGGTGCGATGGTGACGATGGAGGAAGCGGCGGCGCTTGCCGCAAGCCCGATAAGCGACGCTGCCGAGGCCAGCCCGGAAAGAACGACTTTACGCATGAACACACTCGTCGTTTTCACGCGCGGGCATTTTCCCCGCCCGGCGCGCATGGAAACACGGGGGTATTTTAGCGGTTCAGGGATTAACAAATCCGTTCTGCGGGTTCCCGAAGGGTTTTCCTTGCCGTGCCAGCAGGTTACGCAGTAACCATTCTGGCACCATTTCATTTCCGAAGGCGAGGCGCTTGGCCGAAATCCTGCCGCTCGATGAAGCCCTGCAACCCGCGCTGGCGGCTCTTGCCGCCGGCGAGGTCGTGGCGCTGCCGACCGAGACCGTCTACGGCCTTGCCGGCGACGCAACCAATGGCGAGGCGGTGGCGCGCATCTTCGAGGCCAAGGGCCGGCCGCGCTTCAACCCGCTGATCGTCCATGTCTCCGATCTCGACATGGCGAAGGAGATCGCCGCCTTCGACGACGCCTCGCTGAAGCTTGCCAAAGCCTTCTGGCCCGGCCCGCTGACGCTGGTGCTGAAGCTGCGCCCCGGCTACGGCATCCACCCGCTGGTGACGGCCGGCCTCGACACGGTGGCGGTGCGGATGCCGCAGGGCTTCGCGCGCGAAGTGATCGCGGTGCTTGGCCGGCCGCTGGCCGCGCCTTCTGCCAATTCCTCCGGCCGCATCAGCGGCACCACTGCCGAAGCCGTCAATGACGACCTTGGTTTGAAGATCGGGCTGATCGCCGATGGCGGGGCGACGCCCGTCGGGCTCGAATCGACCATCGTCAAGGTGGAGGACGGAGGCGCGCGCGTCCTGCGGCCGGGCGGGGCGACGGCGCAGGAGATCGAGGCCGTGCTGGGCATGGCGGTGCTGCGTGGGGGTGAGAAGGGCATCGAGGCGCCGGGCATGATGGCTTCCCACTATGCGCCGGAAGCCGCGATGCGCCTCGATGCGGCCGAGGTGAAGGCCGGCGAGGCGCTGCTCGCCTTCGGGCCGGAACGGATCGCCGGCGCGGAACACGCGGTCGCCATGCTCAACCTGTCCGGAACGGGCAATCTGCGCGAGGCCGCCGCCAATCTCTACCACCACATTAAGACACTGGACGGCGCAGGCGCCGCAACAATTGCCGTCGAGCCGATTCCCCGCCATGGGCTGGGGGAAGCGATCGCCGACCGGCTCGGCCGCGCCGCCGCGCCAAGGGACAGGTGAAGACCATGGATGCCGGCCTGATCGGACGTTTTGCAGCAATCGTCGGCGCGCGCCACGCGCTGAGCGATCCTGCCGAAGCGGAACCCTTCGTCACCGAGCGCCGGGGCCTTTGGCCGGGCGTGACGCCGCTGGTGCTGCGCCCCGGCAGCGTCGCCGAGGTCGCCGCGATCCTGAAGCTGGCCAGCGAGGCCGGCACCCCGATCGTGCCGCAAGGCGGCAATACCGGCCTCGTCGGTGGCCAGGTGCCGGACAGGACCGGCCGCGAGGTCGTGGTTTCGCTGTCGCGGCTTTCCGCCATCCGCGAGATCGACATCGCCTCGAACACCATCACCGCCGAGGCCGGCGTGACGCTGCACGCGCTGCGCGAGGCCGCCGATGCGGCGGCAAGGCTGTTTCCGCTGTCGCTCGCCTCTCAGGGGTCGGCGCAGATCGGCGGCAATCTGTCGTCGAACGCCGGCGGCACCGGCGTGCTCGCCTATGGCAATGCCCGCGAGCTTTGCCTCGGCGTCGAGGTGGTGCTGCCGACCGGCGAGGTGCTGGACGACCTGCGCAAGCTCAAGAAGGACAATACCGGCTACGACCTGAAGAACCTGTTCGTCGGCGCCGAAGGCACGCTCGGCATCATCACCGCGGCGGTGCTGAAGCTTTATCCCAGGCCGAAGGGCAGGGAGGTGGCGTGGGTCGGGCTGCGAACCCCGGAGGACGCGCTGGCGCTGTTCTCGCTCGCTTCCGGCAAGGCGGGCATGAGCCTGACTGCCTTCGAACTGATGATCGACGACAGTCTGGCCTTCGTGCTGCGCCATGTGCCGGGCACGGCCGCGCCGCTCGGCTCTTCCCATCCCTGGCATGTGCTGATCGAAATCTCCTCCGGTCGCTCGGCGGAGGACGCGCGCGGCCTGATCGAGGAAATCCTCGGCGAGGGCTTCGAGACCGGGCTGGTCGAGGATGCCGCGCTCGCCGCCAGCCTCGGGCAGGCGGAGAACCTCTGGAAATTGCGCGAATCGATGTCGGACGCGCAGCGCAGCGAAGGCGCGTCGATCAAGCACGACGTTTCCGTGCCGGTCGCATCGATTCCGGCCTTCATCGAGGACGCATGGAAGGCCGTCACCCGGATCGAGCCGGCAGCGCGCCTCGTCGCCTTCGGCCACATGGGCGACGGCAATCTGCATTTCAACATATCGCAGCCTTTGGGCATGGAGCCGGCCGCGTTTCTCGCCCGATACCGCGAGGTCAACGATGCAGTGCATGCGGTGGTGCGCGCGTTCAATGGCTCGATCTCGGCGGAACACGGCATCGGCCGGATGAAGCGCGACGAACTGATCGCGACCGCGCCGCCGGTGGCCACCGACCTGATGCGGCGGATCAAGGCCGCCTTCGATCCGGCCGGGATCATGAACCCTAACAAGATGATTTAAGTTTTGTTACCGCAGGTTGCAAAGCGATAACCATCGCGGCAGGCGAGAAAACCTTAACCCTCATTTTTAAGCGCTACGGAACGCGCCGGCCCCTACTGTCACGCCCATAACGAGGCGGCAAAAGCTGCCCGGAGAAGCCGCAAAACCGGCTCTCAGGAGAGACAGGAAGGCAGTCACGACCATGAACACCGGGCTCAATACCGCTCCGAAACCGGCTTCCAAACCCGACCTGAAACCCGTCTGGGCCGGCAGCGACCTGCGGCTCGACCCGTTCCGCCTGCCGCAGGCGGTGTCCTATGCCGGGCGCGACGATCAGGGCGACGTCACCTTCACCATTGACCATCGCGGCGTCACCATCCGCCGACTGCTGGAGGCGAGCCGCCTGCCGGTGTCGATCGCGCTGCCGGCGCGCGCCTTCAG
>JBLJBS010000082.1:0-13836 GCA_047637695.1 Aquamicrobium sp. | reverse complement strand
GCCGGCCGGCGCGGCGTCGCCGTTCCGGCCGCGGGTTGCTGTCGTCGCCCCCCCCCCCCTCTCTCTCTCTCTCTCTCTCTCTCTCTCTCTCTGGTCGTTTTTGGCCAGCCGTTCCGGCGGTTTCCTGCGCTGGAGCTCAAACTGTGCTGGCCGCTTCGATGGCTGGCTCCGAATTTTTGTGCGCACGACCTGAATTTTGCTGTTGCTGCGCTAAAATTGTATGCTAATAAAAATAACTGTACACAAAATTGAACGGTGAATGCAGCCGATGCAGCCGATCGAGATCATCGAGGTTTCGCCCCGCGACGGGCTCCAGAACGAGCCGGCCGTCGTTTCCACGGCGACCAAGGTCGCGCTCATCTCGCGGGCGATCGATGCCGGGCTTCGCAGGATCGAGGCGGTCAGCTTCGTCAACCCGAAGCGGGTTCCCCAGATGGCCGATGCGGAGGCCGTCATGGCGGCGGTGCCTCGCGGCCGGTCCGTCCGCTATTGCGGGCTGGTCCTGAACGAGGCCGGGGCGCGGCGCGCCGTCGCCGCCGGATGCGACGAGATCAACTACGTCGTGGTTTCGAGTGAAACCTTCAGCCAGCGCAACCAGGGCGTTGCCGTCGTCCAGGCGCTCGAGCGATGGGCCGAGGTGGCCCGTATCGGCCGGGAGGCAGGTGTCGGCACGACCCTGACCATCGCTGCCGCCTTCGGCTGCCCGTTCGAGGGCGAGATCGCTGCCGGACGGATCGTCGACATTGCGCGCGAGGCTGTCGGCCGCGCTCTGCCGGACGAGCTCGCCGTTGCCGACACGATAGGGGTTGCGGTCCCGCGCGATGTCGGCGGCCTCGTCGGGCTGCTCGCCGGCGCCTTCCCCGCAATGCCGCTGAGGGCCCATTTCCACGATACCCGCAACACCGGAGCCGCCAATGTCATGGCGGCTGTCGCGGCGGGCGTTCGCAGGCTGGACGCGAGCCTGGGGGGGATCGGCGGTTGCCCCTTCGCTCCGGCCGCGACCGGCAACATCGCGACCGAGGATACCGTCTATCTGCTGGAGCGGAGCGGCCTCGCCACGGGCGTCGATCTGCTGCGCGCCATCGAGGCATCGAACTGGCTGGCCGGCCAGTTGCAGCGCTCCCTGCCGGGGCTCGTCGGCCGGGCAGGCCCGTTTCCGCCGGCCCCGGCCGGGCATTCATGAAAAAAGGACTCGTTTCGCCTTGAATTCCCTCAGTGATTTCCTGATGCTCGACCTCACCCACATGCTTTCGGGCCCATACGGCACGATGCTGCTGACGGATATGGGCATGCGCACGATCAAGGTCGAGCCTCCGAGAGGAGGGGAGGGCACGAGGCGGCTTCTCGAAACCCACGAATCGTTCTCCCGCAGCGGTATGGGTGCCTATTTCATGACACTCAATCGCAGCAAGATGAGCGTCGGCATCGATCTCAAATCCGCGGAAGGGCGGGAAGTCTTTCTCGATCTGGTGCGCCAGGCGGATGTCGTGTTCGACAATTTCAGCCCGGGCGTGACCGAGCGGCTGGGCATCGACTACGACTCGCTCTCGGCCGTGAATCCGCGCATCGTCACGTGTTCGGTTACCGGCTTCGGGCTTACCGGACCGGGCCGCGACCGTCCCGCCTTCGACATGGTTGCCCAGGGCATAGGCGGCGGCATGTCGATCACGGGCCTGCCCGAGGCCGGGCCGACAAGGGCGGGAATACCGATCGGCGATCTCGGGGGCGGCGTGTTCGCCGCCATCGGGACGCTGGCCGCCCTGCACGAGAGAAACCGCACCGGAAGGGGCACCCGCGTCGACATCTCCATGCTCGACTGCCAGGTTTCGATGCTGAACTACATGGCGACGATGTATCTGATGTCCGGCGAGCAGCCGGGCCAGGTCGGAAACGGGCACTTCGTCCACGTCCCCTACAACACCTTTCCAACCCGTACGCGGCACATCATCATCGCCGTCATCTTCGACAGCTTCTGGCCGAAAGTGGTCGATCTCCTCGACATCGAGGCCCTGCGCGACCCGCGCTACGAAAGCCAGCCGCAGCGCCTCGCCGACAAGGCGAGGATCGAGGAGCTGATGAGCGAGCGCCTGCGGGAGAAGGACGCCGAGCACTGGCTCGAGGAACTGACCAGCCGGCGCGTGCCGTGTGCGCCGGTCAACGATTTCGAGCACGCGCTGGGCGATGCCCAGGTGCGCGCGCGCGAGATGATCGTCGAGGTGCCTTTGCCGAACGGCGCCAGCCAGCTGATGCCGGGAAATCCCATCAAGATCGGCAATGCCCGCCAAACCTTTTCGGCGCCACCGGAACTCGGCGCGCACACGACGATGGTGATGCAGGACATGCTGGGCCTGAGCGGGGAACGGATCGAGGAACTGCGGAGCCGGGGCGTCGTCGCCTGAGCGGCGGCGGCGGATCCCCGCGGCGGACCGCGGGGGCCATCGGGACCATGGATGACAGGTGAGGACAGATGCCCATACTGAGAATCAACGATCACGACATGTATTACGAGATACATGGTTCAGGCCCGAATGCCGTGTGCATGGGAGGCTGGGGCACGTTCTGCCATGGCGACGAAGGCAATGTGTCCAGGGTTCTGATGAAGAACTACCGCGTCCTGCTGTTCGATTATCGCGGCATCGGAGAATCGACCGACACGCCGGGCGCCACGCCATCCACGGACCAGTACGCATCGGATGTCGCCGGCCTGCTCGATGCGCTGGGATGGAAGAGCGCGGCGGTCGTCGGCCTTGTCGGCATGGGCGCATGCGTCGGCCAGAAGCTTGCGATCCTGCGGCCGGACCTGGTCGACAGCCTGTTCATGACCGGCACCTGGACGCGCGCCGACAAGATTTTCGCCGACCAGCTCGAGCTGTTCCGCAAGGTGCATCTGCAACTCGGCTTTGACGATTTCCAGCTCATGGCGGCGGCTCTGTCGTTCGATCCGGGTTTTTACGAGATGCACCGGGACAGGATTCTCGGACCCGATGGCGCCTGGGGCGCCCTGCGCGGCAGGGCGGAGGCGCACGGACGCCTGATCGAGGCCTGTCTGGCGCACGATGTCACCAGCCAGATGGATGCGATCAAGGCCCCGACCTTCGTCCTTCACGCCGGGGCCGATGTGCTGACCGGGCCGCGGCTGACGCTTCCGCTCGAGAAGGGGATAGCCGGCGCGGAAGGGATGGTCTGGGACGACCTTGCTCACGTTGTTGCCGGGAAGGAACAGAAAATCCAGTTCGATCAGATACTTGGTGATTTTCTTGCTCGCGCGGGAAGCCAGGGAAAGGCGAAAAACCCTGCTGTCTCGTGAGAGGCGGCGTCGAAGCCTTGCGGGGTTTGATTCGAAGGAAACCGGGAATGGCAGGAAGAACTGAAAAATGGAGCGCGACACGGCAGCTCGCTCTTCTCGATCTCAAGCCCGGCGATGTGATCCAGCACACGCCCGGCCGGACGATTACCGAGTTTGACGACGTGTTCGCGACCTTGCTCTGCGTCAATCGCGCGCCGCTGCATATCGACGCCAACTACTCCGAAAAGACCGCCCAGGGGCAACGGATCGTCAATGGGCTCTTCATCACCGCGATCGCCATGGGCGTGGCCAATCGCGATTTCAGGCCCAACCCCGACGGGCTCCTCGCCGCCCACGCCATAACCCACCATGCGCCGACCTATTACGGCGACACGCTCTATGCCTCGTCGACGGTGAAGTCGGTCGAGCGGACGGGAGAGGCGACCGTCGACGTCCGGGTCGACATCGAGGTGTTCAACCAGCGCGACGAACTGGTGCTCCGCATCGACCGGACCTATGGCAGGCTCGAGCTTCACGGCCGGCAGGCGAGGGCGTCCTAGTGGCGAGGCTTCGCAACATATCGGACGTGCTGCGCGAGAATGCCCGCACGCTGCCGGACCATCCGGCCGCAATCTCGGAAAGCGGCGTTCTGTCGTTTCGCGAGCTGGACGACAGGGCCGACGCGGTCGCGCGCGGACTGCTGGCCTGCGGCGTGTCGCGCGGCGACGTGGTATCCGTCCTCGACGGCAATACCCTCGAATGGATGGCAATCTGCCTTGGCGTCAACCGCATCGGCGCGGTGCTGGCGCCGCTCAGCAGCTTCTCCAAGCAGGAGGAGATCCGCTGGTTGATGGAGCACGGGCGAGCCCGCGTGCTCTTCGCCATCCCGCAGCTCCTGCGCCAGGATTTCGCCGGCGCTCTGCGTGCCCTGCTGCCCGAGCTCGGGGCAGGCGAGAACGGGATCGTGGCCAGCCGCGATTTTCCCGATCTGCGGCGCGTCGTGTCGCTGTCGCCGGGCGGGATTCCGGGGGCGCTCGAATTTGCCGCGTTCCTGGAAATGGGCGAAGGCGTGCCCGCGGCACGACTGGCCGAGGCCGAGTCCGCCGGGCACGAAATCGGCATGATCCTCTATACGTCGGGGTCGACCGCCAAGCCCAAGGGCGTGGAGATCGTCAACGCCCGAATGGTGGAGAACGGCCGCGAGGTCGGCGCCAGGATGGGCATGACGCCCGGCGATCGCGTGTTCCACGGCGGCCCGCTGTTCTACGGCATGGCCATGGTGCTGACGCTTCCGGCGACCTGGGGCCATGGAGCCGCGATCGCCTTCCAGAAATCCTTCGATGCCGGGCAGGCGCTGGATTTGATCGCGGAACGCGAACTCACGGGCTTCGTCGCCTTCAACAACGTCACCCGCGCCCTGATCGAGCACGAGCGGTTCGATGCATCGCGGCACCCGAAGCTGAAGAAGGGGGTCACTCACTTCACCGCGGCCGACAAGCAGCTGGCGCGCGACGTTCTCGGCGTCGACCAGTGTCTTTCCGTCTACGGCCTGACGGAATCGCACGGCCCCTGCGCGACGACCGATTGGCGCGACGAGGAAGAGGTTGTGCTCCACACCCAGGGCAAGCCGATCCCCGGATGGGAGTTCCAGATCGTCGACCCGCAGACGGAGGTGCCGTTGCCGGCCGGCGAGACCGGAGAACTGCATGTGCGGGGGTTGCTGTCGAGCGGCTACTGGCGCGAGCCGGAGCTGACGGCCGAGTATTACCGCCCGGACGGCTTCTACCGCACGGGCGACCTCGCCAGGATCGATGGCGATGGCCGGCTTGTCTATGTCGGCCGCTCCAAGGAGATGCTGAAGGTCTCGGGCATCAACGTGTCGCCGCTCGACGTCGAGAACATTCTCGGCCGCATCCCCAACGTGCTGGCGGCCCACGTCGTCGGCATTCCGGATCCGGTGAAGGGCGAAGCGGTCGCGGCCGTGCTCGAGGTGGAGGCCGCCGACCTCACGCCGGAGGCGGTGAAGGAATTCGTCCGTTGCCGCGCCGCCGCCTACAAGGTTCCCACCCACGTCCTCCTGTTGCCGCCGGGCGTCGTGCCCCGTGTCGGCAGCGGCAAGGCGCCGCGCAACCAGATCGCCGCTCTCGTCAGGGCCAGGCTCGAGGAAGCAGAAAGGGCGGGCCGATGACACGCCTCGCCGTCGATCCCAGCCCCGTGCAGCTGGTCGAAGGGGCCGGACTGCTGGAGGGGCCGGTATGGAATGCCGGCGCGCTGGAATTCGTCAGCGTCAACCGTGGCTTCGTCTATCGTCTGGAGGGCGATCGGCTCACCGTGGCGGTCGAAACCGGCGGTTCGCCGAACGGGCAATGTATCGACGGCGCCGGCGTGCGCTGGGTGGCGCAGAACGGCGGCACGCGTGTCGCTTCCAAATCGAAGATCGCCGCGCCGCCGTCGTTGCAGCGCGTCGAGGGCGGTGTGGTCGAAGCGGTGGCCGCCGACGGTCTTGCCGCGCCCAACGACGTGGCGATAGGCCCGTCCGGCCTCGTGTGGTTCACCGATCCGCCGTGGTATCCCGACGACCGGATCGAGCCCGGAAACGTCTATGTCTACGATCCGGCCGAGAAGACCCTCACGGCTGCGATCAGCGGAATAGAGTTTCCCAACGGCCTCGCCTTTTCGGAAGACGGGCGGGATCTCTTTCTCGTGGAAACCGCACGTCAGCGCGTGCTGCGCTATCGGATAGACGGATCGCGGGCATCGTTCGCCGGCGTTCATGTCGAGATCGGTCACGGCGGGCCCGACGGCATCGCGCTTGCCTGCGACGGTTCGATGATCGTCGCCAACGGCCATGCCGACAACATCGTCGTCGTCGACCCCGACGGCAGGATCGCCCAGATTGTCGATCTTTCCGCCCTTGGCCGGTCGCGCCAGTACTTCCCGACCAATGTCTGCTTCGGCGCGCCCGGTTCGGGCACGATCTACGCCACTTTGGCCAGCGGCGGCAGAATCTTCCGTTTCGATACGTCGCTGGAGGGGCTTCCCGGGCTTGGCGGCATCGGCCAACAATTGGAGAACGAGCGATGATCCACGAGATACCCTATGGCCGGTGGCTGGAGGAGATCCAGGTCGGGGACGTCTACCTTCACGGCTCCGGACGCACGCTTGTCGACTGGGACAATGTGTGGAGTTCGCTGACCGCCCTGGAGAACGATCCGCTCTATATCGACGTCGAATACGCGAAGTCGCTGGGCCATCCGCGTTGCCCGGTCAATCCGATGCTCATCTTCAGCATCTGCATCGGCCTGTCCGTTGCCGACGTCAGCGGGCGCGGCATAGGAAACCTCGGTTACGATTCGCTGGTGCAGCACAAGCACGTCTATCCCGGCGACACCCTCTACAGCCGGTCGACCGTGCTGGAGGTCCGCAGGTCCCGGTCCAAGCCGGATCGCGGCCCCGTCTATGTTAGGTCCGAGGCGCTCGACCAGAACGGCGAACTGGTTCTTTCGGTCAACCGCCGCACGATGGTGCGCACGCGGCCGGCCGGCGAGGCTGGCTCCTTCTTCCTGCCCAACAGCGAGGCACGGGTCTGATGTCCGCCGACCGCACGCCGGCGAAGGGAATGCTTGCGCCGCTGGGAGCGCTGAAGGCGGCTGGCGAGGCGCTTCAGTCCTATGCCGGTGCGCTCGACGCCTTCCTTGCCGAGATCGATGCGGCGTCGGCCGTGCCGGCACGCTATCGGCATCTCATCCTTGCGGCGATCTACTCTGCGCCGACGACGCGCGATTTCGAGGCCGCCGGCAAGGCCATGGCCGCGGCCGTCGAGAACGGGGCGTCGGAAGCGGAAGCGTTGCAGGCCGTCCTGCTGGCAACGCTGATCGGGATACATCCCCTGATCGACTATCTCGGATTGGCGCTGGATCCGTCCGACGCCGAACAGGCGCCGACGGCCGGCGATGGTGCGGATTCGGCCTATTGGGACGATTTCGAGAGGGGATTTCCGGGGTTCCGCAAGTCGATCGAGACGGCCTGGCCGGAGCTGTGGGCGCGCTTCAACGCCGTTTCGCTCGCGGCCTGGAAGGCGGGAACCATTCCCGCCGCCTGGAAGGAACTGATCTTCGTCGCCGCCAACGTATCGACGACGCATATGTACGGCCGCGGGGCGGCCTGGCACATCGAGAAGGCCAAGCAGTATGGCGCGACCCAGGCCGAGGTGGCCGGCGTCCTCGCGCTCGCCTGCTCGACGCTGCGGCGGCCGGCCGACGCGCTGATCGCGGGGACGCTGAGGGCTGATGCGGGGAAAGCCCGGTGACGCGGCAAACCCTCTCCCCCCTCGACAATGTGGTGGTCGTCGAGCTCGGCGGGGTCGGCCCGGTGCCGCTCGCGGGGATGATCCTGCGCAATTTCGGCGCGCATGTCGTGCGCGTCTCAAGGCCCGGATCGACCGAGGATTCCGGCGACGACATGCTCAACATGGAGAGCCTCGATAGGGGAAAGAAGACGCTCGTCCTCGATCTGAAACAGGACGCTGCCGTCCGGCAGCTCAAAACACTTCTCGGCGCCGCGGATGTGGTGCTCGAAGGGTTTCGCCCGGGCGTCGCCGAGCGGCTCGGGCTCGGGCCGGACGACTGCGCCCGGTTGAATCCTGCGCTGATCTACGGCCGCATGACGGGCTGGGGGCAGCAGGGGCCCTACGCGCAGGCGCCCGGCCACGACCTCAACTACCTCGCCCTGTCGGGTCTGCTCCACGGCATGGGAAACGGCGCCGGCCCGACGGTGCCCGTCAACTATATCGGCGATTTCGGCGGCGGCGGCCTGCCGCTCGCCATGGGAGTGCTCGCCGCGCTGTTCCAGCGCGGCCGCTCCGGTGCGGGCGCGGTGATTGACGCCGCGATGGTGGACGGGGCCGGCCAGCTTGGCTCGCTCGTCTATGGCTGGCACGCGCAGGGCCAATGGATCGACCGGCGCATGTCGAACATCGTCGACGGAGCCTGTCCCTTCTATCGCGTCTACGAGACGCGCGACGGCGGCCATGTCGCAATCGGCGCCATCGAGGACAAATTCTACGATGCCCTTGTCAGGCTGACGGAACTGGATGGCGGGCGGTTTCCGGATCGTTGGGACAGATCGAGCTGGGCGGACCTGACCGAGGCGCTCGCCGGTGCGTTCCTTGCGCGCACACGCGACGAATGGGCCGCGAGCGAACTCGCGGCTGCCGCCTGCGTCACCCCGGTTCTCAGCCTCTCGGAAGCCCCGCTTCATCCCCATAACGCCCACAGGGGCGGTTTCGAGCGATGGAAGGGTGGCTGGCTGCCGGCGCCTGCGCCGCGGATGGCGCCGCTCGCGAACGATACATGCCCGACGGACGGGGCAGGCGAGACGACCCTGGCCGATGTGCTGCGGTCTCGCGGCCTGGCAGCCGGGGCGCTCGATGCGCTTCTGCAGCGCCCCGCCGGCGAGCCGACGCAACCAGCCGATCGAACCAGCAACTTACGGGAGGAATTGAAATGAAGAAGCTCAACGCAACGCTTGCGGCCCTGCTTGTCTCGGTCTCCGCCACGGCCGCGTCCGCACAGACCCTTCAGGTCGCCCACGCCTTCGTCGAAGGCACGATCATGGGCGAGATGGACAAGAAGTTCACCGATCTCGTGACCGAGAAGACCGGCGGCAAGCTGAAGTTCCAGTTCTTCTGGGCCGGCTCGCTCGCTACGGGGAACGAAATCCTCAATCTCCTGCGCGACGGGGCGATCCAGATGGGCGGCACCGCGCCCGTCTATTACACGTCCGATCTGCCGGTGGTCAGCCTCACCAACGGCACGCCGTTCCTGTTCAAGAACGTCAAGACGGCGGTCAACTTTCAGGACGCCATGTCGCGCTCCAACCCGCTCTTCCTTGCCGAATACGAACGGATGAACATCTTTCCGATCCTTCAGCACGGGCTTGCCAATTCGCATCTCGTCTGCACGAAGCCGGTCGAGAAATTCGAGGATCTCGCCGGCCTCAAGGTCCGCTCCTTCGGCGTCTATCTGCCGGCAGCGATCGAGGCGCTGGGCATGGTTCCGGTCACGCTCAGCACCAACGACACCTATGAGGGGCTGAACCGCGGCGTCGTCGACTGCGTGGCGATGTCCTACCGCGACGTCATCGCCTTCCGGTATTACGAGGTCGCCAAGTACTGGACCGATCTCGATTTCGGCGCTTCTTCCGGCTCCGTCCTCTATGCCTCCTGGAAGAACTACAAGGGCGGGGGCTGGTCGCCCGAGATTGTCGCGACGGTCGACGAGGTAACCAGGGAGGTCATGGATCTGGCGGCCTCCAAGATCATCGCCTCGCAGGAAGATGCCGTCCAGGAAGGCCTCGCCGCCGGAATCACCATGATCGAGTTCAAGGATCAGGATCGCGTCAATGCGGCAGTCCCGGACATGCTGAAGATCTGGCGCGACCGGCAGGTTGCAGAAGGACTGGACGCCGCTGCCGCCGATGAGGTCGTCGCTGCGGTCCGGAAAGCCCAGGCGGACGAAAAATAGCATCTGCCGGCCCAACGGAGGAGGGGCACATGGAAGCCAACCAAATCGACTCGCTGTCGACGCCCTATGCCGGAAACGGCATAGGGAAGCTGGCGAAATCGCTGCTCGTCGTGGCGGCGGCCGCCAGCGTCGCCGTATCGGCGCTGGGTACGGGGGATGTCGTTTCGACCTTCCTTTTTAACAAGCCGATACCGGGGGTGCTGGAGGCGACGGAGATGCTGCTGGTCGTCATCATCTTCATGGCACAGCCTTTCATCGTCCTTTCGGGGACGCATATCACCCTGGACCTCATTTCCATGAGGCCGCGCAGCCTTCTCTTCATCGTGAGAACCGCCATCACGGTCATCGCCGGCGTGCTCTGCTACGGATTGATCGCCTGGACCGCCTTCGACGCATTCCGGTCCAGCCTGGCCGTCAGCGAGAGGACCGGCGGGTCGGTCGGTTTTCCCGTCTATCCGGTGCGGTTCCTCATCGTGTTCGGCAGCACCGTGTCCATCGCCTACGTTCTGTATGTCGGCGCGCGGGCGCTGGCGACGCCGCGTCAGAAGGCCGAAAGCAGGTAGATGCCGATGGACCCCGTTCTTTTTGCTGCGCTCACATTCATCGTCGTCGTCGTCCTGGTGATAATCGGCGTCCCGGTGGCGTTCTCGATCTTTCTCGTCACCGTCACCGGCATGCTTTACATGGTCGGCGAGACCTTCACGCTGTCGATGCTCAAGAGCAGCGTCTTCACCGCCTCCAGCAACTACACGTTCGCCCTGATCCCGATGTTCGTGCTGATGGGCGAGATTGCCGGAGCCTCCCGGATCATCTCCGATCTCTATCAGGCGTGCTATCGCTGGATCGGGAACCTTCGCGGCGGGGTCTACAACGCCACCGTCCTCGCCTCGGCCGGGTTCGCGGCGATATCGGGTTCGACCATCGTCAATGCCGCCGTGTTCACCAGGGTGGCGCTGCCCGAGATCGAGAGGCTGGGCCTGAACCGGGGCTTCGGCGCCGGCTGCATCGCGGCCTCGGGAACGCTGGCGGCGATGATCCCCCCGTCGCTGACGATGGTGCTTTACGGCATCCTGACGCAGGAATCGATCGCGTCGCTGCTGGTTGCAGGCATATTGCCCGGCTTCCTGACGGCGGGCATGCTGATGCTGACGGTCTACATATCGGCCCTGTTCCGCAAGGAACTGATGCCGGCCAAGGTCGAGACGTTCACACTGCGCGAGAAGATCGTCGGCCTGCGCGAGATCTGGCCGGCAATGCTGCTCGCGGCGATCGTTCTGGGCGGCATCTATACCGGCACGGTCTCACCGTCGGCCGCCGGCGCGGTCGGCGTGTCGGGCGCGCTGCTGATCGGCCTGTTGAAGGGCCGGATGAGCTGGGCGCTTTTTTCCGAAGCCGTGATGCGGTCGGTCGTCATCGCCGCCTCCCTGTTCTTCATCATCATTGCCGGCCTGCTGTTCGCCCGGCTCCTCCTCGTCGGCGGTTCGGTCGCCAGCCTGACGGAGATCGTGAACGGATTCGGCCTCGAGCCCTGGATGTTCATCGCCGGCGTCATCGCGATCTATTTCTTCGTCGGCATGTTTATCGATCCCATCTCGCTGATGGTGATCACCATTCCTTTCCTCTACCCGACGGTGCAGACCCTGGGTATCGACGCCATCTGGTTCGGCATCCTGATCGTCAAGCTGGTCGAAATCGCCGCCATCACCCCGCCGATAGGCATCAACCTCTTTGCCGTGATCTCGGCATCCGGCGGACGAGTGACGACGCGCGACATCTTCGGCGGCGTCCTGCCGTTCGTCGTGGCCGAATTGTTCGTGCTGCTGCTTTTGGTGATGTTTCCGGCGATCAGCACCTACCTGCCCGGCACGATGATGAAATAGGGCCGGACGGGGAAAGGCGCGAAGCTGCTTTCCCGTCCGCATCACGCTCTCGCCGGCTCGATGCGACCCGAACGCATCGCGATCCGCGGGGGGGCGCGCATCAACGAAAGAGAAGCCCCATGGCTGACGGAACGACAGGCGGCAGGGGTCTCTACCTCGAGGAATTCGAGGTGGGAGCCACATATCTCAGCAGAAGCGAGACCGTGAGCGAGGAGGCCATCATCCGCTTCGCGCTCGAATGGGATCCGCAGCCCTTTCACACGGACAGGGCGGCCGCCGCGCAGAGCGTTTTCGGCCGATTGGCCGGCAGCGGCCTCCATACGATCGTGCTCACCTCGCGCCTGTTCCATGACACGGGGCTTCTTTCCGGCACCGCCGTTGCCGGCCTGGGCTTCGACGAGAGCCGCTTCCTCAAGCCGCTCTATCCCGGCGATACGCTGCACGTGAAGGCAGGCATCCTCGACAAGGAACTTGTCGCGGACCGGGACTATGGACGCGTCCGGATCGGCATGGAGACCATGAACCAGGACGGCGCGGCAATCTACCGGACGATTCTCACCGTCCTTATCGCCAGGCGGCCGGACAGACCCGTCAACGAGAGCAGCCATGAAGACGCAACCGAGAACGATCTACGAGAAGATCTTTGACGACCATATCGTTGGCGACGACGGCGAGGGAAACTTCCTTCTCTACATCGACCGCCATCTCGTCCACGAGGTGACGAGCCCGCAGGCATTCGAGGGGCTGCGGCTGGCCGGGCGCGACGTGCGCTGCCCGCAGCGCACGCTCGCGGTCGTAGATCACAACATCCCGACCACCGAGGACAGGATTCGCTGGATCGACAACAGGGAAAGCCGCGAGCAGATCGAAATGCTCGAACGCAACGCGCGCGATTTCGGCATCGAGTATTTTTCCCAGAGCGACATGCGACAGGGGATCGTCCATATCGTCGGGCCGGAGCAGGGGTTCACATTGCCGGGCATGACGATCGTGTGCGGCGACAGCCATACTTCGACGCATGGGGCCTTCGGCTCGCTGGCGCAGGGCATAGGCACGTCCGAGGTCGAGCATGTGCTTGCAACGCAGACCCTGCCGCAGAAGAGGGCGAAGAATCTGCGCGTCGATATCGATGGCCGGCTGCCGCGCGGCGTTTCGGCCAAGGACCTCGTCCTGTCGGTGATCGGCGAACTCGGCACGGCCGGCGGCACCGGCCACATCATCGAGTATACGGGCGAGGCGATCCGGGCATTGACGATGGAAGGGCGGATGACCGTCTGCAATATGTCGATCGAAGCGGGTGCCCGCGCCGGCCTGATTGCGCCGGACGAGACCACCTACGCCTATCTGAGAGGCCGGCCGAGGGCACCGCGCGGCGAGCTGTGGGATCGCGCCGTGCGCTACTGGGACGGGCTGCGCTCGGATGACGGGGCCGAGATTCATCGTCGAGTCGAGCTGCGTGCCGACAGCCTGCCGCCGCTCGTCACCTGGGGAACCTCGCCCGAGGACGTGATCTCGATCTCCGGGCGTGTCCCCGATCCTGCCGGCATAGCCGATGCCGGCCGGCGGGCCTCCAAGCAAAGGGCGCTGGAATATATGGGCCTGTCGGCCGGGATGCCGATCGCCGGACTTTCCGTCGACAGGGTCTTCATCGGTTCCTGTACGAATTCGAGAATCGAGGATCTCCGCGCGGCGGTGCAGATCGCGGCGGGGCATCATGTTCATCCGGGCGTCTCGGCGATGGTCGTGCCAGGATCGGGCCTCGTCAAGGCGCAAGCGGAGGCCGAAGGCCTGGACGCGATATTCCGCCACGCCGGTTTCGAGTGGAGGGAGGCAGGGTGCTCGATGTGCCTGGCCATGAACGGCGATGTCCTCCAGCCCGGCGAACGTTGCGCCTCGACGTCGAACCGGAATTTCGAGCACAGGCAGGGCTCGCGGGGCCGCACCCACCTCGTCTCCCCCGCCATGGCTGCGGCGGCCGCGATACGCGGCTGCTTCACGGACGTTCGCGACTGGCCTCGATAGAATGCCCTGCGGCTGAGCTGCCGGTGTTCATTCCCGGATGACGATTGCATGTTTTAACGATGTATTGCTGAACACCCCGAGCTTGCGGGGATCGTTCTTCGCGTCCCGCTGGCGGGCATGCAGG
>JBLJBS010000081.1:0-13155 GCA_047637695.1 Aquamicrobium sp. | reverse complement strand
CGCATCGGCGCGATCCGCGACGCGCTCGACGCCGCCGGCTTCCAGGACGTGGCGATCATGTCCTACGCCACCAAGTTCGCCTCGGCGTTCTACGGCCCCTATCGCGAGGCGATCGGCACCAAGGGCCTGCTGAAGGGCGACAAGAAGACCTACTATCTCGACCATGCCAACAGCGACGAGGCGATGCGCGAAATCGAGCAGGACCTCGACGAGGGCGCCGACATGATCATGGTCAAGCCCGGCCTGCCCTATCTCGACATCATCCGCCGGGCGAAGGACGAGTTCGCGATGCCGACCTTCGCCTATCAGGTCTCGGGCGAGTACGCGATGATCGAGGCGGCCGGCGCGAATGGCTGGATCGACGGCGAGGCGGCGATGCTGGAAAGCCTGCTCGCCTTCAAGCGTGCCGGCTGCGACGGCATCCTGACCTATTTCGCGCCGCGCGTCGCGGAAATGCTCAGGGGCTGATTTGAAGCGGGAGCGCCGCCGCCCCATGATCACCGCGGCACCGAACCATTGAAACCGCGTCTAAAATCACCATTTCCTGCTGCATAAGGTCATCTTTCCGCTTCAGGAGACAGGACGAAATGACGACGCGCATCCTCGACGGCGAGATCATCCCCAGCCGCCTCGACGACGTAAGGGCCTATGAAGGCGTGCTGTCGCGCCGGATCATGGCGTTCATCATCGACTACATGCTGGTGGCGCTGATGATGGTTCCCTTCGGCATTCTGGTGTTCGTCTTCGGCATCTTCACGCTCGGCCTCGGCTGGGCGCTGTTCTCGTTCCTGTTTCCTGCGGTGGCGCTGATCTATGTGTGGAACACGCTCGGCGGGCCGAACCAGGCGACGGTGGGCATGCGGATGATGGACATCAGGCTGGAACGGCTCGACGGCGAGAGGATCGATGGGCTCGTCGCTGTGGTCCATAGCGTGTTGTTCTGGGCAGGCAACGTTCTGCTCACGCCGCTCATCCTGCTGGCGACACTGTTCCTCGACCGCAAGCGCACGGTCCACGACCTGCTTCTCGGCACGGTCGTCACCCGCGCCGACCGATAGGCGACGTCCAGGGCCGGCAAAGGTGGCGCAGCATCCCCGGTGCACGGGAGTGCGGGCATTCAAATTTTTACGGTTGACGTTTTCGGCTGGCGTGACATGCCTATAGGAGCGAACGACAGTCCCGGACCATGAAACACCAGCAACCACCACACGCACCGCAATTCTACCTGACCGCGCCCTCGCCCTGCCCTTACATCGAGGGCGAGTTCGAGCGGAAGGTTTTCACGCACCTCGCCGGAGATCGCGCGCCGGAGCTGAACGACGTGCTGACGCAGGGCGGCTTTCGCCGCTCGCAGAACATCGCCTACCGGCCTGCCTGCGAGACCTGCCGCGCCTGCGTCTCCGTGCGCATTCTCGTCGACGAGTTCGAGCAGCCGCGTTCGATGCGGCGCGTTGCGGCGCGCAACGACGATCTGATCGGCGCGATCCACGACGCCGAACCGTCATCGGAGCAGTATTCGCTGTTCCGCACCTATCTCGATGCCCGCCACCGCGACGGCGGCATGGCCGACATGACCGTGCTCGACTATGCGATGATGGTCGAGGACAGCCATGTCGACACCCGCATCGTCGAATATCGCCGGCGTGGCCCCGATAGTTTCATTACCGGCAAGGGCGAAGGCGAGCTGATCGCCGTCGCCCTGACCGACTGGATGAGCGACGGCCTGTCCATGGTCTATTCCTTCTACGATCCGGCGCTCGAGCACCGCTCGCTCGGAACCTTCATGATCCTCGACCACATCGCTCGCGCCCGCGCCGCCGGGCTGCCCTATGTCTATCTCGGCTACTGGGTCAACGGGTCGCGCAAGATGGCGTATAAGGTTCGCTTCGAGCCGCAGGAGCACCTCGGCCCCAAGGGCTGGGAGCGCTTCGGAGCGGAGCAGAAATAGGCGTGTCGCGCGCAACCGATTGAAGTTTCCGCAGGCGGGCCGATCGTCCCGATCGGTCGTTCACCGGCATCTCCCCGACAGATTCTAACGAGGCAGGCTTTCATGGGCGCGCCACACCCAGATCATGCCAGAGGCCTTCTTCTGACCGCCATTGGCGGGCTGGCGCTGACGGCCGACATCCCGCTGATCAAGCTCTCCGGTGGCGACGTCTGGTCGGTGCTGATGCTGCGCTCCGGAACGACCTTCGTCGCCGCGCTGTGCATCTGGAGCGTCTGGCGCCTCCTGTCCGCCGATGCCCCGACGCTGATACCGGGAAAGGCGGGGCTCGCCGTTGCGGCATTCTACGCCGTCAGTTCGATCGCCTTCATCACCGCCGTCTACAACACGTCGACGGCGAACGTCGTGTTCATCCTCGCCTTCAACACGATGTTCGCGGCTCTCCTGTCCTGGGGCTTCCTTGGCGAGCGCCCGCGCCCGGCAACGCTCCTCGCAATGGCGGCGATGGTCGCCGGCGTTCTCATCATCGTCTGGGACGGCATCGGGGCGGGAAACCTGTTCGGCGACATGATGGCGCTGGCGGCATCATTCCTGATCGCATCGGCGATCACGGTGTCGCGCGCCTCGGGCCGTGACATGGGCTTCACGCCGCTCGTCGCCACGCTAGTGCCGTTCGCGGTGGCGGCAGGCTTCGTCGCTGCCCAGGGCGGGCTTGAGATCACGGCGCCGTGGTGGATCATCCTCAACGGCGCCATCGTCATGCCGCTGTCGTTCTATTGCCTCGCCACCGGACCGCGCTACATCACCGCGCCGGAAGTGGCGATGTTCTATCTGCTGGAAACCGTGCTGGCGCCGGTCTGGGTCTGGATGATCTTTTCCGAGGCGCCGTCGTCGCGCAGCCTGATCGGCGGCGCAATCCTCGTCGCGGCGCTGATCGCCCATTCGCTGTGGCAGATCACGCATGGCGGCATCAGGCGCACGGCACGGCCGCCGCGCCATCCCTGACAGGCAAACTCACCGCGCGGCAGCAACCCTGCGGCGGCGCAAGGGCGACAGCACCAGCCACAGGCCGAAAGCGGCGCCGAGCGCCGACAGCAGGCCCTCGCCGGCCATCCGCCCGCGATCGAAACTCCTGTCGAGCACGGCCTGTTCCGGCCGGTCGGGATTGTGAAAGGCGGACAAGGGACGGCCCATGACCAGCGCGAAGTTCAGGCGGCTGTAGAGCGTCTTCAGGCGGCGGTCGTGCCGTTCGCCCAAATCAGCAAAGCTTGCCATGCGGCCCTGATGGACGACGCCGGCGACCTCGTACTCATAGGTGACCGCGAGCACCAGTTCACTGGCCGGCCCGGCGTCCTGTCCGGAGACCCGGCTGCGCGCGGCCAGCGAAACGGAGCGGATCGAGGCCGGCACCGAAGGCCACGCACGCGCATCGAGATGAAGGCGCAGATCGTCCCATGGCAGCCTCGCCGCCGTCCCGGCGGCAAGCGCGAGAAGCAGCGCGCCGGCCAGCGCTGCAAGCACCGCCATCGCCGTCAGCGGCCGACCGCCCGCCGGATCGTTGCGCCCTCGCGGCGCGGCCAAACCTGCCGTTTTCATCCCGGCCCCCGCCGTTGAATTGCCCGGATGCTACAATAGAAGATGGGTCATTTCGGAACGGCCAAGAAAACAGATCAAATTGCAGACAACCGCCCGGCGAGGGCGCCCGGCGAGGGAGGCCGGCGGGAGTAGAAAGCCGGTTGCCGGCTCTGTCGCTTCAGGCTCTCAGCCCTTCTTCAGTTCCATGAAGCGGATGCGGTTGTTGAACGGGTCGATCACGCCGACCTCCAGCCGCGTCCCCTCATCCTCCAGGCCAGGTTTCATGTAGCGATAGTTCTTCGCGGCAAGCTCGGCGTGGAAGGCGCGGATGCCGGTCATGTAGACGCACATATTGCCGCCGGGCGTCGCGTCGCCGGCATGCTCGCTGAGATGCAATCTCAGCCCGGAACGGGAAATCTGCGTATAGAGCGGGAAATTGTCGCCGTAGCGGTGTTCCCAGTCGACGGTGAAGCCGAGGAAGCCGAGATAGAATTCGTGCGCCTTGGCGACGTCGAAGATGCGCACGATCGGCACCGCCTGCTCGAAGGCGATTCCCCCGGTGGGCGGGGCAGGTTCCTGCCCCTCGATCCGTGCGCTCAATATGTTCCAGTTGCCGACGCCGAACTGGCGGGCGACGATTTCCAGAGCCTCGCTGTGGCTGATCGTCAGGTCGCGTTCGGCAAGGGCTTCACGCATGGCCCTGGCCATGGCTTTCGCATCGCGATAATCGCGCATATCCGTTTCCTTCTCTCCGGCGAAGCTCTCGTTGACGCCCGCATTGCCAACGTCCTCGCCCGAAAGGTCGAAACGGTGAGCAACATTCGTGGAGGCGTTCGCCATACCCCTTGTCGGGGCGCGGGCTGCCGGCCGCCTCCGGCCGTACCGGGATCATAGGCGATCGCGCGCAAGCTGTCAGCCGGGCTTTCGCTGCCGCATCGCGCGGCCGGCGGCCGGCCTTTTCCATTGCAGGATGCGGCCGCGGAACGGGCGGTAGAGCACGAGCAGCGCCGCAAGCACGAGATAGAGGAAGGGCTCGGCCGTCACCACCTTGACCGACATCGCAAAATGCAGCGCGCCGCCGAGAACGACGACATAGGCCAGCCGGTGAAGGCGCTGCCAGTTGCGCCCCATCCGCCGGATCGAGAACGAATTCGACGTCGCCGCCAGCGGCACCAGCAGGACGAAGCTGGCCATGCCGATGGTGATGAACGGCCGTCTGGCGATGTCGGCCAGGATGACTGAGGGATCAAGACCCTGATCGAGCACCAGATAGGTCAGGAAATGCATCAGCGCATACCAGAACGCCAGGAGCCCGAGCGCCCGGCGGTAGCGCATCAGGCTGATCCCGCCAAGATCGCGCAGCGGCGTGACGGTGAGCACAGCGATCAGGAAGCGCAGTGCCCACAGGCCCAGCACATGTTCGAACTCCTTGATGGCGTTGCCGGGTATCTGCCCGGTTGCGCCCAGCCAGAACCAGTAAGCTGCGGGAACGAAGCCGATGGCATAGAGCGCCCATACGCTGCCTGCCCCGCGCCAGCGCCGCGAAGGTCCGGAAACGCCGGCAGCCTGGCTCATGGCGTCGGCGCCTCAGTAGTTCGCCGCGAGGTCCATGCCGGCATAAAGGCCGGCGACCTCGTCGGCATAGCCGTTGAACGGCAGCGTGTCGCGGCGCGACGGGCTGAAGAAGCCGCCCTCGCCGATGCGAATCTCGCGTGCCTGGCTCCAGCGCGGATGATCGACGGCCGGATTGACGTTGGCGTAGAAGCCGTATTCCTGCGGCGCCAGCCGCTTCCAGCTCGTCACCGGCTCGTCCTCGACAAGCGAGATGCGGACGATCGACTTGATGCCCTTGAAGCCATATTTCCACGGCACGACCAGCCTGACCGGAGCGCCGTTCTGGTTCGGCAGCGTGCGGCCATAGAGCCCGACCGCGAGGATGGCGAGGGGATGCCGGGCCTCATCAAGTCGCAGGCCCTCGACATAGGGCCATGGCAGCGGCTGGAACAGCCCGGTCTGGCCGGGCATTTCCTCGGGCCGCACCACCGTCTCGAAGGCGACATATTTCGCCGAGCCGAGCGGCTCGACGGCGTCGAGCAGGAGATGGAGCGGGAAACCGACCCACGGGATGACCATCGACCAGGCCTCGACGCAGCGCATGCGATAGACGCGCTCCTCCAGCGGGAAGCCGCGCAGGTCGTCGAGATCGAACATACGGGGCTTCGCCACCAGCCCGTCGACTGCAAGCGTCCACGGTTCCGGCCTGAACGCGCCGGAACGCGACGACGGATCGGCCTTGCCGGCGCCAAACTCGTAGAAATTGTTGTAGCTGGTCACGTCCTTCTTCGGCGTCGGCGGCTCGTCCGTGCCGAAGGGGCCGGGCTTCAGCGGCAAAGGTGACGCCTCCTGCGCGGCTGCCGACACGGTGGACCGCATCAACGGCATCGAGGCAAGCGCGCCGGCGATCAGCGCGCGGCGACTGAGATAGGCGGGTTCCGGGGTGATTTCGGACTGCGGCACCCCGGGAACGCGATAGGTAGCCATGATCGATGCTCCTGCGTGATCGGCAGCGCCATCCTAACAGCAAAAACAGGGCGACGCGGCGGCGAAAAGCACCGCTCGCGCGCATTTTACCGTGCTCGCAACCCGTCGCCCATCGCCGAGGACGGCTGGCTCAGGCCCCGAACTTGCCGGTGCGCGGAAATCCCTTGGGCACCGTTCGCCCGGCGGATGCACGCGCGCCGATCCATTCGAGGAGCTCGTCCCGGTTTCGGGTGAAGGTGCGATCAGCCGAATCCAGCCACGACAGCCCGTCCGCCATGGCGAAGGTCTTGATGTCGGAGACGCCGCCATCCTTGTATTTCTGCAGACGCACACCCTTGCCCCGCGCCATCTCCGGCATTTCGGAGAGCGGAAACACCAGCAGCTTGCGGTTTTCGCCGACGATGGCGACATGGTCGCCGGCGACGGCCACGCACAGCTTGGCCTCGTCGGGCGTCTTGACGTTCATCGCTTGCTTACCCTTGCGGGTGTTGGCGACCACCTCCACTTCCGGCACGACGAAGCCGTTGCCGAGATGCGAGGCGAGCAGAAGCTTGCGTGCCGGGTCGTGGACGAAGGCGGTGACGATGTCCTGATCGTTCTCCATGTCGACGATGATGCGGATCGGCTCGCCATGGCCGCGGCCGCCCGGCAGGCGGTCGGCGCCGATGGTGTAGAACTTGCCGCCGGTGGTGAAGACGAGGATCTTGTCCGTGGTCTGGGCATGGAAGGCCAGCTTCAGCGCATCGCCCTCCTTGAAGGTGAGCGTCGAGAAATCGGCGAGATGCCCCTTCATCGCCCTGAGCCAGCCCTTCTCCGAGACGACGACGGTGACGGGTTCACGCTCGATCATCGCCTGCGCGATATGTTCCTCGTCATGCTCGGGGGCATCGGCGAACTGGGTGCGGCGGCGGCCGAGCGCCGTGTCGGAGCCGAAGCGGTCGCGCAGCTTCTCGACTTCCCAGCGGATCGTCTTCCACTGCTTGCCATCGGAGGACAGCAGCGCCTCGATCTGCGCCTTCTCGGCGGTCAGCGCGTCGAACTCCTTGCGGATCTCGAATTCTTCGAGCTTGCGCAGGGCGCGCAGCCGCATGTTGAGGATCGACTCGGCCTGAAGGTCGGTCAGGTCCCAGCGCGCCATCATCACCGGCTTGGGCTCGTCCTCCTCGCGGATGATGCGGATGACCTCGTCGATGTTGAGATAGGCGACGAGGTAGCCGCCGAGGATTTCGAGCCGGCGCTCGATCTCATTGAGGCGATGGCGGGAGCGGCGCTGAAGCACGTCCTTGCGGTGCTCCAGCCATTCCTGAAGCACCTGCTTCAGCGACATGACGCCCGGCACCTTGCCCCGCGAAAGCACGTTCATGTTGAGCGGGAAGCGGGCTTCAAGCTCGGTCAGCTTGAACAGCGATTCCATCAGGATGGCGGGGTCGACGCTGCGGCTCTTCGGCACCAGCACGAGGCGAATGTCCTCGGCCGACTCGTCGCGGACGTCGTCGAGCAGCGGCAGCCGGCGCGCCAGAAGCAGCTCTGCGATCTTCTCGACCAGCCGCGATTTCTGCACGCCATAGGGGATTTCGGTGACGACGATCTGCCAGGTGCCGCGGCCCTGGTCCTCGGCATGCCATTTCGAGCGGGTGCGGAACGCGCCGCGCCCGGTCTTGTAGGCTTCGAGGATAGTGTCGAAGGAATCGACGATGATGCCGCCGGTCGGGAAATCCGGCCCGCGCACCTTGTTCTCGTCGGGGTCCGCGGTCGGCTCGCGGCTCATCAGGTCCTCTACCCGGACCGAGCCGAGATCGTCGATATTGTCGATCAGGTGGAGCGAGGCACAGCACAATTCGGCGATGTTGTGCGGTGGGATCGAGGTTGCCATGCCGACGGCGATGCCGCTCGATCCGTTGGCGAGCAGGTTCGGGAAGGCGCCGGGCAGCACCACCGGCTCCTCGTCCTCCTCGTTGTAGGTCGGACGGAAATCGACGGCGTCCTCGGTGATGCCTTCGAGCAGCGCCGTCGCCACCTCGGTCATCCGCGCCTCGGTGTAGCGCATGGCGGCGGCGTTATCGCCGTCGATATTGCCGAAATTTCCCTGGCCGTCGACCAGCGGATAGCGGACCGAAAACGACTGGGCGAGACGCACCAGCGCATCGTAGATCGACTGGTCGCCATGCGGATGGAACTTGCCCATCACCTCGCCGACGATGCGGGCGCATTTGGCGAAACCCTGATCGGGGTTCAGCCGCAGCAGCCGCATCGCGTGCATGATGCGCCGGTGGACGGGTTTGAGCCCGTCGCGCACGTCGGGCAGTGCCCGGTGCATGATGGTCGACAGCGCATAGGCGAGGTAGCGCTCCTCGAGCGCTTGGCGCAGATCGACCGGTTCGATGTGGTCGCCCCCGTCTGAACCGGGCGGAATAAGGTCTTTTCCCATGGTTTCCGGTTAGTCGAGCCGGTGATTCGGAGCAAGGGGACAGGCGGGCGAGGACAGGCAGGCAAGGCCGCGCCAGCGGCGGAATATCCGGGAAACCATGGTTGCAAACGGCGGGATGCCAGCGGCAGGCCGGTGGCAGGATTGATTTGCCTTTTGGGCAAAAAGCGTCAATCTTGCCGCCGCGTCATTCTCCGGTCCTTTTCCTGCCCCATGCGACCGGATGGAAAAGACAGGCACTCCACCCGAATGTGCAGAATCACAGGGATCGCTACATGACCGCCCACACTATCGCACTGCGCAAGCATATCCGCATTCTGGCCGCCTCGACGCTGCTGAGCGCGGCATCGATGGCCGCGGCCGCGGCCGGGGAGGTCGAGGATGCGGCGGCCCGCCTTCAGGCCTATACCGTCGATCAGGGCTTCAGGATCGAATGGGATGCGCTTGAGGTCGAGGGCAACGACGGCGTCCTCGTCAGCGCGCGCATCGGCAATGCCGAGGACATGGTGCCGGTGGGCAACATCCAGCTCGAAGGCGTCTCGCGCGATGAAAAGGGCTTCAGGATAGAGAACGTCTCGCTGCCCGTCTTCGGCGGCGCCAATGACGACGAAGAGGTTTCCTTCATCGCCGAGGGCATCAAGCTGGGCAATGTGTTGCTGCCCGACGAGGACAAGCGCGACAATTACGGCGGCTTCCTGTTCTACGAGACCTTCAACCTGACCGCCATGTCGCTGACGCTCGGCGGCACCGAGGTCTTCACCATGGGCGACGTGCATTTCGAGATCACCGAGCCCGAAGGCGACGCGCCGATGGACTTCACCGGCGCTGCCGAGAGCTTCACGCTCGATCTGTCGCTGATGGAGGACGAAAGCCAGCTCGCCGTCATCGAAGCGCTCGGCCTCAAGCAGATGGAAGGCTATTTCGAGACTGCGGGAAGCTGGAACCCCAATGACGGCCGGCTGGAGATTTCGCAGTACGACATGTCGGTCGTCGATGCCGGCACCGTCGGTTTCACGCTCGATTTCGGCGGCTATACGCCGAGCCTGATCGCCTCGCTGCGCGAGCTTCAGAAGCAGATGGCCGAGAACAGCGAAGGCGACAACTCCGCCCAGGGTCTCGCCATGCTTGGCCTCATGCAGCAGATGACGTTCCACAGCGCGCAAATCCGCTTCGTCGACGATTCGCTCACCAACAAGGTGCTGGAGTATGTCGCCGGCAATCAGGGCATGAAGCCGGCCGACGTCGCCAACCAGGCCAAGGCGGTGGTGCCGTTCGCTCTGGCGCAGCTGAACAATCCCGAGCTGACCACCAAGGCGTCGCAGGCGGTCTCGGCCTTTCTCGACAACCCCAAGAGCCTGACCATCGGGGCCAGGCCGGCGCAGCCGGTTCCCTTCGCGCTGATCGCGGCGACCGCAATGTCGACACCGATGGAACTGACCAAGTCGCTCGGCGTCACCGTCAGCGCCAACGACTGACGCGGCCGGCGGATACGGGTGCATTGTTTGAAGGCCCGGCGGTTGCGCCGGGCCTTCTTCATGTCAGCGATGCGCACCGGGAAACACGCGCGACGACTTGACCTTGCCGTAGACGAGGCTGGTCTTGATCGAACCGATGCCCGGGATGGCGTGAAGGCGATTGCGCACGAAACGCTCATATTCGTCGAGGTCGGCGACGACGACACGCAGCATGTAATCGGATTCCCCGGTCAGCAGGTAGCAATCGAGAATTTCGTCGATACGCCGGATGCTTTTCTCGAAATTCTCCACCGCGTCGCGCTCGGGACGCTGAAGCGCGACGAGGATGAAGGCGGTTATGCTCAGGCCGCAGGCGCGCGGATCGACATCGGCCGAATAGCCGGTGATGACGCCCGCCTCCTCGAGCAGCCTGACCCGGCGCAGGCAGGGCGACGGCGACAGGTTCACCCGCTGCGCCAGCTCCTGGTTGGTCAGCCGGCCATCGGCCTGCAATTCACGGATTATCTGCCAATCCTTGGCATCGATTTCCTTCATATGCCTCGCCCATAGCATGTGATGCCAATACTGGCGGCGATTGTGGCACTGTTTGGCAGCACCTGCCAGCGGCATCGTGCAAGGATTCTTCCCCAAACGCTCCATCAAAGCACGAAAGCGACCGCCTCATGAATCCGCATCGTCCCGCCGGCTTCGCCACGCGCGCCATCCATCTCGGCTACGACCCGATGCAGAACCAGGGCGCGCTGACCCCGCCATTGCACCTGACCTCGACCTTCGCCTTCGACAGCGCCGAGCAGGGTGCGGCCGTCTTCGCCGGCGAGGCGCCGGGCTTCTTCTATTCCCGCGTGTCGAACCCGACCAACGACCTGCTGGAACGCCGCGCCGCCGCTCTCGAAGGCGCGGAAGCGGGACTGGCGCTCGCCTCGGGCATGGGCGCGATCAGCGCCGTGCTGTGGACGCTCCTTGCGCCCGGCGACGAGATCATCGCCGACGAGACGCTTTATGGCTGCACCTTCGCCTTCCTCAATCACGGGCTGGCGAAATTCGGCATCACCGTCACCCATATCGACATGACCGAGCCGGAAAACCTGCGCGCCGCGCTCTCTGCCAACACCAGGATCGTCTATTTCGAGACGCCGGCGAACCCGAACATGCGCCTCGTCGACATCGAGGCGGTGTCGAGGATCGCGCATGAGAACGGCGCGCGCGTCGTCGTCGACAACACCTATGCCACCCCGGTCCTGACGCGACCGGTCGAACTCGGCGCCGACATCGTCGTCCATTCGGCGACGAAATATCTCGGCGGCCATGGCGACCTGATCGGCGGCATCGCCGTCGGCCGCGCGGAGGACATGCTTCAGGTCCGCACCTACGGCATGAAGGACATGACCGGCGCGGTTATGTCGCCCTTCACCGCCATGCTGCTGCTGCGCGGCATAAAGACGCTGAAGCTGCGCATGAGGCAGCATTGCGAGAACGCGATGGCGGTGGCGGAAATGCTCGACGCGCATCCGGCAGTGAAGCAGGTCTACTATCCCGGCCTGGAAGGCTTTCCCCAGCACGAACTGGCGAAGAGGCAGATGCCCGGCTTCGGCGCGATGATCGCGCTCGAGCTCAAGGGCGGGCTGGAAGCCGGCCGCGCCATGATGAACCGGATGGAGCTGGTGCGCCGCGCCGTCTCGCTCGGCGACACCGAAAGCCTGATCCAGCATCCGGCCTCGATGACCCACGCCAACTACACGCCCGAAGAACGCGCCGCGCATGGAATTTCCGAGGGCCTGATCCGGCTTTCGGTCGGACTGGAGGAGGTCGAGGACATCATCGCCGACCTCAGGCAGTCGCTCGACGCCCTCGCCGGCTAGAGCGGGATGAGGAAAAGTGTGAAGCGGTTTTCCGCCCGCATCCCGCTCTATCTCTTTGGAATCGATCGCGTTTATGAATTCATGTCGATTCGACCTGAATTCATCGCGATCTAGAGCAACGGGCATTCTGACGAATGCAGTTCCGCCGCTCTCGCTTTGTTTCTTGAGCCGCATTTATGCGACGTCAGACATAACCGTCTGACTGTAAAATGCTCCAATCCCGGCTGCGGCATCTCCGCATTTCCGGCGATGCCGCCTTTTCTTTCCGCCACAAGCGTGTTACCAGCCGCTGCCATCCTGAAAGGGAGAAAAAGAGTCGCCGCCGGCCATCAAGGCTTGAGCGCTCTTCCCGTGCACCCGAATTTTCGAGGACGGCAATGGCAAGAATCATCGAGACCGCAACCGGCGCGCTGGCGCTCACCTTCGACGACGTGCTGCTTCAGCCCGGCCATTCAGAGGTTATGCCCGGCCAGACCGACGTCGCCACCCGCATCGCCCGCGACATCGATCTGAACATCCCGATCCTGTCGGCGGCGATGGACACCGTCACCGATGCCCGGCTGGCCATCGCAGTGGCGCAGGCCGGCGGCATCGGCGTCATCCACCGCAATTTCAGCCCGGAGGAACAGGCCGAGCAGGTGCGGCAGGTCAAGAAGTTCGAGAGCGGCATGGTCATCAACCCGGTGACCATCGGGCCGGATGCGACGCTGGCCGACGCGCTGGCGCTGATGCGAGCCCACGGCATCTCGGGCGTTCCGGTGGTCGAGAATGGCGGTGTCGGCGGCCATTCGACCGGCAAGCTGATCGGCATCCTGACCAACCGTGACGTGCGCTTCGCTTCCGACCCGAAGCAGAAGGTGCGCGAACTGATGACGCATGAGCGCCTCGTCACCGTCACCGAGAGCGTCGCGCAGGACGAGGCCAAGCGGCTTCTGCACCAGCACCGGATCGAGAAGCTGCTGGTGGTCGATCCCGGCGGCCAGTGCGTCGGCCTCATCACGGTCAAGGACATCGAGAAGTCGCAGTTGAACCCCCACGCCACCAAGGACGCGCAGGGACGGCTGCGGGCCGCAGCCGCGACCAGCGTCGGCGATGACGGGCTGGAGCGCGCCGAGCGGCTGATCGACGCCGGCGTCGACCTTCTCGTCATCGACACCGCCCACGGCCATTCGCAGCGCGTGCTCGATGCCGTGGAAAAGGCCAAGAAGCTGTCGAACGCGGTGCGCATCATCGCCGGCAACGTCGCCACCGCCGAGGGCACAAGGGCGCTGATCGACGCCGGCGCCGACGCGGTCAAGGTCGGCATCGGGCCGGGCTCGATCTGCACCACGCGCA
>JBLJBS010000080.1:0-2551 GCA_047637695.1 Aquamicrobium sp. | reverse complement strand
CCTTCAGCGCCGCGCGGAAGGCGTCGGCGTCCTTGACGCTGGCCTTGGCCGCGGCCGAGACGATCAGGCTGCCGGTGTCGTAGGCCTGTGCGGCATAGATCGAGGGCAGGCGGCCATATTCGGCCTGGAAGGTCTCGACGAACTTCTTCGAAGCGTCGTTGTCGAGGTCCTTGGCCCAGGAGCCGGACGCCTTGACGCCGAGCGCCGCGTCGCCGATCGCCGGCAGCACGTCCTGGCTGAAGGAGAAGCCGGGGCCGATCAGCGGGATGTCGACGCCCGACTGGGCATATTGCTTGACGAAGGCGATGCCCATGCCGCCCGGCAGGAAGATGAACACCGAATCCGCGCCCGAAGCGCGGATCTGCGCGATCTCGGCGGCATAGTCGGTCTGGCCGACCTGGGTGTAGACCTCGCCGGCCAGCTCGTTCTTGTAGTAGCGCTTGAAGCCGGTCAGCGAATCCGTGCCCGCCGGATAGTTGGGGGCCATGATGAAGGTCTTCTTGTAGGTCTCGTTGGCGTACTGGCCCATCGCCTCGTGGAAATTGTCGTTCTGGTAGGCGACGTTGAAATAGTTCTCGTTGCACTGGGCGCCGGCCAGCGCCGACGGGCCGGCATTGACCGAGAGATAGAACTTGCCCTGCGCCACCGCGCCCGGAACCACCGCCATGGCGAGGTTCGACCAGATGATGCCGGTCAGGATGTCGACCTGATCGGACTGGATCATCTTGTCGGCGATCTGCACCGCGAGCTCCGGCTTCTGGCCGTCGTCCTCGGTGACGACCTCGATGTCCTTGGCCGCGTCGCCGGCGTTCTTCAGCGCCAGCAGGAAGCCGTCCCGGGCATCGATGCCGAGGCCGGCGCCGCCGCCGGAAAGCGTGGTGATGAGGCCGATCTTGACCGGCTCGGCAAAGGCCGCGCCGCTTACACCCGTGGCGAGCGCGATCAGGCTCGCTGCAATCAGTTTACGCATTCGTTCCACTCCCGTTTTGCCTGGAGCCCTTGGGGGGCTTCTCCTACGATGAGAAATTATTCGCGTTCACGCCAGTCTTCGCCGAAATTTTTACAGCTCCGTCCTCACCCTCCACAGTTCCGGGAAAAGCTCGACCTCGAGCATGTGCCTGAGATAGGACACGCCGGCCGTGCCGCCGGTGCCGCGCTTCAGGCCGATGATGCGTTCGACAGTGGTGACATGGTTGAAGCGCCAGCGGCGGAAATAGTCCTCGAAATCGACCAGCTTCTCGGCAAGCTCGTAGAGCGCCCAATAGCGTTCGGGTTCGCGATAGACGGCCTGCCATGCCGCCACGACCGTGTCGCTGGGCGCGCGCGCCTGCCTCCAGTCGCCGCGCGCCGCGTCGATGCCGATGTCGAAGCCGTTGCGGTGAAGCAGCAGCAGCGCCTCGTCGTAGAGGCTCGGCCGGGCGAGGATAGCCTCCAGCTTCGCCATCACTTCCGGACGGTGCTCGTGCGGCTTCAGCATCACGAGATTGCGGTTGCCGGCCAGGAACTCGATGGCGCGATATTGCCATGACTGAAAGCCCGACGACTGGCCGAGCGCGTCGCGAAAGCGGGTATATTCGCTCGGCGTCATCGTGCGCAGAACGTCCCAGGCATTGTTCAGCTGCTCGAAGATGCGGGCGACGCGGGTCAGCATCTTGAAGGCCGGGCGGACGTCGTCGGCGCGGATCGCGGCAAGCGCCGACGACACCTCATGGATCGCCAGCTTCATCCACAATTCCGACGTCTGGTGCTGGATGATGAAAAGCAGCTCGTCCGGCGAGGCGGACAGCGTCTCCTGCGCGTCGAGTATCTTTTCGAGATGCAGATAGTCGCCATAGGCCATGCGGCCGCGAAAATCGGTCTGGGCGCCGTCGATGCCGGGCTTTGCGGGTTCATCGCTCATGACGACATCTCCTCGCGCAGCCGGAACCGCTGGATCTTGCCGGTCTGGGTCTTGGGCAGCGCAGCAACGAACCTGACGATGCGCGGGTATTTATAAGGCGCGATCGTCGCCTTGACGTGATCCTGAAGCAGCTTTGCCGTCTCAGGCCCTTCCGCCGCGCCGTTGGCCAGCACGACATGGGCTTCCACCACCTGTCCGCGCTCCTCGTCGGGCGCGCCGATCACCGCGCATTCGGCGACCAGCGGATGCGACAATAGCGCCGCCTCCACCTCCGGTCCGGCGATGTTGTAGCCGGCCGACAGGATCATGTCGTCGGAGCGGGCTGCGAAGCGGAAGCGGCCTTCCTCGTCCTGGATGAAGGAGTCGCCCGTCAGGTTCCAGCCGTCGCGGACATAGTTCTTCTGCCGGTCGTCGGCGAGGTAGCGGCAGCCGGTCGGCCCGCGCACGGCCAGCCGCCCGACCTGGCCGCGCGCCACTTCGTTCATCGCCTCGTCAACGATGCGCGCCTCGTAGCCGCCGACCGGGCGGCCGGTGACGCCGGGGGCGCGGTCGCCCAGCCGGTTGGTGATGAAGATGTGCAGCATCTCGGTGGAGCCGATGCCGTCGAGGATCGGCTTGCCGGTCTTCTTCTCCCATTCCTCGTAGACCGGC
>JBLJBS010000079.1:0-7421 GCA_047637695.1 Aquamicrobium sp. | reverse complement strand
CCCCGCCGCCGGGATCTTCGCCATGTGTTCGTCCGCCGCCCGTCAGCGGCGGCGCCGCGGCGCGTCGTCGTCGGGCCGGTCCGCCGCGTCGCGCTTTTCAGGCTTGGATTCGAACATCTGGAGGACGCCGAGCACGACCAGCGCGATGAGGGTGGCGAGGACGGCGATCTGCCAGAAGCCCAGTCCGACGCCCAGCCCCGTCGCCCCGGCAAGCCACATGCCGGCCCCGGTGGTGAGGCCCTGAACCGTGCCCTTGTTGAAGAAGATCAGCCCGGCGGCGAGAAACGCCACGCCCGCCGTCGTCGCCTCGATCAGGCGTAGCGGGTCTATGCGGATCTCCTGGCCGGCGAAGTCGTCGACATGGGTGATCTCGATCGCCAGGACGGCGATCGCGGCGGTGGCGACGCAGATCAGGATATGCGTCCGCAGCCCCGCCGGACGGTTGCGCCACTCGCGCTCGATGCCGATCAGCCCGCCCAGGACCGCCGCCAGCGCCAGCCTGGCCGCAATCACCGGGAACGGGAGCCATGTCGAGTGTCCGAAATCCGCGAGAAAACTGTCCATCGGTGCGCGCGCCGTTTTCCAGGGAGGCGCAGCCGGCCCCGCCGCTCGGGGCATGGATCGCCTCGCTCTCCAACGGAACGACGCCGAAACGGTTCCCCGGAAAGCCGCCTCCCGGAGCCAATCCTATCTCAAGAATTTACGGAACCGTCGGAGCGCCAGCCAGAAGAGGACCACGCCGATAATCAGCAGGGCGAGGAACTGTGGCCAGACCGTCTCGAACCCGGCGCCGCGGAACAGGATGCCCTGCGACAGGATGATGAAATGGGTGTTCGGCGCAGCCAGCATGATGGCCTGGATGATTTCGGGCATCGATTCGCGCGGCGTCATGGCGCCCGACAGCACCTGAAGCGGGAAGATCACCAGCATCGTCAGCAACGCGAACTGGGGCATGGTGCCCGCGATCGTGGCCATGAAGATGCCGAGCGCGGTCATCGCGAAGAGCATCAGGACAGAGCCCGCGAGGAAAAGCGGCACCGATCCGTGGACCGGGACCTGCAGCAGACCCTGCACCACCACGACGAGCGCGAAGGCCGACCCGAGCAAGACCACGCCGCCCATGGACCAAATCTTCGAGAGCATGATCTCGCTCGCCGTCACCGGCATGACCAGCAGGTGCTCGACGGTGCCGTGCTCCTTCTCGCGGATCAGCGCGGCGCCGGTCAGGATCAGCGACAGCATGGTGATCGCCTGGATGACGCTGGTGATCGCGCCGAACCAGCCCGGGTCCAGCGAGGGATTGTAGCGCGCGCGCAATGCGAGCCCGACCGGCAGCGAGGTTTCAGCCCGGTGGCTCGCGACATATTCCGACACTTCGCCGGTGACGATCTGCTGGATGTAGCCGCTTCCGGTGAAAGCCTGTCCCATGCGGGTTGCATCCACGTTCAACTGGATCGCGGGAGTCCTTCCCGCCAGCACCTCGCGCTCGAAATTGGGCGGTATGTTCAGCGCGAACGTATCCATGCCGGCGTCCATCCGGCTGTCCATCTCGGTCGTGGTGATCATGTTCGGCTCGACGAACCAGGGCGGGTAGAAGGCCGAAACGATACGCGACGACAGATGCGACTGGTCCTCGTCCACAATGGAAATCGCAGCGTTCGCCAGTGCCTCCGGAGTGGAATTGGCGGTCGTGTAGATCGAGATCGAGAAGGCATAGACGATCAGCACGAGCATGATCGGATCGCGCAGCAGGCCGCGCAATTCCTTGATGCCGAGGTTGCGGACGTTCCTCAGGTTCACGGCCTCACCGCTCCTGCTTCTTCAGGAAGACTATCGCCAGTCCCAGGATGACGGGAACAGCCAGCGCCATCGCGAACATCGGCTGGACGAGCTCGGCAAAGCCGAAGGCCTTCGAGAAGGCGCCGCGCGCCGCGGTCACGAACCACGATGTCGGATAGACCTCGCCGATCACGCGGCCGAAGCCCTTCAGCGACGAAACCGGATCGATCAGGCCGGAAAACTGCACCGCAGGAATCATGGTCAGCATCGTGGTCGCGAAGAGGGCGGCGACCTGGCTGGAGATGAAGACCGAGACGAGGAAGCCGAGCGCCGTCGTGGCCGCCACGTAAATCAGGCCGGAAAACGCAAAGCCGATGAAACTGCCGGTGAAGGGAACGCCGAAGAAGACGGTCGCCATGCCCATCATCAGGAAGAAATTGAGCAAAGCGAGCCCGATATAGGGCAATTGCTTGCCGAGCAGGAATTCCAGGCGCGTCACCGGGGTGACATAGAAGTTGATGATCGAGCCGAGCTCCTTTTCCCGCGCCACGCTCAGCGTGGTCAGCATCGCGGGAATCATCAGGAGCAGCATGGGAATGATCGCCGGCACCATCGCCACGATGCTGCGCACGTCGGGATTGTAGCGGAAGCGCGTGACCAGCTCGAAATTCCCGGCGAGCGCCGCCGGGCCGTAGGCCTCGCTCGCCTTGCGCATGATCCAGCTCGCATGCATGCCCTGGATGTAGCCTTGCACGGTGTTGGCCCGCGTCGGATTGGCGCCGTCGAACCAGGCGCCGATCTCGACGTCGCGCCCGCGCGCCACATCGGCGGCGAAGCCGGGCGGAATCTCGATCGCAAGGCTCAGATCGCCGGAGCGCATGCGCGCGTCCATGTCGTCATAGCCGGACAGAGGCGGCAACTCGGTAAAATAGCGCGATCCGGCGACGTCCTGCACGAAGTCGCGGCTGGTCGTGGTCTGGTCGCGGTCGAGGACCGCGAAGGTCAGATCCTCGACGTCCATGTTGATGCCGAGGCCGATGACGATCATCAGAAGCAGGCTGCCGACCAGCGCCATCGTCAGGCGGATGGGGTCGCGCTGGAGTTGCAGGCCTTCCAGCCGGGAGTAGCTGAAGAGCCGGCGCAGGCTGAACCCGTCCAAGACGGCCGGCTCTTGCGGCGAGGGTTCGAGAACGATCGGCACGGCGGCGGATCCGGGCGGTTGCTGTTGCGTCTCCCCAATCGCCTCCTCGAGGTAGGCGACAAAGGCGTCGTCGAGTGTCTTGCAGCCCTTCGAGGCGGTGATGGCGGCTGCGGTGTCGCTGACCAGCACCTTGCCGGCATGCATCAGCGAGATGCGGTCGCACCACTCCGCCTCGTTCATGAAGTGGGTGGAGACGAAGATGGTCACGCCGTCCTTGCGCGACAGTTCGGCGAGGATCCGCCAGAAACCGTCACGGGCCACCGGGTCGACGCCCGATGTCGGCTCGTCGAGGATCAAAATCTCCGGCCCGTGGATCATGGCGACCGCCAGCGACAGGCGCTGGCGGATGCCGAGCGGCAGCGATCCCGGCAGGGTGTCGACCACGTCGCCCAGATCGAAACGCGCGAGCATTTCTTTCACCCGGGCGGGGATATTCTCCTCTTCCATGGCGAAGAGCCGCGCGTGCAGCTGAAGGTTCTGGCGCACCGTCAGCTCGGAATAGAGCGAGAAGGCCTGCGTCATGAACCCGACGCGCCGCCGCACCGCCATGTCGCGCGCGTCGACCTCCTGCCCGAACAGCCTTGCCCGCCCCTCGGTGGGCACGAGCAGGCCGGTCAGCATCTTCATCGTCGTGGTCTTGCCGCAGCCGTTCGAGCCGAGGAAGCCGAATATCTCGCCGCGCGGGATACGGAAGCTGACATTGTCGACGGCAGTGAAATCGCCGAAGCGCATCGTCAGGTTTTCCGCCTCTATCGCAATGTCGCCGTCCCGTCCGTGGCGCGGTGGGATCGCGACCGCGTCATGCTCTCCCCTGTCCTCTTCCGGCAAGAGCGCGATGAATGCCGCGTCGAGGTTGCCGGCGCCGGTCCGCTCCAGCAATTGCGCGGGCTCTCCCGTCGCCAGCACCTTGCCCGCGTTCATCGCGACCAGCCAGTCGAAGCGCTCCGCTTCCTCCATATAGGCGGTGGCGGTTATCACGCTCATGCCCGGCCGGTCGCGGCGGATGCGGTCGATCAAATCCCAGAACTGGCGTCGCGACAGCGGATCGACGCCGGTGGTCGGCTCGTCGAGGATCAGCAGATCGGGATCGTGGATCAGCGCGCAGCACAGGCCGAGCTTCTGCTTCATGCCGCCCGAAAGCTTCGCCGCCGGGCGGTCGCGGAACGGCGACATGCCGGTCGCGGCCAGAAGCTCGGTGATCCGGCGGTCGCGCTCGGCCGCATCGTGGCCGAACAGGCTGCCGAAGAAATCGAGGTTCTCCTGCACCGAAAGGGTCGGGTAGAGGTTCTTGCCCAGCCCCTGCGGCATATAGGCGATGTGCGGGCAGACCTTGCGGCGATGCGCGACCTCGCGCAGGTCACCGCCGAGCACGGCGACCTCGCCTTCCTGGATGATCCGCGCTCCGGCCAGCAACGCCAGCAGGCTGGATTTGCCGACGCCGTCGGGCCCGATCAGGCCGACCATCCGGCCGGCGGGGACCGCCAGCGTCACATGGTCGAGCGCGGTGACCTTGCCGTAGCGCAGCGTCAGGCCCGCGACATTTGCTACTGGCGGGGGGGCCACCGGCGCGGGGAGCGCTTCGCTCATTCGACGAGGTTGGCCAGGGACGCCGGCCATTCCGCATCCGGGTCCAGCCGCACATAGGCCATGCCCGGAAGGCCCGTCTTCACATAGTCGAGGTATCGCGTCAGAAGCTGTGGGTCGATGCGGGCGCGGACGCGGAACATCAGCTTCTCGCGCTCGTCGGCGGTCTCCACGGTCTTCGGCGTGAACTGGGCGACGTCGGCGACATAGGAAACGGTGGCCGGGATGACATATTGGGGGGCGGCATCCATCACCAGCCGTACCTCGGAGCCGAGTTGCACCCGGCCGGCCTGCGAGGTCGGCAGGAAGATCGTCATGTAGACATCGCCCAGATCGACGAGGCTCAATATCCGCCCGCCCGAGCCGACGATCTCGCCCTCCTGCGCGATGAGGTACTGGATGCGCCCGTCGCGTGGCGACCGGAGCGTGGCGTCCTCGATCGAGGCGGTGACGACGTCGATCGCAGCCTTCGCGGCCTCGATGGCCGCCTCGGCGTCGACGACCTGGACCCGCGCCGCGGCAACCCCTGCCTGGCCGGCGGCAAGGGAGGCCTCCGTCGAGGCCAGCGCCGCCTTCGCCTGACGATCAGCGGCGCGACTGTCGTCGAGCGCCTGCTGCGAGATCGCGTTACTTGTGGCGAGCTGTTCCGATCGCGCAAGCCGCTGCGCCGCGGCGTCGGCCGCCGCCTGCGCCTGATCGACGGCAGCCTCCGCAGCGCGCTGCTGCGCCTCGGCCTGCGCCACCACTGCGGTGGCCGCCTCCACGCCGATCTCCGAGCGGCGCAGCTGGGCCTCGGCCTGCCTTTTCTGGGCGTTCAACTGCACGACGTCCATCTGGACCAGCACGTCGCCCGCCCTGACGAAATCGCCCTCGTTGGCTCCGATGTTCGCTATACGTCCGCCGGTCAGGGCGGAGATGTCCACCTCGGTCGCCTCGACCCGTCCGTTGCCGGCGGCGATGCCTTGCGGAAGCGCGGACGTCTGCGCCTCGCTCCAGGCGTAGTAGCCCCCCACCCCGGCAAGCGCCACAACAACCACGAGGATCAGCGACCTGGTCGATTTCGTCATGATGAAACTCTCGGATGACCGACGGGATGAGCAATGTCGTGAACGAGCACGATCACCGGATCATATGCTTTTGTAAACAATCCTTGCTGCGTACCAGAAAACGATCTGTCCAAACCAGCGAATATCGGCCGGATGCAACGGTTTCCGGGCAATCCGGGCAAATCCGGCCCGGCTGTATCCTGTTGGGAGATGACCATCGATGCAAAGCCCCGTCTTGTCTTTCACCGGCATGCCATGGCGTTCCTGCACTGCCGACCACCTGCCCGATGCGGGTGCCACCTCGCCGATGGTCCTTCGTCCTTCCACGACAAATGGCATCGCCGGAATCGCCCTGCTTTGATCAGCGTCAACCGTCGTTGACTGAACCGGATGCTAAACTAGCGTTCAATGTCGACCACAGGTTCTTGCGAGCATACATGCGCCGAACAGCAGCCACGCGCCCACGCGCTTCGCCAGCCAGGAACCGGATCCTTGAAGCCGCCGTCCAGCGTTTTGCGCGGCAATCCTATGAGGAGACGGGCCTGCGCGACATCGCCGCAGACGCCCGTGTCGACGTCGCCTACGTGCACCGGAGCTTCGGCTCCAAGGAACAGCTCTTCGCCGAGGCGGTCAGGGCATCGACGGGGTTGGATCGCCTTCTCGCCGACGAAACGCAGGACATGAGCGTTCATCTCGCCAGGCAGACGTTCCATGGCGACGGTCGGGCTGCCACGGGGGAAATCGGGCCTCTCGACGGCATCGTCCAATCGCTAACCAGCCCGGCCGTTGCGCGGGTCGTCCGGGAATGCATCGAGGACGATTTCGTGGAACCTCTGGGTGCAAGGCTCGACAATCCTTCCTTGCTCCGGGCCGCCGTGATCGGCGCCCTTCTGGCCGGCATCGGCATTCTCAGAAACGTCCTCGAGATCGAGCCGTTGCGCGAAGCCGCAGGCGGCGATCTGGAGAACCTTCTCGCAACCACTATCGCCCATATCGGCACGGCTCCCCTGGGAGCGAAACGGATCACATCGGAACGCCAGGACCAATGACCGGACATTGATCTCATCCCCGCTTGGCGGGTGACCAACTCCTGGGCGCAGGCGTTCCTCCTGAACCAGCGATGGCGGCGCAACGTCACGAGGTAAGTGCCGGGCGTCACGCCGCATCACGAGGAGGTCGTTTCCTTCGCGGCCCGGTACCCGGAAGTGATCGAAAAGGCAATCGCCTCCGGCAGCGCCAATTGCGTCGAGGGGTTCCTGAACCGGGTCGAGGACGTCCATCGCCTGGGCCTCGAGATGGAGGCGGCCACAATCGGTGAGGTCGCAAAGCAGTGCGGTATTCGCGAGTGGATCGTCATCAAGGGGGAGATGGACCACGCCGATCCCAACAAGGCGGATCGTTTCAAGCCCTTTGCGGCGCGTGCGTCTGCCGAAGCTCTTCGGAATTTCTTGATCGGAAGATTCTCGGTCTGACAAAGAGCGGGAGCACACCGAAAGAACATGATCGCGCCGGGGACTGGCCGTCGATTCGTCGGTCTCGCAGACTTTTTCTAGTCTGCTTCCGGAAAACAAATCCGCCATGTCCAACGGCCGATTTGGCGACGCTAAGCGGACATGCTCAGCCTCAAGTATCTAAGGAAAATTGGAGTCCACCGGCGTAACCGAATAGCCGCAATTCCACGGCGCAAACAAGCCCTCTCTTTGCCCGTCGTCGCACCGATACAGCCATCGAACGGCATAAAAAGCCATTGATTCGAGGGATGGAAGCTGGGGAATCCGCCGATCACGCCGCGTTGCAGAAACAGATATTAG
>JBLJBS010000078.1:0-3224 GCA_047637695.1 Aquamicrobium sp. | reverse complement strand
CGTCGAGCATCGCCGCCTGGATGCGCGGCCACGGGCACATATAGGTGCAGACCTGTTCGCGCATCAGCCCGCCGAAGGTGTAGGTGGTGGCGGTGAGCAATGCGACCGTCATATAGGCGACCGGCTCGGCATGACCGGTGATGAAATCGACGACAAGCGTCGGCGCGTCGGCGAAATAGAAAATCCAGGCGCCGCCGGTCGCCACGGCGATCATCAGCCAGATCGCGTGCTTCGAGACACGCAGGGCGAGCTTGCGCGCGCTCCAGGGTTCCTTGTCGAGCTTCATCCGGGCATTGCGGTCGCCCTCGACGGCACGCTCGACGACGAGGAACAGATCGACCCACACCGTCTGCGGGCAGGTATAGCCGCACCAGGCGCGCCCGACCGTCGAGGTGATGAGGAAAAGACCCAGCCCCGCCATGACCAGCAGGCCGGCGACGATGAAGAATTCCTGCGGCCAGATCTCGATGAAGAAGAAGTAGAAGCGGCGGTTGGCGAGGTCGACCAGCACCGCCTGATCGGGCGCGTGCGGCCCGCGATCCCAGCGCAGCCACGGCGTCAGGTAATAGATGCCGAGCGTGACGAACATCACCAGCCACTTGAAGCGGCGGAACTGTCCCGAGGCGCGCTTGGGGAAGATTTTCTTGCGTGCTGCGTAGAGCGGCTGGCGCACCTTTGCCGAGTTGACGGCCTCTGCGTCGTGCCGTTCAACCTCGGCCCGTTCAACCTCAGCAGACGTGGTCGACATGGCATTCTCCTGCGGACGGGGCAGTCCGCCTGCTAAGCAAATGCTCCCGATCTCCTCCGGTAGCCTTGATTCATATCAAGACCGGAGCCCCGCCGAAAGGCATGAAGGCCGGCACGGCCAAAACGCCGCACCGGCCTCCTCCCCCCTCTTATCGGCCGCCCCGTTGTCGGGATCGGCCCCCCGGCTATTTCCCGCCTCTCCCGAAACCGGTCGGCGCCTAGAGCCCGCCGCCCAGCGAATGGACGTAGACCGCGAGCTCCTTGACGGTGGTCTCGCCGAGACGCGCCTGCCAGGCGGGCATCACGCCATGCCTGGGCGCGCGGATCTGCGCGGTGATCTCGCTGACGTCGGAACCGTAGAGCCAGATGGCGTCGGTCAGGTCCGGCGCGCCGAGCGCGGGCTCGCCCTTGGCGTTCTCGCCATGGCAGGAGGCGCAATTGTCGGCATAGATCTCGGCGCCCGGACCCGTAAACTCGCCGCCTTCGGAGAGCGACTTCACGAAGGTCGCCACGGTCGCGGTCTGCTCGCGATCGAGGATGTCGGCGAAGGCGGTCATCTCCGAGAAGCGGGTGTCGTCGTCGCCGGCGAAACGGATGCCGTGCGCGATCGTCTGGCGGATATCCTCGGCCGTGCCGCCCCACAGCCATTCGTCGTCGTTGAGGTTCGGATAGCCGGCCGAACCCGATGCGCCCGAGCCGTGGCACTGGACGCAGTTGACGCGGAAGGCGGCGGCGCCCGCCGAGGTGGCGAACTGGCGCAGCGCGTCGTCGGTCATGATTTCCTCGACCGGCAGCTCCGCGACCCGCGCCGCATACTCGGCCTTCACGGCTTCCGCGGCGTCGAGCTCGGTGCGCAGCGAATCGCGGCTCGACCACTGCAGCAAGCCCGTCGTCGCCGACGAGACCAGCGGCCAGGCCGGGAAGGCGATGGTGTAGGCGGCTGCCCAGACGATGGTGGCGTAGAAGGTCCACAGCCACCAGCGCGGCATCGGGTTGTCGAGCTCGCGGATGCCGTCCCACTCATGGCCGGTGGTGGCGACGCCGGAGACCTCGTCGATGTGTTTGTCGCTCATGTCAGTCTTCCTTGAGGGGAATGCGGGCGGCCTCGTCGGCCTGTTTGCGGCTGCCGGGGCGGAAGGTGAAGATCACCACGCCGACGAAGAAGACGGCCATGGCGGCGAGCGCCCACGAATCCGCGAACTGTCGCAAGGCGGTGTAGGTGTCCATCTTGCCCTCCTAGCGGTAGCCGGCGGCTTCGTCGTAGGTCGAGAAATCGACCAGCGTGCCGAGCATCTGGAGATAGGCGACCAGCGCGTCCATCTCGGTCAGCGCGGCGGGATTGCCGTCGAAATCGCCGAGCTTGGCCTTGGGATAGCGCGCCTCGAGGCCGGAGGTGTCGGCGTCGGGCGTGGCCTGCGCCTTCAGGTCGGCCTCGGCGTTGTCGATCATCTCCTGCGTATAGGGCACGCCGACGCGGGTGTTGGCCACCAGATGGGTCGAGAAGTTGCGGACCGCCAGCGGCGTGTCCTTGAGGAAGGCGTAGGTCGGCATCACCGATTCCGGCACCACCGAGCGCGGGTCGATCAGGTGCTGGACGTGCCATTCGTTGGAATAGCGGTCGCCGACCCGGGCGAGGTCCGGCCCCGTCCGCTTCGATCCCCACTGGAACGGATGATCGTACATCGATTCCGCCGCCAGGCTGTAATGGCCGTAGCGCTCGACCTCGTCGCGGAACGGGCGGATCATCTGCGAGTGGCAGGTGTAGCAGCCCTCGCGGACATAGATGTTGCGCCCGGCCAGCTCCAGCGGCGAATAGGGCCGCATGCCTTCCACCTTCTCGATCGTGTTCTCGAGGTAGAACAGCGGCACGATCTCGACGATGCCACCGATGGTGACGACGAACAGCGAGCCGGCGAGGAGCAGCGTCGCGTTGCGCTCAAGAACCTTGTGTTTGTCAATGAGTGCCATTTTCTGCTCCTATTCGGCAGGCTGGAGGGCGGGCTTCGCGGCGGCGCCGCCGATCGGCTCTTCCTCGCGCTCGTAGCCGAGGATGGTCATGGTCAGGTTGTAGGCCATGACCAGCGCCCCGGCGAGGAACAGCGCACCGCCCGCGGCACGCGCCACGTAGTACGGGAACATCGCCGACACCGTCTCCGCGAAGGAGTAGACCAGGAAGCCCTGCTCGTCGTACTCGCGCCACATCAGTCCCTGCATGATGCCCGACACCCACATCACCGACGCGTAGACGACGATGCCGAGCATGGCGAGCCAGAAGTGCCAGGACACCAGCCTGAGCGAATAGAGCCGCTGACGTCCCCACAGACGCGGCACCATGTAGTAGAGCGCGGCAAAGGTGATGAGGCCGTTCCAGCCCAGCGCGCCGGAATGGACGTGGCCGATGGTCCAGTCGGTGTAGTGGGAAAGCGAGTTGACCGCCTTGATCGACATCATCGGCCCCTCGAAGGTGGCCATGCCGT
>JBLJBS010000077.1:0-2269 GCA_047637695.1 Aquamicrobium sp. | reverse complement strand
GGTGGACTTGCCCGCCCCGTTCGCGCCCATCAGCGCGACGATCTCGCCGGACTCCACGGCATGGTCGGCGCCCGTCAGGGCGCGCGTCGCGCCGAAATGGCGCGTCAGTCCCTCTATGTGGAGAAGCGGCATGGCCCGACCCGGAAGCTGTCGCTCCGGCGGCGGAGCGGCTGAACGCGGCGAAGGTTAGGAAAGGAACGAGGAACTGGCAAAAAAGGCAAACCCAAATTTCGAGCGAAACCGGGTGATTCCTAGTTCAAAACCATGCCTTTTTGAAACTGTTTTCCGCGACGTGCGGCCGCGCGCCGCGTCAGTTGCCGAACATGCCCTGCTGCGAGACCTGGATGCCGGCCGGGCCGAGGATGACGGCGAACAGCACCGGCAGGAAGAACAGGATCATCGGCACGGTCAGCTTGGGCGGCAGCGCCGCCGCCTTCTTCTCCGCTTCGTTCATGCGCATGTCGCGGCTTTCGGCGGAAAGGACGCGCAGCGCGTGGGCGACCGGGGTGCCGTAGCGCTCGGCCTGGACCAGCGCCTGGGTGACGCTCTTGACCGAATCGAGCCCGGTGCGCGAGGCGAGGTTGTCGTAGGCCTGCCGGCGCTCCTGGAGGAAGGACAGCTCGGCGTTGGTCAGCACGAACTCCTCGGCGAGCTCGACCGACTGGGCGCCGATCTCGTCCGCCACGCGCCGGAACGCCGCCTCGACGGAAATGCCGGACTCGACGCAGATCAGCAGGAGGTCGAGCGCGTCGGGCCATGCCCGCTGGATCGACGCCTTGCGCTTGCTCGCGCGGTTGGAGACGTAGAGCACCGGCGCGTAGAACCCGGCATAGGCGAGCAGGATGCACACGAACGCCTTGACGAACAGCGGCTGGTCCGGCAGCACGCCGAGCACGAAGATGTAGACGATGCCGAAGGCGAGGCCGGCGACCGGCAGGACGAGGCGGAAGAACAGGAACTTCGTCAGCGGGTTCTGGCCGCGGAAGCCCGCCATCTTGAGCTTGCTCATGGTGGTTTCGTCGGCCAGCGCGCGCTTGAGGTCGAGCCGATCGACGATGCGCCGCATGCCGTGTGACTGCTCCTCGCGCAGGCCCTTGCGCTTGCGGTCGGCTTCGGCGGCGAGGCGCATGCGCTGCTTGGCGCGCAGTTCCTCGCGTTCGAGCGCGACCGATTTCATGCGCGCCTTGAGCGGGCTGCCGCCCATCGCCGGCAGTGCCGTGAACACGGTGACGAACACCGCCACGGCGATGACGAGCGCGATCAGGAAGCTGGGGTCGATGACGGATTTCATCACCTGGTCGATCATCGCCCGGTCCTCAAATGTCGAAGTTGATCATCTTGCGCATGACGAAGATGCCCATCGACATCCACACGCCGGAGATGGCGAGGATCAGATGGCCGGTCGACGTCGTGAACAGCGGCATGATGTAGGCCGGGCTGGACAGGTAGACGAGGAAGGCGACGATGAAGGGCAGGGCGCCGATGATCGCCGCCGAGGCCTTCGCCTCCATCGACAGCGCCTGGACCTTGGCCTTCATCTTCTTGCGGTCGCGCAGCACCTTGGACAGGTTGCCGAGCGCTTCCGACAGATTGCCGCCGGCCTGGCTCTGGATCTGGATGACGATGCCGAAGAAGCTGGCTTCCGGGCAGGGCATGGTCTCGGGCATGCGCAGCATGGCTTCGGGCAGCGACAGGCCCAGTTGCTGCGATTCGATCACCCGGCGGAATTCACCCTTCACCGGCTCGGGCGATTCGGAGGCGATGAGGCGGACCGCGTCGTTGAGCGGCAGGCCCGATTTGACCGCGCGCACGATGACGTCGAGCGAGTTCGGCAGCTCCTCGAGGAACGCCTTGATCCGGCGCTTGCGCTTGAACGAGACGAACCAGCGCGGCAGGCCGAAGACGCCGGCGACGAAGCCGCCGGCGAGAACCGGGAGCGAGGCGCTGGCGATGAACAGGACGAAGGCGAGGACGAGGCCCGAGACGGCGGAATAGAGGTAGAAGCGCTCGACGGTCACGTCCATGCCCGCCTGCCGCAGCATGACCTTGAGCGGCGGCTTCGTCGTGCTGACGCTGCGCGATTTCTGCTTGTTTTCCAGGTCCTTCAGCGAATCCTGCACGGATTTGCGCCGCTTGGCGGCCTCGGCCACCCGGTCGCGCGAGGCCTTGACCGCGATCCGGTCCGTTTCGGCGCTCTTGACCGATTTCAGCCGCTTGCCGGTGTTGCGCTCGTTCTCGATGGCGGGAAACAGCACCGCATAGGCAAGGG
>JBLJBS010000076.1:0-2347 GCA_047637695.1 Aquamicrobium sp. | reverse complement strand
GAACCACCGACCTCTGGTGCCACAAACCAGCGCTCTAACCAACTGAGCTACAACCGCATGCACATGCCGAAGGGCTGGCGAGGCTCTTACGGGCAATCGCCGGCGATTTCAAGTGCGACAAGAGGCCGGGAGCGGCTTTAATCCGGCCGTCCTCACCTTTCACACCCGCTTTACGGAGGCGGGCAGCGGGTTTTCGGGCAGCCATCCGCCGGCCAAAGGATAGATAAAAAAAGGAGCGGTCCGGAGATCGCTCCAAAAGAGGTGCTGTAAACCAGAACGCGCGGGTTCAGATCGCGTTCTTGACCTTCTGGCGTACGTCGCCGACGCCCTTCTGGATCTTGCCGGCAACCTTGTCGGCCTTGCCTTCGGCCTCCAGTTTCCTGGAGCCGGTAACCTTGCCTGCGGCTTCCTTGACGGCGCCCTTGGCCTGCTTGGCAACACCCTTGACCTGATCCTTGTTGACCATTTCCGTGGTTCCTTTCCAAAACCGCGCGCTTGCGGCTTTGGAAAACGGGCGAGGGATCGTTTGGTTGCGACGGGACGGCCGCAGGTCAAGGAGTCATGGCATTTCCCGACGGGAAGCGATCAGGTTGCCGTTCGACCGGATGCGTCGCTGTGCAGAAGACCCCAGCGATAGCCTGTGCTGAGCCTGACCCGCCACAGCAGGACACCGGCGAGGATCGCGGTCATGGCTTCGGCTGCCGGGGCAGCCAGCCAGATGCCGGTCTCTCCGACAATGAAGGGCAGCAGGATGACCAGCGGAATGTTGAACAGATAGGTCCTGCCGATCGTCAGCAGGACGGCGGTGCGGGCGTCGCCGATTGCCTGCAGATAGCCCGACAGCACAAGCATGCATCCGGCGAGCGCGTAGAAAACGATCGTGATCGGCATGATGCGGGCCACTTCGGCGATAGTGGCCGGATCGTCGACGAAGAGGCCGCCGATCGAGCCGGACCACAGGAACAGGACCGCCTCGAACGCCGCCGCATAGGCGAAGGCGGCGCCGAGGCCGATCTTGAGGGCGCCGTCGGAGCGGTGCCACAGGCCGGCGCCGAAATTGTTGCCGACGATGGTCTGCGTAGCCATGTTGAAGCCCATCAGCACCATGTAGGCGAAGGTCATGATTCGCGTGATGATGCCGTAGGCGGCCACCGTCGCGGCATAGCTGTCGCCAGCCCAGCGCTGCGCCGAGACGATGACCGCGACGGCGACCAGCGAAATTCCGATGAAGGACAGGCTCTGCGGCGCGCCGAGGGCGAGGAACCGGCTCCAGCCACGGCTAAGATCGGCGAAGCGTAGCGCGGTCCAGCGCAGCGAGGTGCGGCCGACGAAACGGAAGCCGATGACGATCGCCAGCGCCAGCACCTGCCCGATCACCGTCCCCGCGGCCGATCCCTCGACCCCATAGCCGAGATGGACCACCAGCAGCCAGGCGGCAGCGACATGGACGACCGAAACGATCAGGGTGGTGACGGTCATCAGGCCGAGCCGGCCTTCACAGCGCAGCGCATCACCATTGACGCCGAGCAGGAACATCAGCGGCGAGAACCAGATGACGATGGAGATGTAGGCATGGCCCATTTCGACGAGAGGGCCGGGGCCGTTGCTCAGGGCCTCGGTCATCGCACGGCCCCCGGCGATGAACAGCACCATCACCAGCACGCAGATGACGATGGCAAGGCCGTGTGCGCCGGCCAGCACGATGCGCGCCCGCGCGATGTCGCCAGCGCCGAGGGCGCGGGCAAGCACGCTCGCCATGCCGCTTGAAACCAGCGAGGAAAGCGCAGCCAACAGCATGTAGACGGGAAACATCAAGGTGACGGCGGCCAGCGCGTCGGCGCCGACATAGGTGCCGAGTATCCACGCGTCGATGAGCGTCTGGACGCCGTTGGTCAGCATGATCAGGATGATCGGCGCGGCAGTGCGCAGGAAAAGCGGTCCCAGCGGCCCGTTAAGGAATGGGTTGTGGCGTGCGGGCTCAGGGCTCGACATGGCGTCGTCTCCGATGGCGCATCGGCTGGAGATTGATGGATGCCCGCATTTCCATTCGTCCGATGCGTCGGGGTCGACGTGGATCGGGTCGCGAGGCTTCACCTTGGCTGATGCCGCGGGCGGCCGGCGCCTCATGCCGTGTGGGGCGATGTAGGAGCAGGGGAGAAGCGTGTCAATCGCCTCTCCCCCTTTGGCCACAAAATGAAAGGGGCGGCATTGCTGCCGCCCCTTCCGATTTCCAGCTTTACGGATTTCCTAAAGTCCATGCCGCCATCCAAACCCGCCTTGGCGGGTTTGGGAGGCACTGAACCGCGCGGGGATTTCCGGAGGCTCCCACTCTTGAGAGTAAGGAGCC
>JBLJBS010000075.1:0-5261 GCA_047637695.1 Aquamicrobium sp. | reverse complement strand
TGTTCGTCGCCCATGACGGCATCCTGATCGCGACGCCGGAATATAACGGCTCGGTTCCGCCGCTGCTCAAGAACACGATCGACTGGATCAGCCGCGTGCGCGAGGATGGCGGCAGGCCTCTGCGGCCGATCCCCGGCCGGGTGGTGGCGCTGTGCTCGTCCTCGAACGGCCATTTCGCCGGCATCCGCTCGGCCTCGCATCTGCGCCAGATTCTGAGCCATATCCAGATGGACGTGATTGCGCCGCAGCTTTCGGTGCCGAATGGGCCCGAGGCCTTCGACGACAATGGAGAGTTCGTGCCCGAACGGCTGCGCAAGAGCCTGCATCAGGTATGCGCGGCGCTGATCGAGCGTGCCTGGCTGCTTTCGGGAAGGGGTCGCTGAGATGGCCGGCTCAGCGGAACGCCTGATCGTCGGGCTCGACCTTCCTTCCGTGGCCGACGCCGAAAAGGCGGTGCGCGAACTCGACGGCCTCGTCTCCTTCTACAAGATCGGCTATCGGCTGGTCTTCGCCGGCGGACTGGAATTCGCCCGCGACCTCGTCGCGGAAGGCAAGCGCGTCTTTCTCGACATGAAACTGCTCGACATCGACAACACCGTCGCCGAGGGCGTGGAAAGCGTGGCCAGGCTGGGTGTCACCATGCTGACGCTGCACGCCTATCCCAAGGCGATGCGGGCGGCGGTCGCGGCCGCGCGCGGCTCGGACCTGACGCTGCTCGGCGTCACGGTGCTGACCTCGATGGACGAAGCCGATATGCGCGAGGCCGGCTATTCCGGGACGCCCGGCGAACTCGTCGCGCGTCGGGCGGGGCAGGCGCGGGATGCCGGCATGGGCGGCATCGTCTGCTCGGCGGCGGAGGCCGCTTCGGTGCGCGCCATCGTCGGACCGGAAATGGCGATCGTCACGCCGGGCATCCGCCCCGCCGGCGCCGCGCATGGCGACCAGAAGCGGGTGATGACGCCGGCCGATGCGCTCCGCGCCGGGGCCAGCCATCTTGTCGTCGCCCGGCCGATCGTCGCCGCGCCCGACCGGCGTGCCGCCGCCGCGGCGATCCTGTCGGAAATGTCGGCCGCCTGATCTGACGGTCTACGAAGGAGGAACAAGCACATGGTCAAGGCCTACTGGATTGCCCACGTCAACGTGAACGACCCTGAGCGCTACAAGGACTATGTCGCCACCGCGAAGCCGGCCTTCGAGAAATACGGGGCGCGGTTTCTCGCTCGCGGCGGTTCCTATCAGGCGCTGGAAGGCCCCGGGCGCGCCCGCAACGTGGTGATCGAGTTTGCCTCGATGCAGGCGGCGCTCGACTGCTATCATTCGCCCGATTACCAGGCCGCCAAGGCGATCCGCGTCACCGTCGCCGATGCCGACATGGTCATCGTCGAGGGCTTCGAGGACTGAGCCATCGCCGAGCCCTTGATCGTCCGGACAACCGTGCCGGCGGGCTATCGCATCCGCGGCCGCCGGCCCATTGACGACGCCGCGCTTCTCGGGATCGAGAACCGCGCCGCGCAACTGTTCCGGCATCACGGCTATCCCGCCCATGGCCGCCGCGGCCTCGGCGCCGCGCTGGTGAAGGCGGTGCTGGCGGCGGCGGTCGAGCACGGCTGTGCGGGCGTCAGCCTGACCACCTTTCGATTCGTCGCCTTCAACCGCCCGTTCTATCAACGGCTCGGATTTGCCGAACTATCGCTCGATGCCGCGCCGTCTGTCTTGCGCGACGCCTTCGCGCGGGAACTGCCGCAAGGGATTGATATGAAAGAGCGCCTGCTGATGCTTCGGTGCATCGGCGATCCCGTCGCGGGAGAGCTGACAAGTTAATTTTATTGCGTTTCTACGCTATTGCATGGCAGCAAAAGGCTGTTAGCTTTTGCAGCGTAGAATTTTCCTTGCCCGGCTGACCATTTGCGGCTGCCGGCAGCCGGACCGGGGATCCCTGGATGTACTATCAGATTTACGAGCTGAACCATGCGGCGATGCAGCCGTTGCGCGCTGTCGCCGACGCGGCCAGGCTTTTCTACCGGAACCCGCTGAACCCGCTTGCGGCGACGCCGGTCGGCCGCTCGGTCGCGGCCGCCGCCGAGGTGTTCGAGCGCACCACGCGCCGTTACGGCAAGCCGGGCTTCGGCTTCTCGACCACCACGGTCGATGGAACCGAGGTCGGCGTCAGTGAACGGGTCGTCTGGTCCCGCCCGTTCTGCGACCTGATCCATTTCGAGCGCGATCTGCCGCGTGGACGCCGTGCCGACCCCAAGCTGCTGATCGTCGCGCCGATGTCCGGCCATTACGCCACGCTGCTGCGCGGCACGGCCGAGGCGATGATGCAGCATTCTGAAGTCTACATCACCGACTGGACCGATGCGCGGATGGTGCCGTTGTCGGACGGTCGTTTCGATCTCGACGATTATGTCGACTACGTCATCGACATGCTGCATCATCTCGGTCCCGACACCCATGTGATGGCGGTCTGCCAGCCTTCCGTGCCGGTGCTGGCGGCCGTTTCTGTGATGGAGGCGCGGGGCGATCGTTTCGCGCCGGCCTCGATGACGCTGATGGGCGGACCGATCGACACCCGCCGCAACCCGACCGCCGTCAATCTTCTCGCCGAGAAGAAGGGCATCGAATGGTTCCGCGACAATGTCATCATGCAAGTGCCGTTTCCCAATCCCGGCTTCCTGCGCGAGGTCTATCCCGGCTTCCTGCAGCTTTCGGGCTTCATGAGCATGAACCTCGACCGGCACCTGATCGCCCACAAGGACTTCTTCATGCACCTGGTGAAGAACGATGGCGACTCGGCCGAGAAGCACCGTGAATTCTATGACGAATATCTCGCGGTGATGGACCTGACGGCCGAGTTCTATCTCCAGACGGTGGAAACCGTGTTCGTCCGCCATGACCTGCCGAAAGGCCGGATGCGCCATCGCGGCGAACTGGTCGATCCCGCCGCCGTTCGCAATGTCGCGCTGCTGACCGTCGAAGGCGAGAACGACGACATTTCCGGCGTCGGCCAGACCCAGGCGACGCACGATCTCTGCGTCAACATTCCCGATTCGATGCGCGGCCACCATCTGCAGTCGCGCGTCGGCCACTATGGCGTTTTCAACGGCTCGCGCTTCCGTTCCGAGATCGTGCCGCGCATCGTCGCTTTCATGGCCGCGCATAGCGCCAGGCCCAAGCAGGCGGCAAGACCCCGCCTCGTCAGCACCAAGGGGTAACAGTCGATACACCGTCGGAAATCATCGACCGGATAAAGAAAAGGCGGCTTCACCGAGCCGCCTTTTTCATTGAGTTCGAGCTTGCCGATGCAGCGATAGCACGGTCCTGCGGTCAGGCGACCTGCGACGTCGGCGTCTGCGACAGGAGCGTGTGGATCGCATCGGCCTCGCGGGTGGCGCGGATCTTGGCGACGGTGTCGGGGTCGCGCAGCACCCGGGCGATCCGCGACAGCGCCTTGAGATGGTCCGCGCCCGCGCCTTCCGGCGCCAGCAGCAGGAAGACCAGATCGACCGGCTGGTCGTCGAGCGCCTCGAAATCGACGGGGGTCTCGAGCCGTGCGAAGATGCCGGTGATGCGCGAGATGCCGGCGAGCTTGCCGTGGGGGATGGCGATGCCGTTGCCGACGCCGGTCGAGCCGAGCCGCTCGCGCTGGAGGATGGTGTCGAAGACTTCGCGCTCCGGCAGCCCGGTGACGGAAGCGGCCTTTTCCGCCAGAAGCTGCAGCAATTGCTTCTTGGAATTGGCCTTCAAGGCCGGCATCACTGCCGAAACCTCGATCAGGTCATTCAGGTCCATGTTCAGGTCATCCTTCCTGCTCTGCCCGTTTCCCGCAACGCAAGCCCCTGCCAGCGGTCCGGTCGAGAGCGGCGGTCAACGCGAGGCCGCGTTGGCCACCGAAGAGGTGTCTATCCAGCCGATATTGCCGTCGGCGCGACGGTAAACGACGTTGACGTGATTGTTTCCGGCATTGCGGAAGACGACGACCGGACCATCCTTGGTGTCGAGCTCGATCACCGCGTCGGCCACCGACATCGTCTTCAGCGCCACGGTGGATTCGGCGACGATGGCCGGGGCATAGTCGACCGGCACTTCCTCGTCTTCCTCGGCAACCGGCGCGACCACGCGATAGTCGAGGTCGATCCATTCGGTCGCGGCCGAAACGGGGTGGGCCTTCAGCCGGCGCTTGTAGCGGCGCAGCCGCTTCTCGACTCGCTCGGCCGCCGCGTCGAAGGCAATCTGCGGGTCCTGCGCCTGGCCGGTGGCCTGAAGCGAGATGCCGGTGTCGAGATGAACGAGGCAATCGGCGGAGAAACGCGAGCCCGACTTCTCGACCGTCACCGATCCGCCGTAGCCGCCATCGAAATACTTGTTGACCGCATCCTCTATGCGCCCCTCGATCCGGGTGCGGAATGCGTCGCCAATGTCCATATGCTTACCGGAGATGCGCAGGCTCATGTCGAACTGACCTTTTCTTGTGCTGGTTCTCTCTCGGAGATTCCGACTGCTTTTAGAGTTTATACCCGTGGTCGGCACACTCAAGGTTTTCGGTAGCTCGGGCGTCGGCTTCCGGCTACGCCACCGGGCGGCCCATCCCTGAACCGCCGCAGCTGCAGGACTTCGCCTTCCGCTCGTCCGCCGCATGCGGCGCGCTTCTAGTCCGTTTCGCATCGGCTTGTCAATGTAAGGGCGGCGCCGGGACGGCCTTGCCGCTGTGGGCGTAAGGGTCGCAGCGACCGCGGCGTCTCGCCCGGTAAGCGCTGGACGCCCGTTTCAGGCGCGGACGGACGCCTTGGCGCGCTTTTCGCGCCGCCGCTGCACCGAGGAGGGAATGTCCATGCCTTCCCGGTACTTGGCGACGGTGCGGCGGGCGATGTCGACCCCGGTTTTCCTCAGCATATCCACAATCGTGTCGTCGGAAAGCACGGCATCGGGCGTTTCCGCCTCGATCATCTCACGTATGCGGTCGCGCACGGCGGCCGAGGAATGGGCTTCGCCGCCCTCGGTCGCGGCGATCGCCACCGAGAAGAAGCGCCGCAGCTCGAACGCACCGCGCGGCGTCATCATGTATTTGTTGGCGGTGACGCGGCTGACGGTCGATTCGTGCATGCCGATCGCCTCGGCGACGTCCTTCAGGTTGAGCGGCTTCAGATGCCGCACCCCATGGAGGAGGAATGCGTCCTGCCGGCGCACGATCTCGCTCGCCACCTTGAGGATGGTGCGGGCGCGCTGGTCGAGGCTGCGCGTCAGCCAGCCGGCGCTCTGCA
>JBLJBS010000074.1:0-52238 GCA_047637695.1 Aquamicrobium sp. | reverse complement strand
GAATAGATGCGCCGCTCCATCGCCATCACGCCTCCTTTCCGCGCTCGGGCCCCTGGCCGGGCCTATGGTCGGGGCCCTGGCCGGGCCCGCCGGTTCCGACCAGCGCCTCGGCCTCGGCGTCGTCATCGGCCGTGACCTCGTTGGGCCGGGAGAAGAGGCCGTGCAGCACGGCGCCGGCAATGGCCGCGCCGGCCGCCGCCAGCCCGACCGTCTTGGCGGTTCCCTTCCAGCCCTCGACCACCGGCGAGATGCGCGGCTCGTCGGGCAGGTCGGCATAGATCGAGGGCTTGTCGGCATGATGCAGCACATACATCACATGCGTGCCGCCGACGCCCGCCGGGTCGTACAGCCCGGCTTCGGCGAAGCCGCGCGACTTCAGGTCCTCGATCCGCTCGTCGGCGAGCGCGATCATGTCGTCCTTGGTGCCGAAGGTGATGGCCTGGGTCGGGCAGGCCTTGGCGCAGGCCGGCCCTTGCCCCACGGCCACGCGGTCCGAGCACAGCGTGCATTTCCTGGCGACATGGGCGGTCTTCGAGATGCGCGGAATGTTGAACGGGCAGCCGGTGATGCAATAGCCGCAGCCGATGCAGTTCTCGGAGATGAAATCGACGATGCCGTTGGAATATTGCACGATGGCGCCGGGTGCCGGGCAGGCTTTCAGGCAGCCGGGGTCCTCGCAATGCATGCAGCCGTCCTTGCGGATCAGCCATTCGAGGTCGCCGCTGTCGGGGTTCTCATATTCGGAGAACCGCATCAGCGTGAACATTTCCGGCGTCAGATCGTGCGGGTTCTCGTAGACGCCGACATTTTCCTCTACGTCGGGATGGGTGTCGTTCCACTCGATGCAGGCCGACTGGCAGGCCTTGCAGCCGATGCATTTCGAGGTGTCGATCAGCTTGGCCACCCGGGTCAGCTGCCGCTGCGGCGGCGGCACGTTGGCCGTCGCCGAAATCCGCACCACGTCGCCCGCCAGGAGGTTCGACGCCATCGGCTGGACCGGCGGGTTGGCAACCGCGGTCACGGGCTCGGGCGCGTGCTCGGTCGTCATGTCGTCGCCTCCTCTGCGGCCGGTTCGATATTGACGAGGAAGGCCTTGAACTCCGGCGTCTCGATATTGGCGTCGCCGACGAACGGGCCGAGCGAGTTCGGGCCGAAGCCCTTCCGCGCCGCGCCTTTGAAGCCCCAGTGCAGCGGGATGCCGACGATGTGGACCGTCTTGCCGTCGCAGGTCAGCGGCCTGATCCGCTTGGTGACGACCGCCTTGGCCCAGACCTGGCCGCGATTCGACCACACGCGGACCCGCCCACCCCTGGCGATGCCGCGTTCGGCGGCCAGTTCCTCGCTGATCTCGACGAAGAACTCCGGCTGCGTCACCGCATTCACGCGGTTGTGCTTGGTCCAGTAGTGGAAATGCTCGGTCAGGCGGTAGGAGGTCGCCACCAGCGGGAATTCCTCGCTGGTGCCGAGGCTCGCCACATCGTCCGGGAAGATGCGCGCCACGGGATTGCCGCGCATCTTGCGGTTGAACGGGTTTTCCACCGGGCTTTCGAACGGCTCCATATGGGTCGGGAACGGCCCGTCGCGCATCAGCCGCCGCGAGAAGAACCGCGCGGTTCCTTCGGGGTTCATGATGAAGGGGCCGACCTCGCGCGGATTGGCGGTGACGGCGATGTCGGGCACGTCGACGCCCTCCCAGCGCGCGCCGCTCCATTCGATCAGCTTTCGCTGCGGGTCCCACGGCTTGCCGTCGATGTCGCACGAGGCGCGGTTGTAGAGCACGCGCCGGTTCGCCGGCCAGGCGAACGACCACTTCAGGAACGTGCCCATGCCGCCCGGATCGGAATTGTCGCGCCTCGCCATCATGTTGCCTTGCGGCGTCCAGCAGCCGGTGTAGATCCAGCAGCCGCCCATGGTGGTGCCGTCGTCGCGCATCTGGCCGAAGCTGGTCAGCTGCTCGCCCCTGGCGATCAGCACCTTGGTCGGGTCGGCGGGATCGGCGATGTCCTCCAGCGCCTTGCCGTTCATCTCCATGGCGAGTTCCGACGGCAGCGGATCGGCCGGGTCCTCATATTCCCATGCAAGGTTCAGGATCGGCTCGGGGACCGGGCCGCCTTCGCTGCGATAAAGCTCGCGCAGCCGCAGGAAGATGTTGGCCATGATCCAGGTGTCGGTCTTCGCCGTGCCGGGCGGCGTCGCGCCGGCCCAGTGCCATTGCAGCCAGCGGCCGGAATTGACCGTCGCGCCCTCGTCCTCGGCAAAGCAGGTCGAGGGCAGCTCCAGCACCTCGGTCTGGATGCTTGCCGTGTCGACGTCGTTGTAGATGCCGTGGTTTTCCCAGAACGAGGCGGTCTCGGTCTCCAGCGGGTCCATCACCACCAAAAGCTTCAGCTTCGAGAAGGCTTCCGTCATCTTGCCGCGATTGGGGAAGGCGAGAATCGGGTTGAAGCCCTGGCAGAAATAGACGTTCACCTCGCCATTGTTGAGCTTCTCGAACATCTTCATCGCGTCATATTGTGCGATGTCGAGCTTGGGCAGCCAGTCATAGCCCCAGCCGTTCTGCGCCGTCGCGTGCTCGCCCCACATCGACTTCATGAAGCTGACGAAGAACTTCTCGTAGTTCTGCCAGTAGCTCATCTGGTTGGGCCGCAGCGGCTTGTTGCCGCGCGTCGAGATGTAAGACGCATAGTCGGTCTCGGTCTCGCGCGGGATCGCCAGATAGCCGGGGATCAGGTTCGACATCAGGCCGATGTCGGTCAGGCCCTGGATGTTGGAGTGGCCGCGCAGCGCGTTCATGCCGCCGCCGGCCAGCCCGATATTGCCGAGCAGCAGCTGCAGCATCGCCATGCCGCGGATGTTCTGCGACCCCTTGGAATGCTGGGTCCAGCCAAGCGCGTACATCGACGTCATCACCTTGTCGGGCGCCGACGTCTCGCCGATCATCTCGCAGATCTTGAGATAGCGGTCCTTAGGCGTGCCGCACAGATTCTCGACGAATTCGGGCGTGTAGGGCTCGACATGCTTCTTCAGCAGCTGCCAGACGCAGCGCGGGTGCTGGAGGGTCTCGTCGACCTTGACATAGCCGTCGTCGCCGAACTCGTATTCCCAGCTGGTCTGGTCGTAGCTGCGGGTCGACTCGTCGTAGCCGGTGAACATGCCGTCCTGCCAGCCGAAATCCTCGCGCACGATGTAACCGACATTGGTGTAGTTGCGGACATAGTCCCACTGCACCTTGTCGTTCTCGATGCACCAGCGGATCGCTCCCATCAGGAAGGCGATGTCGGAGCCGGGGCGGATCGGAGCGTAATAGTCGGCCACCGAAGCCGAGCGGTTGAAGCGCGGATCGACCACGATCAGCTTCGCGCCGCGATGGTGCTTGGCTTCCGTCACCCACTTGAAGCCGCAAGGATGCGCTTCCGCCGCGTTGCCGCCCATGATGACGACGAGGTCGGTGTTCTTGATGTCGGTCCAGGAGTTCGTCATCGCTCCACGGCCAAAAGTCGGGCCCAAACTGGACACCGTGGGGCCGTGTCAGACGCGCGCCTGGTTGTCGAATCCGACGATGCCCAGCGAACGCACCACCTTGTAGGTGAGCCACGCCGTCTCGTTGGTGGTGGCCGACGCCGCCAGGAACCCGGTCGAGGTCCAGCGGTTGACCGTGACCCCCTTGTCGTTCCTCTCGATGAGGTTGGCGTCGCGGTCGTCCTTGATCGCCCGGGCGATCTTGTCGAGCGCCGCGTCCCAGGAGATGTCCTCGAAACGGTCGGCGCCGGGCGCGCGATAGCGCGGGCGCGTCAGCCGCGTCTCGGCCTTGACGTAGGATTTCAGCGCCGCGCCCTTGGGGCACAGTGTGCCGCGATTGGTCGGATGGTCGGCATCGCCTTCGATATGGATCAGGTCGGCCGTTTCGCCGGCGGCGAGATCGCCCTTGGAATACATGATGATGCCGCACGCCACGGAGCAGTAGGTGCAGATGTTGCGGGTCTCGGTGGTGATGGCCAGCTTGAAGTCGCGGACATGGGCGGCGACGGCCGCCTCGGCCTGCCCGAACCCCATCGCGCCGAGCGACGTGGCCGCCACCCCCGCTCCCGTCAGCTTCAGAAAGCTGCGGCGCGTAAGGTCAATATTCACGGACTTCTCCCTTCACTGCCTGTCTTTTCGATAGGTTGCTACAGGTGACTGCAAACCGCGCATATGAACTCGCATGTTCGGCTCAAACCTCCCCGGTGTCAATCGGATCGGGATATGTTCGTTCGGATACAACGGTTTGAGGCCGGACCCGGCCGGCTTGCCGCCGCCGCCGCCAGATGGCACAAAGAGGGTCCCGGTGACGGCAGGGGCCCCGTGATGGCAGGGGCCCCGTGATGGCAGGGCCCCGTGATGGCAGGGTCCCGTGATGCAGGGAAAGAGCGCGCCAATGGATGCGACGACGACTCCGGTGAACGAACCCCGCCTGACCTCGCTCGCCCATGGCGGCGGCTGCGGCTGCAAGATCGCGCCGGGCGTGCTGGAGGACATTTTGCGCGGGGCCTCGCCCCTGCCGGTGCCGCCGCAGCTTCTGGTCGGCATCGAGACTTCGGACGACGCTGCCGTCTACCAGATCGACGACGACAAGGCGCTGGTGGCCACCACCGATTTCTTCATGCCGGTGGTCGACGATCCGCACGATTTCGGCCGCATCGCCGCCACCAACGCCATCAGCGACGTCTATGCCATGGGGGCCTCGCCGCTGTTCGCGCTGGCGCTGGTCGGCATGCCGGTCGGCAAGATATCGACCGCGACCATCGGCAGGATTCTCGATGGCGGCGCGGCCGCCTGCCGGACGGCGGGCATCCCCATCGCCGGCGGCCACACCATCGATTCGGTCGAGCCGATCTATGGGCTGGTGGCGATCGGGCTGGTCGATCCGGCTCATCTCAAGCGCAATTCCGAGGCCCGGCCGGGCGACGTGCTGGTGCTCGGCAAGCCGCTCGGCGTCGGCGTCTTCTCGGCCGCGCTCAAGAAGGAGAAGCTGCCCGCCGGCGCCTATGCCCGGATGATCGAGGCCACCACCCGCCTGAACACGCCGGGGCCGCGTCTGGCGCGCCTGCCCGGCGTTCACGCCATGACCGACGTCACCGGCTTCGGCCTCGCCGGGCACGCGCTCGAAATGGCGCGCGGCTCGGATGCGCGGCTCGGCATCGACTGGGCCACGGTGCCGCTGCTGCCGGGCGCGCGCGATCTGGCGCAGGCCGGCTTCGTCACCGGCGCCTCCGGCCGCAACTGGGCGAGCTATGGCGAGGCCGTGCAGCTCGCGCCGGGGCTGGCGGACGTCGACCGCGCCCTGCTGTGCGATCCGCAGACCAGCGGCGGACTGCTGGTCGCCTGCGCGCCGGAAGCGGCGGCCGAGGTCGTCGCGATCTTCCACGCCGAAGGTTTCGCCGAGGCCGGCATCGTCGGCCGGGTCGAGGCCGGCGCGCCAGGACTGTCCGTCGCCTGAAGCCACGCGCCGCGGCGCGGCGGAACGTTTCCGGCCACCGGCCATTTCCCTTGATGCCGGAGGACGAAATGGCGAAATTTTCCGTGGGCGACCATGTGAGCTGGAATTCCGAGGCGGGTCGGGTCAGCGGACGCATCGTCCGCGTCCACCATGCGGATTTCGACTATAAGGGCCATCGCCACCGGGCCTCCGCCGAAGATCCCCAATATGAAATCAAGAGCGACAGGACCGATCACGTCGCCGCCCACAAGGGGGCGGTGCTGACGAAGATCGGCTGAGGGCGGCGCGGTTCCTCTCCCTTGAGCATTCATTCCGGCGTCCCGCTCGGCAAGGTGCGCGACAGGCTGCGGCGCTTCCTGGCCGGGTAATTCCACGCGGGGTCGAGCCGGAAACCGGGCAGGGCGGCTGACGCGGCAGTCGGGAAGGCGGGCAGGGCGGGCCATGGCAGGTCATGGCGGGCCATGACGGGATCGCGCCCGCCATGGCCCGCGCGTTTCACAGATTGTATTGCTCGCGCGCGTAGCCGCCGAGACCGGCCGCGTCGAGCCGGTCGAGCGGCGCGAGGAACGTCACCTGAATGACGCCGGGCGCGCGGCCGATCTCGATCGCGCCGTTGATCGTGGCGCGGTTGCGTATCTCCGGCACGGTCAGGCCGAGCAGCTTTGCCGCGCGCTCCAGCCCGTTGTCGATGGCCGCGTTCATGTTGGCGGCGGTGCCGACGACCGAGATCGGCGCCAGCGCCTCGACTTTGTCGAGCCCCCACGTGGCGGCAAGCCGTTCGGCCCGCGCGCGCTCGTCGGCGCTGAACGGGCGGGCCAGCGGCGGCAGGTCTTCCGGCAGGGGAAACAGCACCGGCCCGTCGATCGGGTAGTTCTTCACCACCTCGACCTGGAGGGTGACGCTGCCGGCGACGTCCATGGTGTGGCCGGCGATTTCGCCGTCGCCCTGGGCGGCGTGCATGTCGCCCATATAGACGCCGCCGCCCCTGACCTTGACCGGGGCGATCAGGATCGCGCCCGGCCGCACGGCGTCGATGTCCATGTGGCCGTCGGTCTTGTGCCGGGCGAGTTCCTCGGCGGTGAGGGCGTAAGGGTGGGGCGCGCCGACGAGGAAGGCGCCGAAATCGCCGGCATTGTGCGAATCCGGCATCGGGTGCGACGGCGTGGTTCCCAGTTGCCCGAGGAAGGGCCGCATGCGCACCATGACGCCGGGCATGTCGGAAGGCGCGAAGGCCAGGATGGGATGCTGCACCGAGCCGTCGGGCAGGGCGGCGTAATGGTACGGCGTGCGCGCGATCGTTTCGGCCGCGTCCTTCGGCACGGTGACGCCGACACGGCGCGTCTCGTCGAACACCACCGTGTAGCCATGGACGATCTCGAACGGCTTCACGGCGTTGCCGCATTTGTTGCATTTGACGGCGTCCTGCCCGATTCCCTCGAGATGGGTCTCGGGCCACAGCTCGTCGCATGTCGGGCAGCGCGCGGCGACATAGGGGTCGCCGAGACAGAAACCCTCAGGCGAGGAATCGTGGCCGGAAGCGGTGGCCAGCGCGGTGACGGTGACGTCGCGGATGCGGATGGCGATGCCGTCGCCGGGTTCCGCGCCGTCGACATAGACCGGCTGCGTCACCTCATGGCCGCCGCGCAGCCTGGGCGTGATCATCGGCCCCCAGCAGCCCGGTGCGGTGTTGGCGATGATGGTGCCGCCATTCTCCACCGGGCCGAGCATCGGGGCATTGGGATCGAGCAGGGCGTTGGTGAAGCCATCGACGACGACGCTGCGTCTCGGCGCGCTGGAAATCGTGCTTTGCTTGTTCATGTCGTTGCTCCCTGACTTTGTCTCTCGGTGGCTGCGACCTCGACCGTACCGGCTGCCGGCAGCTGCCGACCGCAGGCAGCATGCCATCCGAAGCCGCCCCTTCACAAGCCGTCCTCAAGCCGCCCTGCCGGCCGCGGCGGCGGCGCGGCAAGGGCAAAACGCCGCGGTTGAAATCCGGGCCGGCAGGTAATGCCTTTTCTGCCATCAGTATTACCGAGGTTTGACCATGACCACGACCGTAACCGCGAAGGGACAGGTGACCATCCCCAAGGCCGTCCGCGATCTCCTGGGCATCGGGCCCGGCAGCAAGGTGGATTTCCGCCGGGCGGCCGACGGCAGCATCGTGCTGGTGCCGGCGGACAGCAGGCGCCCGGCGAGCCGGTTCGAGAAATTCCGCGGCCATGCCGGGAAGGGGCTGAGCACGGATGCGATCATGGCGCTGACGCGCGGTGAAGCGTGACGCTGGTCGACACCAACGTCCTGCTCGATCTCGTCACCGCCGATCCGGTCTGGGCCGACTGGTCGGTCGCGCAGCTGGAGGCGGCCAGCCTGACGGGACCGCTGCTGATCAACGACGTGGTCTATGCTGAACTGGCGGTGCGCTACGGGCGGATCGAGGATCTCGACGATTTTCTCGGCGAGGCCGGCATCGATCTCGCCCCCATGCCGCGATCCGCCCTGTTTCTGGCCGGCAAGGTGTTCACGCAGTATCGGCGCGCGGGCGGCTCGGGAACCGGCGTGCTGCCCGACTTCTTCATCGGCGCCCATGCCGCGGTCGCGGGCCTGTCATTGCTGACGCGTGACGCCGGGCGCTACCGGACCTACTTCCCGACGCTGCGGCTGCTCTCGCCGGATGGCTGACCGGGCCGCGCTTTGGCGCTTTTCCAGGCTATGGCCGGACGACCGATAGGCAATTATCGGTCGTGACCGTGACGCGACGGGCGCGGCGTATATTCGTGCAAAAACAGCAAGAAAGCGTCGTTGGTGTGAGGCTTCCGGATGATTCCGGACCACAAATCCGCCTGTCGCGACGCTGCGGGATTCGATGCGGAGCTGCATGTCGCCGCTGCGGGTCGGGGGTCTGAAATTCGTGGAAAAGCGGGCCAGAACAATATTGATTTCTTGCATATGGTATATATGCTTACCATAAGCTAATGATTGTTTTTGATGGAGACGCATCGTGGGAATGCTCGAAGGCAAAGTCATCCTCGTCACCGGAGCCGGACGAGGGGTTGGGAAGTGCATTGCGCTGGAGGCCGCACGCGAAGGTGCGAAAATTGTCGTCAACGATCTTGGTGGCGACGAGACGGGCGCTGGCGGCGAATTGGGGCCGGCCTTGTCCGTTGTCGAGGAGATCAGGGCGATGGGCGGTGAAGCGGTGGCGGACGGCCATTCTGTGGCCGATTGGGATTCGGCCCATGCAATCGTCAAGCGTGCGACCGACACTTTCGGCCGGCTCGACGGCGTGGTCAACAATGCGGGTATCCTGCGCGACAAGATCTTTCACAAGATGGAGCGCGACGAATTCGAGTCCGTCCTCCAGGTTCACCTGCTGGGGTGCTTCTACGTCTCGCGGGCCGCGGCCACCGTCTTTCGCGAGCAGAATGGTGGCGCCTTTGTCCATATGACGTCGTCGTCAGGCCTGATCGGCAATTTTGGACAGGCAAACTACATGGCGGCGAAGCTGGGCATTGTCGGCCTGTCCAAGTCGATCGCCATGGACATGCAGCGCTTCAACGTCCGCTCCAATGCGATTGCGCCCTTCGCCTGGACCCGCCTCGTCGGCACGATCCCCGAAACGACCCCCGAGGAGAAGCAGCGCGTCGCAGGTTTGAAGAAGCTCAAGCCGGAATTGATCGCGCCCTTTGCGGTCGCGCTTTTGACCGACAGTGCCGCCGGCGTCTCCGGCCAGGTGTTCGGAACGCGAGCTAACGAGATCTACCTGTTTTCGCAATCGCGCCCGTGCAAGACCGCGCACACTTCGGATGGCTGGACGCCGAAGACCGTGGCCGAGCGGGTCTTTCCCGCGTTCGAAGCTTCATTCTATCCGCTGCATCGGTCCGGCGACGTATTCACCTGGGACCCCGTCTGAAACTAGGCGGACCAGCAAGACGCTTCAGGGCGACAGCCGGTTGGACCACCGGCTGTCGCTTTTGCATCCACCCTCACATGCGGCAACGCCGAGGCGGCTCAGTCGACGAATGTCGCGCGTCCGCGATCGAGGACGATCACGTCGCGTTCCTTGACGCGGCACCGGAACTGGAATTCGGAACCGGCGCCGCCGAAATATTCGGTGACGATCGTTTCGCCGGGGAAGACCGGCTTGCTGAAGCGCACGAACATGGATTTGAGCCGTTCCGGACGGTCGGGAGAAAAAACCTGCAAAAGCGCGCGGGTCGCAATGCCCATCGTGCACAAGCCATGCAGGATCGGACGCTCGAAGCCTGCTTGCCTGGCAGGTTCGGGATCGGCGTGGATCGGATTGAAATCACCGTTCAGCCGATAGATCAGCGCCTGTTGCGGCAGGGTCGCTATCTCGATGGTTCCGTCTGGCGCGCGCTCGGGAAGGGGCGCGGGCGCGGGCGGCGCGGTGCCAATCGAGCCGCACCCGCCATCGCCGCGCAGGAAGACGACGCTTCGCACGGTCGCGATCAGCTCGTCGGAGGCGGTGTCGTACAACCGCTTGACCTGATAAAGAACCGCGCCCTTTTCCGGTCCCTTGTCGTCGATCGCCTCGATCGCGTACTCGCCGCGCACCGATCCCGACGCAGGCAGGGGGCGGTGCATCTCGAAGCTCTGCTCGCCATGCAGGAGCCTGACCCAGTCGATCTCGAATTCGGGCCTCTTCGCCCAAAAACCGGGATGGGCGAGCACCACACAAAACGAGGGCACCGCCTTCAGGTTTTCTTCATATGCAAATGCGAGTTCCGATGGCGACAACGGGTCGGATCCGTAGCCGAGGCCCAGTGCGTAAAGGATCGAGTCCTTCCAGCTATAGGTCTGGACGACTGGCTGAAAGCGGAATTGGGTGACATTGGCGATGTGCAAGGCGATCCCTCTCTCGGAAAATCAGGCTTAGATTACAAGAATACGATATGCTTGCGTACTTTATTGCGACGGAAACGTCAACGCAATGGCGGTCGGGACACCGAACCGCTCATGTCTGGTGAAAGGGGCGGTGGCCGGCGACGAATGCGAGGTGGCGGGTGCCGTCCGCCTTGACGCAATGCCGGCATGAACCCCGCCTGGCGTCGAGGGGATTGCTTTCCCGGCGGCATTGCATTCTTGCTCAAAATACTGATACTATTCGTTTTATATGTTAGCATAAGATGCGTTGGCGTATCACTGACGTTTCAACCAGACGAGATGGGTCGGCATGCGGAAATCAGCGATCACCAGTAAGCAAGCGGATAGCGAGCGTTCAGCTCGCCGGAGTGCTTCGAAGCCGGAGGGCGTGCGCAAGTCCACGCGGTCGTCCGCGCAGGCCGACGCAAAGGGTGCTCCAGACGTCGACATCGAGGCCGGCGATGAACACCAGAAGCAGATCCCGGTCGGTCCGCAGGACTTTCGCATCGGGTTCTACGTTCATGATGTTTCGCGCATGCGCCGCACGCTGTTCGATCACGAGATGAAGCCCCTCGGCATCACGCGTTCGCAATGGTGGGTGCTGGCGCAATTGTCCCGCACGGAAGGCCACGTCGGTGGGGAAGGGATGCTTCAGACCGATCTGGCCAAACTGCTCGATGTCGGCAAGGTTACGATCGGCGGACTGATCGATCGGCTGGAATCGAGCGGCTTCGTCGAGCGTCGCCCCGACCGGGTCGACCGTCGCGCCAAGCGGCTCGTCGTCACCGCGAAAGGCAAAAAGGTACTCGACCAGATGGTCACCGTCGGCCGGCAACTCAATCTCAGCGTGTTCGAGGGTATCTCGGAAAAGGACATCAAGACCGCCGAGAAGGTGCTCGCCCGAATGAAGACGAACATCCGCGGCATTCTTGCGCCGCTCAAGCTGTCGCCGGGTCCTGACGGCGACTGAGCCGGCGTTCCGTGCTCTAGTAGGACTTCGGCAGGTCCAGCACCTTTTCGGCGATGAAGGACAGGATGAGCTGTTCCGTCACCGGGGCGATCCTTGGCAGGATCGACTCACGGAACAGCCGCTCCACCTGATACTCGCGTGCATAGCCCATGCCGCCATGGGTCAGGACGGCGCGGGTCGCGGCATCGAAGGCGGCGCGACCGGCCAGAAATTTTGCGGCGTTGGCTTCCGCCCCGCAGGGTTTGCCGCTGTCGTAGAGCGAGGCCGCGCGCAACGTCATCCAGTAGGCCGATTCAAGATAGGCCCAGCATTCCGCCAACGGGTGCTGGATTCCCTGATTCTGGCCGATTGGCCGACCGAACACGACCCGCTCGCGCGCATATCTGGCAGCGCGGTTCACCGCGTCGCGCCCGAGCCCGATTGCCTCGCTGGCGACGAGCACGCGTTCGGGGTTGAGGCTGTCGAGGATGTAGTAGAAGCCTCGGCCTTCCTCGCCGATCCGGTCCTCGTCAGGAACGAACAGGTCGTCGATGAACACAGCGTTTGAGTCGACAGCATTGCGGCCGAGCTTGTGAATGCGCCGGACTTCGATCTTGCTGCGGTCGAGATCGGTGAAGAACAGGGTGAGACCGTCGGTGGGCTTGCGGGCGTCTTCCTTGGGCGTGGTGCGCGCCAGAATGAGAATCTTGTCGGCGACCTGCGCCGTGGAGGTCCATATCTTGCGGCCGGTGATCCGGTAGCCGCCCTCGACACGCCTGGCGAATGTCGTGACACTGGTGGTGTCGAGCCCGGCATCCGGCTCCGTAACGCCGAAGCAGGCCTTTTGCTCGCCCCTGATGAGAGGCTCCAGAAAGCGCTTCTTCTGTTCGGGCGTGCCGTGGACGACGATGGCATGGGGGCCAAACAGGTTGATGTGGAGCGACGAAGCGGCGGACTGGCCGCCGCCGCCCGACGCGACCGCGTGCATCATGAGCGCCGCCTCGGTGACGCCGAGGCCCGACCCGCCCAGCTCGACCGGCATCGTTATGCCGAGAAACCCGGCCGAGGCCATCGCCTGGTAGAATTCTTCGGGAAAGCGCCGGTTTTCCTCGCAGGAACTCCAATATTCGTCGTCGAACCCGGCGCAGATGCGCCGGACACTCTCGTCGATCGCCAGTTGATCCTCAGTCAGCGAAATGTCCACCGGTTCCTCCCGGGATCATGGTTGGTAGGCTGGATAAAGTACGCATGATTACTATATGCAATATGTTTTTAACGCAACCCCACCCCTACGTCTTCCATTCCGTCCCGCCGCTTTCGCAACGGCGTAAGGCGACCGCGCCGGGAGGCGTGGCCGGCGCAAGGGAATGCGCGGCTGTCAGGCGGCCGGCTTGCGTGCGAGGCGTTTCCCGGCGGCGGTGATCGCTCCCCAGGCGCCATTGGGAGCGAGGTAGACGCAGCCGATCAGCAGCAATCCGTAGATCGCGCCGGTGGCGGCCTTGGAGATCTCGGCGGCGATGTTCGGCGTCAGGACGATGAAGAGCGCGCCGATGAATGCGCCGGGAATGGAGCCGACGCCGCCGATGACCATGCCGACAAGCAGGAAAATCGACAGGAACATGGTGAAGCTGTCGGGCGCGATGAACTGGATGACGATGGCGCCGAGGCCTCCCGCCAGACCCGTGAAAAGCGCGCTGACGCCGAACGTCGTCGCCTTGTACATGGCGATGTTGATGCCCATCGTCTGGGCGGCGACGGGATGGTCGCGAATGGCGGTGATGGCGCGGCCGACGCGACCGCGCAGCAGGTTGGAGGCAAGCAGGAAGACGAGGACGGTGACCGCGAGCGTGAAATAATAGAGCCAGTGGTCGGCGTTGAGCGGCAGGCCAAACGGCGCTTCCGGCTTGCTGACGAAAATGCCCTGGACGCCGCCGGTCCAATATTCGAACGCCGAATATTTCAGCAGTTGCGGGATGGCAAGCGCCAGCGCGAATGTGGCGAGCGCAAGATAGTGACCCTCCAGCTTCAGCGCCGGAAGACCGAAGAGAAAGCCGACGATGAAGCAGATGATGGCCGACAGCGGCAACGCAAGGAAATAAGGAACCTCGTAGTGGGTCATCAGAATCGCCACCGCGTAAGCGCCGATGGCGTAGAAGGCGCCATGGCCGAGCGAAATCTGGCCATTGTAGCCGGTCAGCAGGTTCAGCCCCAATATGGCGATCGCATAGATCAGTACCTGGGTGGCCTGGAAGACGTGGAAGTCGGACAGCGCCAGCGGCAGCGCAATGGCGACGACGAGAGCGGCCGCAGTCAACAGGCGCGACGGATTGTGAAGGGCGGACATGGGGGCGGACATGGCGTCTCCTAGACTCGCTTGACCGTGACCTTGCCGAACAGGCCGGCAGGACGCACCAGAAGGACGGCGATCACGACGACCAGCGCGAAAGTAAGCTTCAACTCGTGGCCGATGAGATAGGTGCCGACAAGGTTTTCCATGACCCCGAAGAGCAGGCCCCCGGCAACTGCGCCGGCCGGATTGCTGAGGCCGCCAAGCATCGCCGAGGCGAAGGCGTAGAGGAGAATGCCGATCATCATGTTGGGATCCAGATAGACGATGGGAGCCACCAGCATTCCAGCGACGGCGCCCAGCGCTCCGGCCAGGCCCCAGCCGAGCGCCAGCATCCGGCTGACGCGGATTCCAACCAGGCGGGCCGACACGGGGTTGAGCGCGGCGGCGCGCATTGCCAGCCCGAGCGTCGTGAAGCGGAAGAAACAATAAAGCACAACCAGCAGCGCAAGCGTCGCCACCACGACGAAGAGTTCATGAGCGCCGATCAGCGGAGTGCCTGTGCTCAGATTTCGGACCGGGCTGGGAAATTCCTTGAGCAGGAAGCCCCAGATCCATCCTGCCATGGCGTTGAAGGTGAGCAGCAAGCCGATGAAGACGACCACGAGCGACAGATGCGGCGCATTGTGGAAGGAGCGGATGACGACACGCTCGACCACCACGCCGAAGGCGAAGGAGACAATCACCGTGAGCAGGAACGCAGCCCAATAGGGCAGGCCGACCGCCATCAGGGTCCAGGCGAAATAGGTGCTGAGCAGCGCCATTTCGCCCTGGGCGAAGTTGATGTGGTTGGTCGAGTTGAAGATCATCACAAGCGCTAGCGCCAGGCTGGCATAGATCGCCCCGGTCGCGAGCCCGGAGAAGACCTGTTGGATCAGAAGGTCCATCTTGTTCTCCTAGTAGCCGAGATAGGCGCGGCGGACGCCTTCGTCGTTGACCAGATCGGCGGCGCGGCCGGCGACGGCGACCCGGCCGGTTTCCAGCAGGAAAGCGCTGTCGGCGAGTTCCAGCGCGAGCTTGGCGTTCTGCTCCACCAGCAGCATGCCAACGCCTTCTTCCTCGTTGATGCGGCGCATGATGCGAAAGATTTCCTGCACGATCAGCGGCGCAAGTCCGAAGGAGGGTTCGTCCAGCAGCATCAGCCGGGGGCGCAGCATCAACGCGCGCGCGATCGCCAGCATTTGCTGCTCGCCGCCGGACAGGGTTCCCGCCTGCTGGCGATAACGCTGTTTCAGCACCGGGAAATATCCGAAGACGCGGTCGAGATCGGCCATGGCGGCGGCCTTGTCGCTGCGCAGATAGCTGCCCAGCCGCAGATTGTCCTCCACGGTCAGGTCGGTGAAGGTGCCGCGGCCATCCGGAACATGGGCAATGCCGAGGCGAACGATGTTTTCCGTCGCCATGGCGTCGATCGGCGCACCGTCGAAGACGACCTTGCCCTCGGTGCGGATCATGCCGCAGATCGCTCGCAGCGTCGTGGTCTTGCCGGCGCCGTTGGCGCCAAGAAGCGCCGTGATGCCGCCGGAACTGACCGCGATGTCGACGCCGAACAGCGCCTGGGTGGAACCGTAGAAGGCCTTGAGGCCCTCTGTTTGCAGCAGCGCCGGCATCATGCCTCCAATCCGAGATAAGCCTGGATCACCTTCGGCTCGTTACGGACCTCCTCGGGCGTGCCCTCGGCGATCTTGCGGCCGAAATCGATGGCGATGATCTTCTGGGAAATCGACATGACGAGATTCATGTGATGTTCCACCAGCAGGATGGTGACGTCATGCTGGTGGCGAATGTCGTTGATCTGAGCCTTGAGGCTTTCGACCTCCTCGTGGTTCAGTCCCGCAGCCGGTTCGTCGAGCAGCAACAGCTTCGGCTGCATCATCAGGCCGCGCGCCAGCTCGATGCGCTTGCGGATGGGAAAGGGCAGACCCCCCGCCATCTGGCCGCGATAAGCTCCGAGCTTCATGAAGTCGATGAGCTCGTCGGCGCGCTCGCGCAGCACCTTTTCCTCGGCCCCGACCTGCCTCAGCTTGAGCATGTTGGCGAGAAATCCGCTTTCGCCGCGGACATGGCCGCCGACCAGAACATTGTCCTCGACGGTCATGTGGTCGAACAGGGCGACGTTCTGGAAGGTGCGGCCGAGCCCGAGGCGCGCCATCTTGTAACGAGGCAGCGACAGCAGCGACTGGCCATCGAAGAAGATTTCGCCGCTCGCCGGGTGGTAGAGACGGCTGAGGCAGTTGAACAGCGTCGTCTTGCCGGCGCCGTTGGGCCCGATCAGGCCGACGATCTGGCCGCGCGGAATGGTGAAGCTGACATCCTGCAACGCCATGATGCCGCCGAACTGGACGACGATGTTGCGGACATCGAGCAAGGGCGGTTGCGCCGGATCGACATTGTGAGGTTTTGCGGTCGACCCCGAGGTTAAGTTGGTCATTCTTCCTCCCAAACCCGGCCGATCCCCACGAAAGGGCCGCAGCCCGGTCGCCTGTCCCCTGTCGGCACTCTGTGACGAAAGGTTAGTTCGCTAGCATACCTTATAGTTAGCTGCAATATCTTAACTGATTGGCGACGGTCGCCAGGCGCTGATTTCAGGCGATGCCCTGCACCATGTCACGCTATGGCTACAGGCGGACGGTCGCTCAGGGTCGCGGCTTCGGTGGAGTCGAAGCCCCAGCGCCTCAGCGTGTTCAACATGTCGTGACCGGGCGCAGGGGGCGGTTGCGGCGTCTCGGGAACGGTGCGGCTGAAACGGGGGGCCGGGGCCGGCTGCCTTATGCCGTCTATGTCGACGAATGTGCCCCTTGCCGCATTGTGGGGATGATCGGGCGCTTCGCCCGGCGATAGGACCGGCGCAAAACAGACATCCGTTCCTTCCATCGCGGCCTGCCATTCCGCTCTTGTGCGGCCGCGTATGGCGGCGGCGAAGCTGTCGCGCAGCAGCGGCCATCCGGCGCGGTCGTGCTGGGCGGGAAGGCCGGCGGGGTCCAGCCCCAGATGCGACAGCAGCAGCGCGTAGAATTGCGGCTCGATCGAGCCGATCGAGACATATTCACCGTCCCGCGTCTGGTAGACGTCGTACCATGGCGCGCCGGTATCGATGATATTGTCGCCGCGAACGTCGCGCCAATCGCCGCTGGCGCGCATTCCGTAGAGGAAAGTCGCCAGCGTCGCCGCCCCGTCGACCATCGCCGCATCGACGACCTGTCCCTTGCCCGAGCGCGACGCCTCCAGAAGCGCGCAAACAATGCCGAAAGCGAGGAACATGCCGCCGCCGCCGAAGTCGCCGGCAAGATTGAGCGGGGGAAGCGGCGGCTGGTCCTTGCGGCCTATGGCCCACAACGTGCCGGACAGGGCTATGTAGTTGATGTCGTGGCCCGCGGCCTGCGCCATCGGCCCGGTCTGACCCCAGCCGGTCATGCGGCCATAGATGAGGCGCGGATTGCGGCGCATGCAGTCGTCGGGTCCAAGGCCAAGGCGCTCCATCACGCCCGGACGAAATCCTTCGATGAGGCCGTCAGCCTTTTCCACGAGGCGAAGGGCGGCGTTCCTGCCGCCGGGCTGCTTGAGGTCGAGGATGACGGACGCGCGCCCGCGGTTCATGATGTCGTAGCGATAGGCATCGACCCCGCCTGCTGCAACGGGACGGTCGATGCGAAGCACCTCCGCCCCCATGTCGCTCAGCATCATGGCGGAGAAGGGGCCTGGTCCCATTCCTGCGAATTCGACGATCTTTACGCCTGCCAGCGGTCCCATAAGCCTGCTCCGTGCATGTCGGTTTACTGGTGCCCTGGCTCAGGCGAGAACCTGCTTGGCGATAACGAGCTTCTGAATCTCGGAGGCGCCTTCATAGATGCGGGCGGCGCGCACCTCGCGGAACAGGCGCTCGATGATGCAGCCGCGGGTGACGCCCATGCCGCCGAACAATTGCACGGCGCTGTCCACGACGCGGAAACTGGCTTCGCTGGCATAGAGCTTGGCGACGGCGGGCTCGAGGGAAATCCGCTGCGCGCCGGCCTTGTCCTTCACGTCCGCCAGTTGATAGACGGTCAGCGCCGCCGTCGTCAGGTCGGTGTACATCTCGGCGATCTTCATCTGGACTGCCGGCATCTGGCTCATCTTCTGCCCGAACAGTTCGCGCGTGCGCACACGCTGCACGGTTTCGTCGAAGGCGCGCCGGGCAAGACCGATGGCGAAGGCGCCGACGGTGGTGCGGAACACATCGAGGGTCGACATCGCCACCCTGAAACCGTCCCCCGGCCTGCCGATCATCTGCGTGGCGGGAATGCGGCAGTTCGTGAACGAGACCGACGCCATCGGGTGCGGCTCGGTGATCACGATCTTTTCGCCGATCGCAAAGCCCGGCGTGTCGGCGTGGACGATGAAGGTGGACAGGCCCTTCGCCCCCGGCGCTTCGCCGGTGCGGGCGGTGACGATATAGATGTCGGCGACGCCGGCATTGGAGGTCCAGGTCTTGTCGCCGTTGAGGACATAGCTGTCGCCGTCGCGCGTCGCCGTCGTGCGGATATTCGCGACATCGGACGCCCCATGCGGTTCCGACAAGGCAAGGGCAGGCATGATCTCGCCAGAGGCGATCCCCGGCAGGTAGCGCCGGCGCTGCTCGTCCGAGCCGAAGCGCCACAGGGGAACCGCGCCGAGGCCCTGGGTGACGATCGCGGCGTCGGCGAGGCCGCAATGATAGGCCAGCGCCTCGCGCACCAGACAGATGGAGCGAACATCGTAGGGATGGTTCGACGGCTCGGCGCCGGGCACGAGATGCCGCAGCAGGCCGGCCTTGCCAGCGCTGCGAACGTACTGGACGCTGCGCGCATAGCAGTCCTCGATCTCGATATCGTCGATGCCGGGCTCGGCCGCGATCCAGGCGCAAACCTCATCGAGCACGTTCTGATGATGCTCTTCGAAGAGAGCCAGCGGCCTGAGCCGGTTATCCATGCAGCGATCCTCCCGGTCGTTTGTCGGCCGCCGTCAGGAGGGCGGCCCGTTGCAACCCGCGGCAGGGCGGATTGTTGTTGCAATCATTTTATAAACGTACTTACGATATGCAAGCGAAACAGATTGTCGCACGGAAAAAAACGGGAGCAGGCGAACGGCCCATGTCGAAGCCGGTGTCTAAGGAGGCGGGAATGGCACGCGAAAAAATGTTGCTGGTGGGAGCGCTGGGAACGGTGGGTCGCTCCGCTCTGCGCTATTTCGAGGCGCTGGAGGGGTGGGACGTCGTCGCGCTCTCGCGCCGCAAGCCTGACTTCGAGACCCGCGCGAAGTGGGTTTCGGTCGATCTGCGCTCCCCCGAGGCCGAGGGCGAACTGGCGGCAAATGATGCCCTCAGGGGGGTGACGCAGGTCATGTATGCCGCCAATTTCGAGGGTGCGGGCACGGGCGATGTCACGGGAAAGTGGATTCAGAACGACCATACCGAGATCAACCTGACAATGCTGCGCAACGTGATCGAGGCGGTCGACCATGCGGCGGGATCGACGCTGCGGCACGTCACCCTGATGCAGGGCGGCAAGGCCTATGGCGCGCATATCGGCCCGTTCAAGATGCCGGCGCGTGAGGATGACCCGAGGGTCATGCCGCCGAATTTCTATTATCCGCAGATGGATTACCTCGCCGAGCGCGCCGCCCGCGCCGGCTGGCACTGGACGATCCTGCGGCCGCAGGTGGTGTTCGGCAATGCCGTCGGCAGCCCGCTGAACATCATTGCCGCGCTTGGCGTCTATGCAGCGATGTCGCGCGAACTCGGCATGCCGCTGCGATATCCGGGCGGGCCGGCCCGCGCCAATGAAGCGACGGATGCGCGCCTGCTGGCCAGGGCGGCGCATTGGGCAGGCGCCAATCCTGTCGCCTACGACCAGATCTACAACATCGCCAATGGCGACGTGTATTACTGGGAGATGCTGTGGCCGAAGGTGGCCAGGGTATTCGACATGGAAGTCGGCTATCCGCAGCCATTCTCGCTGGCCAAGGTCATGCCGGCCAATGCGGCCATCTGGGACGGCATGGTCGCCCGGCATGGCCTGAAGCCCTATCGCTATCAGGAAATGGTGCCGTCATGGCAGATGGCCGACTTCCTGTTCGGTTATGGCCAGCGGCCCAACGCCCACCACATCAGCACGATCAAGATACGCCAGCACGGATTCCACGACTGCATCGATTCCGAAGACCTGATCGTCGAACTCCTGCGCGAGATGCAGGCCGATCGGCTGCTGCCGACCTATGGTTGAGGGAAAGGGCACGCCGATGGCGGAGACGCTCGATCTTGCCACGCGCTTTTATGGCGCGGTCGCACAGGGAGACATGGAGGCGGCGGCGTCATTCATCGACGCTGACCGCTTCGTGCTGCTGGAGGCCGACGACCTGCCATTTGGCGGAATCTTCGAAGGCGTCGAGGGCTTCCGCGCGCTGTTTGCGCGAATGAAGGAATTGTGGAAGCGGGCGGCGGTGGCGGATCTGTCGATCGTCGCTCACGGCGACACGGCCATTGCCCGGCTGCATCTCGACGTGATCTCGCGCCGCACCGGCGCGACCGCCCGCTTGCCGCTGGTTGAAATATGCCATTTCGAGGCTGGCCGGATCGTGAAGATCCAGCCCTTCTACTTCAATGCGGCCGCTGTCTGGACCGTCGCCGGGATCGACAGGAACGCGCCGCACTCGCCTTAGCAAATGCGGCGTTCGCCCATCAGTTTACCTGACGTCCTTCTCCCCAATAGCGGGCGCGCAGATCGGGCTTCGAAATCTTGCCGAACGCCGACATGGGCATGGCGTCGACGAATTCGACCGACGCCGGGCATTTGAAGCGCGCGATGCGCTCCGCACAATGTTCCCTGAGGCCCTCGGCCGTCGCCGTCAGCCCGCCGCGCAGCAGGACGACGGCATGGACCGCCTCGCCCCAGCGTTCATGCGGGATTCCGATCACGGCCACCTCGGCGATGGCGGGGTGGGAGGACAGGGCGCGCTCCACCTCGGCCGAATAGACGTTCTCGCCCCCTGTCACGATCATGTCCTTGAGACGATCGACGATGAAGAGATAGCCGTCCTTGTCGAGATAGCCGATATCGCCGGTGCGCAGCCAGCCTCCGCCGATCGCCTCCGCCGTCTGGTCCTCCCGCTTGAAGTAGCCCAGCATCATCTGCGGCCCGCAGACCTGCACTTCACCGCGCTCGCCGGCGGCGACCGGCGTCTGCGTTTCGGGTTCGACGATGCGCATGCGGGTAGCGAAATTGGCCCTGCCGGCCGAAGCCAGCCGGCTGTCGTCGCCGAGATGGTCGCGAGCCGACAGGATCGTCATATTCGAGCAGAATTCGGTCATGCCGTAGCCCTGGCTGAAGCCGGCACTGGGAAAGGCCCCGCGCGCCAGCGCCAGCAGGCTGGGGGAGATCGGCGAGCCGCCATAGGTAAGCTGGCGCAGGCCGGTCACGTCGTAGCGCTCCCGCTCCGGGAAGGCGTGAAGGGCCGTCAGCATCGACGGCACGACGGATGTCGCGCTCACGCGCTCGCCCTCGATGGTCGCCAGCCACTGCGCCGGCTCGAAACGGTCGAGAATGATGTTGGCGCCGCCGCGCATGAGGGTTCCCAGCGACCAGGCGGTGTCGCCATAGTGGAACATCGGGACGCATCGCATGTAGCGCGCGCCACGGGCCGCTTCGTCGGCCACCAGCATCACCGTTCCGGACATCACCACGCCGCCATGCGCGAGCATCACGCCCTTGGGGCGGCCGGTCGTGCCGCCGGTGTAGTAGATGCCGTAGAGATCGTCGCCATTGCGCGGGGCCGGCGCAAGCGGCGCCGATCCCGCCACCGCTTCCTCATAGTCCTCCATGCCGGACTGCGAGGCGGCCTCGCCCAGATGCACCAGCCTCAGCTTGCCGCCGAGAAGGTCGCTGACGGTGTGGGCGACGGTTTCGAAACCGTCGCCGACCAGAAGCAGCCGCGCCTCGCATTCTTCCAGCGCGGCCGCAATCTCATGGGCGCTCCAGCGCCAGTTCAGCGGACAGACGACCGCTCCGGCCCAGCCGGCCGCGAACAGATATTCGAAGTAGCGGTCGGAATTCAGGGCCAGGATCGGCACGACGTCATCCTTGCGCACGCCAAGACCGGCCAGCCCGCCCGCAATGCGGGCGGCGCGGTCGGCGAGACCGGCAAAGCTGCGGCGACGGCCGCCGAAGATCAGGGCTTCCGCCTCCGGCCAGCTCTCGGCGGCCTTGAGGAGGACATGGGTCATTGATGGTGAAGTGCTCATCTGAACAGCTCCTCAGACCGTTCTCGCAATGATTTCCTTCATGATCTCGCTCGTCCCGCCATAGATGCGGTCGACGCGAGCATCGATGAACAACTGCGCCGCCGGGTAGTCGGACAGATAGCCATTGCCGCCGAGAATCTGGACGCATTGGTCGACGATGCCGAATTCGGCCTCGGTCAGCCACAGCTTGGCGGTCGATGCCGTGGCGGCGTCAAGCTCGCCGCGGATCAGGCGGTCGATACAGGCCTCGACGAATGTCCGGCCGACCGTGCACTGCGCCTTCATCTCCGCCAGCTTGAACCGAATATGCTGAAGCTCGATCAGCTTCTTGTCGAAAGCGCTGCGGGTCTTGGCGTAGTCGCTGGCAATTGCCAGCGCGCGCTCCATCGTCGCGACCGCCGTGACCGCTACGATCATGCGTTCATAGGGCAATTCGTCCATCAATTGCGCGAAGCCGCGACCCTCGACGCCACCAAGCAGCGCATCTGCACCGAGCTGGACGTCGGCGAAATCGATCTCGCTGGTATCGAGCCCCTTCTGGCCCACCTTGGGCAGATGGCGGACGACCTCGAAGCCCTTCGCGGGAACGTCGACCAGCATCAGCGAAATGCCCCTGACGCCGGCATTGTCGTCGGTCTTGACCGCGACGATGATCAACCCCGCGTCGCGAACGTTGGAGATGAACGACTTGCGACCGCTGATGACATAGCCGTCATCGGCCCGCCGCGCCCTGGCGGTGATGGCTTTGAGGTCCGACCCCGTGTGCGGCTCGGTCATGGCGATCGCGCCGATCAACCTGCCCGCCAGCAGAGAGGGAAGATATTTCGCGCGCTGCCCATCCGTGCCGTGATGAAGGATGTAGTTTATGACGATCGCCTGGTTGGATATCCCCCAGGATCGGTCGTCCTGACGCGCCCGCGCTTCAAGAATGGCTGCGAAGGCGCGAAAATCGCCGCCGGCGCCGCCATGCTCTTTCGGAACGTCGGGGCTGATGAGGCCGAGTTCGCCGGCCTTCAGCCAGATTTCCGGGTCAATCCCACTCCGCTGCGCCCATTTTTCCTGGAAAGGCGCGATCTCCCTGGTGATGAATGCCTCGGCGACCTGCCCGATCTCACCCGCAAATGTCATGTCGATTCCTCCAGTCTTGACAGCTCGTATCGCCCAAGCATGAACGCCCGGTTCACGAAGTCAATTAATAAGCTTGCATACCATACATTGTGCAACCATAATCGGTAAACCGGGTTCCACGCGGAAAATGGCGGGCGAACGACAGAAGGTTTTTCCGGCCCGCAGGGAGCGGCGCGGGGGAGGGACGCAAAATGTGCCGTGGCGTCCCCGACGCCTTGGGAAAGGCAAAACCGACATATGTCCAGGGAGGAGTTTTCAATGATCATACGCGGACTGGGCGCGCTCGCAATTTGCGCGGCGCTTGCTTCGCCGGCCTTCGCCCAGAGCGCCGGCGTGACGGATACCGAGATAAAGCTCGGGCAGACAGTGGCCTATAGCGGACCTGCTTCGGCTTACAGCATCATCGGCAAGACGCATTCCGGCTACTTCCAGATGATCAATGACGCGGGCGGAATTCATGGCCGCAAGATCACGCTCCTGTCGCTCGATGACGGCTACAATCCGGCAAAGACGGTCGAGGTGACGCGAAAGCTGGTCGAACAGGATCAGGTGATGGCCATTTTCGGCTCCATGGGGACGGCGCCGAATGCGGCGATCCAGCCCTATCTCAATGAGAAGAAAGTGCCGCAGGTGATCGGCAGCGGCGCTTCGCGTTTTTCCGACCCGGAGCGGTTCCCATGGTCGTTGTCGTTCTATCCAAGCTATGAGCTCGAAGGCGAGACGCTTGCGCATTATGCCCTGTCCCAGAGGCCCGAGGGCAAGATAGCGATCCTCTATCAGAACGACGATTCGGGCCGGGACTTTGTTCGCGGCTTCAAGCGGGGGCTGGGCGACAAGGTGGCGAACGTCGTCGCGGAAGCGGGCTACGATGTCAGCGAGCCGACGATTCGCGCGCAGGTCTCGGAGCTGCATGCGTCCGCGGCGGACGTTCTTTTCGTCGCCCCGATCCCCAAATTCGCCGCCCAGGCGATCCGTGAGGTCGCCAACCTGCAGTGGAAGCCACTTTTCCTGCTGACGAGCCCCGGTTCCGCAACCGAGTCGGCCCTCGTTCCGGCCGGGCCGGAAAATGCCGTTGGCATCGTCTCGACATCGGCGTTCAAGACGATCTCGCCGCAATGGGAGCAGGATGAGGACATCGCAGCCTTCAAGGCGTTCGTCGCCAAATATGTGCCGGAGGGTAGCCCAACCGATTTCAATGTCGCGTTCGGTTACGTGATGGCGTCCTTCATGACGCAAGCGTTGGAAAAGGTCGGGCGGGAACTGGATCGCGAGAAGTTCCTCGACGCCATGACCAGCTTCGATCAGGCCACGGCGCCGATGCTGCTGCCGGGCGTGACGGTAAGCAGCAGCAAGGACGACTACAACGTGTTCGACACGATCCGCCTGCAGCGCTTCGATGGCAAGGAATGGCAGATGCTGGAGGATACCGGCGACTGAAGCCGGCCTCATTTCGACCGGCCTGACATATCGGGCGGTTCCGATATCAACCAAAGGTGGCGACCGGCTGGCGCCTGAAAATCAGTGGAGGAAAAAATGTCAAATCTCGATGTTGCCAGGGAACACATCGCCGCATTGCAGGCCAGGGACTGGGTGCGCATGGGCAGGACCATGGCGGAAGATGTGCGCCGGGAAGGGCCGGAGGGGGCCGAAACCGACGCCATACAGGGCAAGGACGACTACATGAAGTGGTCGGCGGCCCTGCTTGACCCGCTCTACGGCTTCAGCTGGCTGCCTTCGCGCATGCAGATGACCGCAGACGGCAAGTCGGTGTGGATCGAGGCGCAGAGCGAATATGAGCCGTCGAAAGACGATGCGAAGTTCGGCTACCGGCTCGCGCTTGTCCTCGACTTCAACGATGACGGGCTGATCCATGACATCAGCTATTACTGGAAGACGCCCCGCCAGCGGCTGGCCTGGGACACGGTGGCCCGGACGCAGAACTGAAACGATCGCCCGATATGCCTGCCGGTCGGCGATGCCCGGCCGTCAGGCTTTGCGCAGGCAGCCAGCATACCGACGAAGGCGGAAGCGGATATGATCAGACATTTGGACAAGCCGACGGTCGCGGAAATCCTCGACAGGGCCGCAGCGAGTGCCGGCAATCGTGCGGGCATCTGGTGGGGAGAGCGGCTGATCGGATATGCCGAGCTGGCCGAGGATTCACGACAGATCGCCGCCGGCCTGCTCGAACACGGCCTGCGGACCGGCGACCATGTTTCGCTTTGGTCGCCGAACTGCCCCGATTTCCTGTCGGTCTTCTTTGCCTGCGCGCGCATCGGCCTCGCCACGGCGCTGATCAATACAAGGCTGAGCGCAGCAGAGGCCGCAGACATCGTCAGGCGTTCCGACAGCCATGCGCTGCTTTATTTCGGTGATGCCGGAACCGGCAATTATCGCGAGAAGGTGGCCGGCATGGACGCCGATCTGCTCGCCGGCCTGAAGCTGGTCGCGGAGCTTGAAGGCACGGGATATGCGGGCGCGCACCCGGTCGTCCCGGCGGCCAGCCTGCGCGAGCGCGGTATTCTTGCCGGCAACCCCGCCACTCCCGAGACCTCGGCGCTTCTTTACTCCACATCCGGCTCGACGGGGCCTTCGAAGCTCGTGCTTCACACCAATGCGACGCTTGCCACTCATGCCGTGGACGCCGCCAACCTGATGGGGTTCGACGAGCCCGACTCCGTGTTGCTGATCCCGCTGCCGCTGGCCGGAGCTTATGGAACGACGCAGTTGCTTGCGGCCATCGCCGCCGCCATCCCCGTGGTGCTGATGGATCAGTTCGAGCCGCAGCGGGCGGCGGCGGCGATCCGGACGCATGGCGTGACCCATATCAACACCTTCGACGAGATCATCATCAAGCTTCTGGAAGTCTCGGCCGAGGAGCGGCCTTTCCCCACCCTTCGCTCATGCGCCTATGCCCGCTTCAATCCGGGCTATCCGAACTTCGTGGAAGAATGCGAACGCCGCGGCTTTCCCCTGCGTGGGCTTTACGGAACCAGCGAGATCCAGGGCTTTTACGCCATGCAGAAGATCGACGCGCCGCTGGAGCGGCGCCAGGCGGCTGGCGGCTGGCCGGCGGCGGAAAGCGGCGCGTTTCGGATTCGTGACCTCGAAACGGGCGAACTTCTGACCGACGGCACGACCGGGGAGATCGAGATCTTCGGGCCGGGCCGGATGAAGTGCTATTATGGCGACCCCGAAGCCACGAGCCGCCAGATCATGGCCGACGGCTTCTACAAGACCGGCGATACCGGCCATATCGCGAAAGACGGAAGCCTCGTCTTCGAAGCCCGCCTGAACGAGGTGATGCGCCTCAGCGGCTACATGGTCTCGGTCGTCGAGATCGAAACCTTCATTGAAGGCCTCGCTGGCGTCGACCGATGCCAGGTCGTCGGCATTCGTGCCGATGGCGGCAACCGTCCCTTCGCCTTCGTCATGATGAAGCCGGGTGCGACGCTGGATGAAGCGAAGCTGCGCCGGGCCTGCGAGGACAAACTCGCCAAATTCAAGATTCCGGTCGCCTTTCAGGTCATCGATGCATTCCCGATGGGGGTCAGCATCAATGCGCCGAAGATCGACAAGCGCAGCCTGACCGCACGGGCCACCGATCTTTATGCGGCCAAAGCCGCCGCCGGGCGCTGAGGGATCGAAGAAATGGCGTGGCCATATCATGAATTTCCCTTCATCGAGGATCGTCATCGGGCGCTGGCGAAGCAGCTTGCGCTGTGGGTGGAAAAGCACCCCGAACTCTCGATCGTCGAGGAGGCCGATGGGCCGGCCGCGACGCGGCGTATCGTCAGGGACCTCGGCATGGCGGGGTTTCTCGATTATGCGGTGGCCGACCCCGACGCGCCCCGGCGGCGGCTCGACAGCCGGTCGATCGCCATTGTCAGGGAAATCCTTTCCTACCACTCCGCGCTCGCCGATTGCGCCTTTGCAATCCAGGGCATCGGCTCGACGCCGATCGCGCTGTTTGGCAGCGAGGCGTTGCGCCAGCGTTTCCTGCCCGGCTTCCGCGATGGCAGCAGCCTGCCCGCGCTTGCCATGTCCGAGCCGCAAAGCGGCTCCGATGTCGCCGGCACGCTGACGACCGCGACCGAAGACGGAGATGAATTCGTCATCGATGGCGAAAAGACATGGATATCCAATGGCGGCATCGCCGATGTCTATGTCGTGGTCGCGCGCACCAGCGATGCTCCCGGCGCGAAGGGGCTGAGCGCCTTCGTCGTCGAGGCCGGCACGCCGGGGCTGGAAGTGGAGCCCTTCGAAGTCATCAACGCGCATCCGATCGCGACCCTGCGCTTTCGTGATTGCCGCATACCGCGCGGAAACCTCATCGGCGAACGCGGCATGGGCTTCAAGGTCGCCATGGCCAATCTCGACGTATTCCGGCCCAGCGTCGGCGCGTGCGGTCTCGGCTTCGCGCGCCGCGCGCTCGACGAGGCGCTGGCCTATACGCGAGGACGAACGGCTTTTGGCAGACAATTGAGCGACAATGAGACGGTGCGGGTGCGGCTCGCCGACATGGCGGTCGACCTCGAAATGGCGACGCTCGCCGTCTATCAGGCGGTATGGGCGGCCGATATGGTCGGCGGCAGGCAGTCGCATCTTGCCTCCATCGCAAAGCTGGGCGCGACCGAAGCGGCGCAGCGCGTCATCGATGGCGCGGTCCAGCTTTGCGGCGGGTTCGGCGTGAAGCGCGGTTCGATCGTCGAGCGCCTCTATCGCGACGTGCGCCCGATCCGCATCGGCGAGGGCGCGTCCGACATCCAGCGCCTCATCATCGCACGCCATCTGCTGCGCGACTGACAGACGTCACCCCATCGCCTCCCTGCGATCGACGGGTCAATTGACCGGCTCGAAAAAACCATTATAGTTCGCATGAGTACGGTATATATATGAACCGTATGATAGCTGCTGAATGAGGAGGAGTTTCAGATGGCCATGAAATTGCTGGGCGCGATGGTCGGGATGGTGCTGGCTGGAAGCGTGGTTGCCGGGGCGCAGGAAGGGCCGGGCGTAACCAAGGATGAGATCCTGTTTGGTTCCTGGACGGACCTTTCCGGTCCGCTGGTGTCCTACGGGATACCCGGCGTTGCCGGGCAGAGCGCCTATTACAAGATGCTGAACGATGCCGGCGGCGTGAACGGCCGCAAGATCCGCGTCATCACCGAGGATCATGCCTATCAGCCGCAGCGCGCGGTGGCCGCCGCGCGCAAGCTCGTGGAAAGCGACCATGTGCTGGCGATCCAGGGCGTCTTCGGGACAATCCATTCCAATGCTGCCTTCCCCTATCTGCTCGATCAGGAGAAGGTTCCCTTCATCATGCCATATGCCGGTTCGGCGGACTGGTTCGCCCCGAACAACCCGCTCATCGTGAGCGCAATGATGCCCTATGACGATCACGCGGTCGTCCTTGGCCGCTGGGCCGCCAAGGAAGGCGCCAAGAAGATCCTCATCATCCACAATGCGATCGCGAATTACGAAAAGGTCGGCAAGCTGGCGGAGCCGGCGGCGAAGGCCGTCGATCCGGATATCGCCGTCGAATATATGTCGGTCAAGCTCGGTACGACCGACTATGCGCCGATTGCGCTTGAAGTCATCGGCAAGGCGCCGGACGCCATCATCTCGATCAGCACGATCACCGAGCTGGCTGCACTGGCCAAGGAACTCAAGCAGCAGAACTTCACCGCCAAGCTCTACACTTATGGCGGCAGCGTCGCCAACGACATGATCAAGCTTGGCGGCGATGCGATCGAGGGGCTGCGCGCCGTCTCCTATACGCTGCCGGTCGATGCCGACCATCCGGCAGTCCAGGAATATCGCGAAGCGCTTGCCAAATACGAGCCGAGCGAGACGCCTGACTACGGCTCGATCCTGACCTTCGCGCTCGCCAAGATCACCGCAGAGGCGCTTCGTCACGCCGACGAGCCTCTGAACCGCGAGAATCTGGTCCAGGCGTTCTACAAGCTGAACGATTACGATTCCGGCATTCTCGGCAAGGTCACGTTGAGCCCCGACCAGCATCTGGGCGTCCAGACGCTGCAGCGTGTCGAGGTCAATGGCGGCAAGTTCGTCGCCGTCGGCGATTTCGTCGCCCCTCATTCCGACTGGTAGGCCCGTCAAACCTGTCGCGCGGAGGGGGGTTCCCGTCCGCGCGACAAATGCCAAGGGAGGTGCTCATGCACGATTTGCTTCCGGTCGTCGCCGCCGGGATCGCCAGCGGCTCGGCCTATGCATTATTGGCGCTGGGGATAGTGATCATCTTCCGCTCGACGGATACGGTGAACTTCGCCCTCGGCGACATCGCCACGCTGGCGATCTTCATTTCGCTGTGGCTGCTGCCGCAGGGCGCGCCCTCGCTGGCGATCCTCGTCGTCGCCATCGCGGTGTCCGGATCGCTGGGCGTCGTTACCGAACGCTTCGTCATCCGGCCGCTCGGGGCAGGCCACAAGAGCCTCTTCATCGCGCTCGTCGTCACCATTGGTCTGGGGCTGCTCATCCACGCCGCCATCGGCGCGATCTGGGGGCATCGCCCTGTCGTCATCGAGCCGATCGTGCCCGGAACTGCGATGGTGTTCGGCATCGCGCTGACCTGGACCAAGCTTCTCGGCGCCGCCATCGCGATCGTGGTTATGGTCGCGGTCGCGTGGTTCTTTCGGTACACAGTCTTCGGGATCGCCATGCGCGCGAGTGCCGAAGATCACTACGCCGCGCGAATCCTCGGCATAAAGCCGGCGCGCATCGCCATGATCGCCTGGTTCATCGGTTGCGGCCTCGCGGCGGTGGCGGCGTTCATGCTTGCGGTGGACAGTTCGCTCAACGCGCATCTGACGCTTCCGGCATTGTTCCGGGCGTTTGCAGGCGTGTTTCTCGGCGGCCTGACCAGCATGCCGGGGGCTGCCATCGGCGGCTTCGCCATCGGCGTCCTCGACAATATTGCCGGCCGCTACCTTTCGGCCAACTATCGCGACACCATCGTCTTTGCCGTCATCGTCATCGTGCTGTTCATAAAGCCGTCCGGCTTCTTCGGCGCGCGGCGCGCGGAGCGGGTGTGATGGTCAGCCGTCGTATCCTGATTCTTGTGGCAGGCTGCGTCGCAGCTCTGCTTGCCACCATTCCGGGCCTTGTCAGCGGCTATTGGCAGTTCATTATTGCCTCCGTCGCCTTTTCCTCGATTGCGGTGCTGGCGGTCAGCATGCTGGCGGGACTGACGGGCATCTGGTCACTCGGCCATATGGCCTTCGTCGCGCTGGGCGCGTATCTCGCCCTCAATCTCAGCGGGCTCGGGCTGCCTCTGGAACTGATCGTCCCGGTCGCCTTCGTCGCTTCGGGGCTCGTCGGCTTCCTGCTTGGCCTGAGCGCGGGTCGGTTCTCGGTTCTCTATTTCGGTCTGCTGACGCTCGCGCTTGGCCTGACCTCGACCGAAATCATCGGTCACTGGACCGCGGTGACCGGCGGCGACGAAGGCTTGCCGGTTCCGCCGGCATGGCTTCTTGTCGCCAACATGACCATCGGCCTGCGCGGTGCGGTCGTCGTCACCATCTGTCTCGCCGTCATTTCCTTTCTGGTGGCCGACGCGGTCGAGCGAAGCCCGACCGGAAGCAAGTGGCGGGCGATCAAGAGCCAGCGCACCGCCTCGGCCGCCATCGGGCTGAGGGCGCAGATGGAGAACGCCAAAGCATTCGCCCTGTCGGCGGCGATTGCCTCGCTCGCCGGTATCGGCATCGCGTTTTCCATCGGCTATCTCGATCCGGTCGGCTTCGATCTCGGCGCCGGCATAAGGCTGATCGTGGCGACGGTCGTCGGCGGCGCGGGCAGTCTTCTCGGTTCCGTCGTCGGTGCGGCCTTCATCACGGTCGTCCCCGAATTTGCCCGCAACCTGCCCAGCATGACGTCTTTCATCTTCGGCATCGCGACGGTCCTGACGCTTCTTTTCCTGCGGCAGGGCATCGTGCCGTCGCTGGCCGGCCTGATGAAGCGCCGACCGGCGGCGACCGCCGCGACCCCGGACGTCATGACCCGTGAATCGGTGACGCAACTGGTGCAGGAGCTTTTGCCGCGCGCTACCTCGGCGCTGGTCGTGGACGATGTTTCAGTCAGGTTCGGCGGGTTGCGCGCGCTCGACAGCGTCAGCCTGACCCTGCCGGCCGGAGCTTCGATCGGCCTGATCGGGCCGAATGGCGCCGGCAAGACGACGTTGCTCAACGTCCTCAGCGGCTTCTATGTCGCGTCCAGCGGCAATGTGCGCATCGGCGATGTCGAACTCACAGGTCTTCCCGCCAGCAGCAGGGCCGGCGTCGGCTTCGGGCGCACATTCCAGCATGCAGAGCTTTTCGCGGAACTGACGCTCAGGCGCATGCTGGAGATGACCGCGCTTCTCGGTGCGCCGCGACGCAAGGCGGCGGGCTTGTCGCCGCTGGATCCGGCAAATGTGGCGGCGCGCATACTTTCGGGGCTCGGCATCCTCGCCCACGCCGACCGCCTGCCGGCCGAACTTCCTTTCGGGGTTCAAAAGGTCGCTGATGTCGCCCGCGTCATGGCCACCGGAGCCTCCATCATCGCCCTCGACGAGCCGTTTGCCGGCCTCGACAGCGACGAGCGCCGGACGATCCGGACGATCTTGCAGGGCATGCGGCGTGGCGGCGTGTCCATCCTGATCATCGACCACGCGGTGCAGGAGGTGATGGATGTTTCCGACCAGGCCGTCGCGCTCGAATTCGGGCGCGTCGTCGCAAGGGGCATGCCGGAGGAAGTGCGCCGGCATCCCGAAGTCCTGCGCGCCTATTTCGGCAGTTCGACGGTGATGGCCGAGCCGGAGGAGGCGCAATCATGAAAGACAGCGCTCCGCTGATTTCGGCAAGCGGGATTGAACATCGTTTCGATGGCGTCCTTGCGCTCCAGGGTGTCGATCTCGATCTGGTCGCGGGCGGCTTCCTTGCGGTGCTTGGTCCCAACGGCGCGGGCAAATCGACGCTGGCGCAGATCATGGCCGGCGCCCTTCGCCCGCAAAAGGGACGATTGCAGCTCGAAGGCAGGGACGTGTTGCGAAAGGCCGGCCGCGAGGGATTTGTCGGCGACGGCATCGCTCTCATCCCGGAAGGAAGGCGGCTCTTCGGACAATTGAGCGTCGAGGAGAACCTCGTTCTGGGCGCTTTCGGCCAGTCGCGCGCCGAGACGGTGAGGCGGCTTGCCGCCACTTACGAAATGATGCCGCAGGCGGTGCGCGACGGACGCCTTCGCGCTGCCGTCACGCTGAGCGGCGGGGAGCAGCAGATGCTCGCCATCGGCCGGGCGCTGATGGCCAGGCCACGGGCGCTGCTGGTGGACGAGCCGTCGCTGGGGCTCGCCCCGGTGCTGACCGATCAGGTCTACCGGCTGTTTGCCCGCCTGCGCGAGAGCGGCGTCGCCGTCACAGTCTTCGAGCAGCTGGCCAACAATGCGATCGGCTATGCCGACCGCATTGCGATCATCGATCGCGGCCAGATTTCATACCGTGGCGAGGCTCGCGCCAGCGCCACGGTGGCCGCGCTGAAGGCCGGGTATCTCGGAGCCGGCTGACGAACGGCAACCGCCGGAAGCGACCGGCAAGGATGCAGCACAGGCATGAACGCGAATTCGCACGGGAGGATATGATGAACAAGCTGAAACTGTCTGCCCTCGTTCTGGGCATGGGATACGCATTGAGCCTTTCCGCCGGGGCCGCCGGCGCAAAGGAAATTCTTCTCGGCCAGTCGGTGCCCTATAGTGGGCCGGCTTCCGCCTATGGCGCCATCGGCAAGGCTCAGGTGGCCTATTTCCAGATGGTCAACGACAATGGCGGCATCAACGGCAATACGGTGCGCCTGCTGTCGGAGGATGACGGCTACAGCCCGCCGCGCACCATCGAGGTCCAGCGCAAATTCGTCGAGCAGGACAAGGTCGACGCCATCTTCACGACGCTCGGCACGCCGGGCAATGCGGCGATCCAGCCCTATCTCAACCAGAAGAAGATCCCGCACATCGCCTATTCGGGCGCCAACCGCTTCACCGATCCGGCGCGGTTTCCGTGGACGATTTCCTACTACCCCAGCTATGAGCTGGAGGGCGCGGAAATGACCAGATACGCCCTTGCCCAGAAAGCCGACGCAAAGATCGCCGTGCTCTACCAGAACGACGATTTCGGCAAGGACTACCTGCACGGGATCGAGAAATTCCTCGGCGACGCCGCTGCCAGCACCATCGTCGCCCAGGCGGCGTTCGATCTGAGCGAGCCGACCGTCAACTCGCAGATTTCGGTTCTGGCAGCATCCGGCGCGGATGTGTTCTTCATCCTCGGCTCGCCAAAGCCGGCCGCCCAGGCCATTCGCCGCGCCGGCGAGCTTGGCTGGAATGCCCAAAAATATGTGGTCAGCGTCTCGACCTCGATCAATACCGTGCTCGAGCCGGCCGGCCTCGACAATGCGAACGGCACTATCTCGACGGTCTTCATGAAGGACCCGATGTCGCCGCAGTTCGAGAATGACGAGGACGTCAAGCGCTTCAAGGCGTTTCTTGAAAAATACGTGCCCGGCGAAAAGGCGTCCGACTTCAACATGCAGATCGCCTTCCTCGTGACGTCGGCGATGGAAGGCATCCTTCGCTCGATCGACGGCGAGGTGAATTCGGAATCGATCATGCAGGCCGCGACGCACTGGAACGGCGAGGGCGTGGCGCTGCTGCTGCCGGGGATCGAGGTGCGGCCGGACCCGGAAACCTATCAGACATTCCGCAGCGTGCGGATGCAGCGGTTCGACGGCGAAAAATGGGTCGTCCTCGACCAGTAGCCCGCCGGGCGGCGCTGCTTTTGGCTATCGCGAAGGAGTAATCCGATGAATATACAAACCGTTCTCGGGCCGGTGCCGGTTGCCGATCTCGGCCGAACCCTTTTTCACGAGCATCTTCTGATCATGTATCCGGGTGCGGAATATGACAGCACCCTGCCGTTCGACCGGGACTCCGCCATAAGGCAGGCAACGGCGCGCCTGACAGAATTGCGTGAAGTTTACGGGGTAGGAACATTCATCGATCCCTGCCCGATAGAACTGGGCCGCGACGTCGAGGCGATGGTCGCGGTCTCCGAAGGCTCCGGCGTCAATGTCGTGTGCACGACGGGCTTCTATTTCCAGCCGCTCGGTCTGCCGCCCTACTGGGCCAATTCCACGGTCGAGCAGATCGCCGAACTCTACATCCATGAGCTGCAAAAAGGGGTGGGCGGCACGGGCGTCCGGGCCGGCGGGCTCAAATGCGCGACCGGCTCGGGGCAGATTTCGCAGAGCGAGAAGAAATGCCTGGAAGCGGCCTGCATCGCCCAGAAGGAGACGGGGGTCCGCATCTGGACCCATACGACCGACGGCACATGCGGCCCCGATCAGCAGGCGATCTTTGCCGGTCATGGCGTCGACCTCGGTCAGGTGGTCATCGGCCATTGCTGCGAGTCGACCGACAGGGACTATCATCGCCGCATCGTCGAAGCCGGTTCCTATATCGGCTTCGACAGGATCGGATGGGCGCAATATCAGAGCGACGAGAACCGGGCCGACTGCCTGGCCGCGCTGGTGCAGGCTGGCTTTGCCGATCAGGTGCTGCTGGGACAGGACCGCTACACCGCCATGCGCGGTCGCTATGGACGGCCGCAATCGGCGGAAGAGGTGGCGCGAATGGAGGCCCTCAAGAAAGAAGGCAACTGGCCGCCGCCCTACACCCATCTGTTCACCACTTTCTTTCCGATGATGAATGAACGCGGCGTTTCTGACGAGCAGCTCTATGCGATGCTGGACAGGAATACGCTGCGGTTCCTTTCGGGGGAAGCGTTGGCGAGACAATAGGAAATTGCGCCGTCAGGCGATATTGCCTGACGGCGCATGAATGCAGCCGATCATCCCTCGGCGATGGGCGGTCGGCGCGTTATCCGGCCGGCCCCCGCCAGGTCGACGGCTCGAAGCCGCTGAACGAAGCGGCGCGATTTTTCAGCCAATAGCCGACATTGTCGGGCATGAGACCATAGGCCGGGTCAGCGCCGAGCTTCTGCGCCGCATCCAGCGGCCAGTTGGGATTGTAGAGCAGCTCCCTGCCGAGCGCGACGAAGTCGGCCTGCCGCTTCCGGATGATCGAATCGGCAAACCCCGCATGGACGATCAGTCCGACGGCCATCGTCGGCAGCCCGGCTTCGCGCCGGACGGTCTCGGCATATTTCACCTGATAGCCGTAAGTCAGCGATTGTCCGCCCGCGAGCGGGTAGAAGCCTATGCCGCCGGAGCTGCAATCGATGGCGTCGACGCCGATCGTTTTCAACTCCCGCGCCAGACGCACCGTATCTTCCAGGCTCCAGCCTTCACCGTCGACACAGGACAGGCGCACCAGCAGGGGCTTGTGCTGCGGCCAGACCGCGCGGACCGCCGCGATGGCGTCGAGGGGAAAACGAACCCGGTTCTCGAACGACCCGCCATAGCGGTCGGTCCTGCGATTGGCGGCGGGCGACATGAACTGATGCAGCAGATAGCCATGGGCGCCGTGCACTTCCAACACGTCATATCCGGCTTCGTCGGCGCGTCGCGTCGCCGCGACCCACGCATCAAGCACCGTCGAGATATCCGCCTGCGTCATCGGGCGCGGCGTGTCGGATTCAGGTGTCTCGGGAATGGCGCTCGGCGCGATCAGCTCCCACTCGTCCCAGTCGGCGATGCCGGGGTCTCGCCGAAGCGCGCCGCGCCCCTCCCAGGGGAGTTTTTTTCGCGCCTTGCGACCTGTATGGACAAGCTGGATGCCGGGAACGGCGCCCATGGCGCGCATCCCCGAGGCAAGCTGTGAAAGCCCGGCGGTGAAGCTGTCGTTCCAGATGCCGAGATCCCCGACCGTGCCGCAGCTGCGCCGTTCGATCGACGTCGCCTCCTGAAGGACGAGGCCGGTGCCGCCGCAGGCCATGCGGCCGAGATGCATGTGATGCCATGCCGTCGGATGCCCGCCCGCGCCCTTGTATTGCCACATCGGAGAGGCAACCACCCGGTTCTTGATCGTGACATCGCGCAAGCTGAAACTGGAGAACAGACCCGGTTCGGCTTCGGCGGCGCTGGCCTGCCCCTCTTTCTGCATCATTCTTGGCGCTCCGCTTGTTGACAATATGGTTCTCTAGAATACGATATGTAAGTGTACTTTTCAACCGCACGGAACTGCCTCGCCTTCCGGCGAATGAATGGAGACTGCATGTCTTTGCCGAGTGCGCTTCGCGAGCGACTTTCCATACCCCTCATAACCGCGCCGATGTTCCTGTCGTCGGGGCCGGATCTCGTGGTCAGCGCCTGCCGCAGCGGCGTGATCGGCACTTTTCCGGCGTTGAACCAGCGCACGACGGAAGGCTATGAGGCGTGGCTGCGCGAGATCGAGGAACGGCTTGCCGCAGCAGAGCAGGAAGGCGTCCGCTGCGCGCCATTTGGCGTCAACCTGATCATGCACGCCAGCAACCAGCGCCTGGCGGCGGATGTCGAGGTCACTGTCAAACACAAGGTTCCGATCGTCATTACGTCGCTTGGCGCTGCCTCGGAGCTGGTGCAGCGGGTCCATGCCTATGGCGGGCTGGTGTTCCACGATGTCGCGACCATCCGGCACGCCCACAAGGCGGCGCAGGCCGGTGTCGACGGGCTGATTGCGGTCTGTGCGGGCGCGGGCGGCCACGGCGGCAGCCTCAATCCCTTCGCCTTCCTCTCGGAGATAAGGGATTTCTTCGATCGAACGGTTATCCTGGCCGGGGCGATTTCCACCGGCCGCGACGTCGCGGCCGCCTGCATGATGGGCGCCGATCTTGCCTATGTCGGAACGCGCTTCATCGCGACGGAGGAAAGCCTGTCGCCGGCCGGCCACAAGCAGATGATCCTCGAATCGAGTTCGGCCGACATCGTCAACACCGACCATTTTTCCGGCATCCCGGCGAATTTCCTGCGCCCCAGCATCGTCGCCAGCGGTTTCGACCCCGACAGGCTCGGCGGCATCGAAAAGCCGGAGATGCGCAGTGAGGTGAAAGCCTGGAAAACCATCTGGGCGGCGGGGCAGGGAGTGGGCGCGGTCAAGTCGATTGGATCGGTCGCCACGGTCTGCGCGCAGATAAGGCGCGAGTTCGAGACAGCAGTGGAAGGTTGCGCCGGGCTCGGCGGCAGGCGGGTTCCTGCCGGTCGCGCCGCCGTCGCAATATGAAACTCCGATAGTCGAAAGGGAGGAATGATGACTATTTACAGGCGTGACATTCTCAAGGGAGCCGCCGCCGGCCTCGCGCTGGCTGCCTTGCCGGCGCGGACATTTGCGCAGGCGACGGGCGAGCCCATTCTGCTCGGTCAGGCTCTCGCCTATAGCGGACCGGCCTCCGCCTACCAGATCATCGGCAAGACGGCGACGGCCTATTTCGAAGCCGTCAACGACGCCGGTGGGGTCGCCGGTCGGCCGATCCGGCTTCTTTCGGAGGATGACGGCTACAACCCCGCCAAGACGGTCGAGGTGACGCGCAAGCTCGTGGAGCGCGATGGCGTGGTCGCGATGTTCGCTGTCGGCGGCACGCCGCCCAATGCCGCCATCCAGCAATATCTGAACGGAAAGAAAATCCCGCAGGTCTTTGCCGCGACCGGCTCGGAGCGGTTCAAAGACCCGGCCAACGCGCCCTATACCCTTGCCTTCATCCCGTCATTTGCGCTCGAAGGCAACGTCTTTGCCCGCCACCTGCTGGCGACCAGGCCGGATGCGCGGATCGGCATTCTGTCCTTCAACGACGATGGCGGCCGTGACTTCGTCGCCGGCGTCAAGGCGGGACTTGGCGACAAGGCCGCGTCGATGATCGTGAAGGAAGTCACCTACGAGATGTCGGACACGACCATCTCCGGCCAGATCCTCGAATTGCGGGCGTCCGGTGCGGACGTGTTCCTCAACATGACGACGCCGAAATTCGCGGTGATGGCCATCCGCAAGATGGCGGAACTGGAGTGGAAGCCGCTTCAGCTCATCGGCGGACCGGCTGCCTCAATCGCCTCGGTCCTGATTCCGGCTGGCCCGGAAAACTCCGTCGGCACGATTTCGGCGGGCTATCTGAAGACGGCGATGGACCCGTTGTGGGCCGACGACGCGGGGATGAATGCATACAAGGCGCTGATGCAGCAGCGGCTTCCCAATGAAGATGCCATCGACCAGTTCGCCCTGCTTGGCTACACGCTGGCTGAGGTCATGGTCGTTGCGCTGAGGCAGTGCGACGGCGAGTTCACGCCCGAGCGGATCATGCATGAGGCGTCGAACCTGAAGGAGACGTCGCTGTCGCTGCTGCTGCCCGGTGTGACGGTCAAGACGACGCCCGACGACTACAACGTGTTCGATCAGCTCCAGCTCCAGCGTTTCGACGGCAAAAGCTGGCAGATCTTCGGCGATCCGGTCCGGCGCGGCTGATCGCGACAGGCTCGTCCCCAGGCAGGAACTCTCCAGACGCCCATGACACAGCACAGATCACCAATGGTCGCTTCGATCCTCGACCATGCCGCCGAGCATGCCGGCGGCGATGTCGGAATCCATTTCGAGGGCCGCTTCCACCCCTATGCCGAGATTGCCGACAGCGCCCGCCGCATCGCCGGCAGCCTGCTCGATCAGGGTGTTGCGGCCGGAGACCACGTCGCCCTGTGGGCGCCGAACTCCGTCGACTTCGTCGCCGCGTTCTTTGCCTGTCAGCGCGTGGGCTGCCCGACGATGCTGGTCAACACCAAGCTGAGCAGCATCGAGATGGCGGATATCGTCGAGCGGTCCGGGGCCACGGTCCTGCTCTATGATCCCGACCATCCCGGTTCCGGTTTCGAGCAGCGGCTGAAGGATGCCGACTGGTCGCGGCTCTCGCGGCTGCGGCTTGTCGTCGAACTCGGCCGCGACGGCGAGGCCCGGCCGGTCGGTGCGGTCCCGGCCGTCACGATCGGCCGGATGCGCGAACATTCCCCGCAGCAGGCGGTGTCGCTGCGCCCGGAAGACGCATTGGCGGTGATGTTTTCGACGTCCGGATCGACCGGCCCCTCCAAGCTGGTGATGCACACCAACAAGACGCTTGTCGATCACGCCTGGCAGGTGGTTTCCGCGCTCGATTACCAGCGGGAAGGGACCGTTCACTTCATCCCCGTGCCGCTGGCCGGCGCTTATGGCATGACGCAGCTCTTGTCGGACATCGCCTCGTGCCAGCCGATTGTGCTTATGGATCGCTTCGAGGCCGATGCCGCCGTCGACCTGATGAAGCGGCATCGCGTTACCAATATGCATGTTGTGGATGACGTGATCATCCGCCTGTTCAAGGCCTGCGACGAGGAAAGGCCCTTTCCCGCGCTTCGCATGTGCGGCTATTCGGCATTCAATCTCGGCTACCCCGATTTTGCCGGCGAATGCGAGCGGCGCGGCGTCCCGATCATGGGGCTGTTCGGGTCGAGCGAAATGCAGGGCCTCTACATGGTGCAGGCGATTGCCGCACCGATCGACGACCGCAAGCGCAATGGCGGCTTTGCCGTCGCGCCTGAAGCGTCGTTTCGCATCCGTGACGTCGCGACCGGGGAAATCGTTTCTGACCAGCGCGCCGGTGAAATAGAGGTCTCCGGCCCAAGCCGCTTTGTCGGCTATTATGGCGATCCGGTTGCGACGAAGCGAATCCTCGACGACGGGTTCTATCGAACCGGCGATCTGGGCTATCGCGGCGCCGACGGCAGCCTCGTCTATGAGGCGCGGATGGAAGAGGTGCTGCGGCTCGGCGGCTTCATGGTCGCGGTCGCCGACATCGAAGGCTATATCGCCCGGCAGGCCGGCGTCGAAACCTGCAACATCGTGGCCGTCGAGACGGTCGACGGCATAAGGCCGGTGGCGTTCCTCACTCTGGCGGCCGACGGGGAATTCGATCCGGAGCGGATACGCGCCGCCTGTCTCCAGGATCTCGCGAAATACAAGGTGCCGATCGCTTTCCACGTGCTAGACGCCGTCCCCATGGGCAAAAGCCTCAACGCCCCCAAGGTGAACAAGAAATATCTGCGTGAACTTGCCCAACAACGGCACGACGCAGCCTGAGCAGTCGGGAAAGCGCGGCGCGAGGGGAGCGTGCCTCGCGGCACGACCGCGCGGAGCGGCTTTCCCCGACCATCGGCCAATATAGTAATTGAACATATGATATGCATATGTATTATATAATTGTCAGCGGCGAAAAGCCGTCGCGAAATTCGTAAGAAGGTGCTGCCATGAGACTATGTGAAGGCCGCGTGGCCATCGTGACCGGTGCGGGGCGGGGCCTTGGCCGCGCGCATGCGTTGAAGCTTGCCGAGCACGGCGCGAAGGTCGTGGTCAACGATCTTGGCGCCACCGCGGCCGGGCTGGGCGCCGACGTTTCGCCGGCGCAGGCGGTCGTCGAAGAGATCGTGGCGGCCGGCGGCCAGGCCGTGGCCGACGGCAGCGATGTCGCCAGCTGGGCTGGCGCCAAGGCACTCGTCGACAAGGCGGTCGATTCCTATGGCGGCCTCGATATCGTCGTCAACAATGCCGGTATCCTGCGCGACCGCATGCTGGTCAACATGACGGAAGAAGAGTGGGATTCCGTCACCGGGGTTCATCTGAAGTCGACATTCTGCATGACCCATCATGCGGCCAATTACTGGCGGCTGCGCCAGAAGGCAGGCGATCCCGTCGATGCGCGGGTCATCAACACCACTTCGCATTCCGGTCTTTACTGCAATGTCGGCCAGGCGAACTACGCGGCGGCCAAGGCCGGCATCGCCTCGTTCTCGATCGTGGCGGCGCGCGAGTTGCAGCGCTATGGAGTCACCGTCAACGCCATCGCGCCGCGCGCCACGACGCGCATGACGGAAGGCCTGCGCGAATGGAGCGAAGAACAACTGGAGAAGCGGGACCCTGAATGGGTCGCTTCGCTGGTGACATGGCTTGCCTGCCCGGCGTCGGCGGCAGTCAGCGGCCGTGTGTTCGAGGCCTGGGGTTATGGCTTCACCGTCGCCGAGAGCTGGCAGCATGGAGCGACTGCCCCGGCGTCCAGAAATCCGGCGGAACTGGGCGAGCGGATCGCCGACGCCCTCGCCAAATCCCGCAAGAATGCGGGCATCGACCTCGGCCAGCAACTCGACCCCTAGATCGCAGATCGCCTTCCCTCCCAGGAAGCGCCGCGCCGGCAAAGGCGCCATGTGGCCGCCCGCTCGCCGGGCGGCCGCCTTGTTTTGGCTGACAGTTGGGCCAGCGACGATGCCGTCGGCCCGCCCCGAATTCTCGGCGCAGGCCCGGTCGCGCCGGCGTTAAAAACAACTAGCATATAATGCGCAAGCATATTAAATTGCTTCTGGGCAATGACAGGATACGGCGGAAAGCACATGGACTACGGAATTACGTCGATCGGCGGCTATGTCCCCCGTTTCAGGCTGGCGCGGGCTGCGGCCGCGGCCGCTCACCGCTGGATGGCGCCGTCCCTCGGCGCTGCTGCCAGGGGCAATCGGGCATTTTGCAGCTGGGACGAGGATGCCGTCACCATGGCGGTGGAGGCGGCGCGCGACTGCCTGCGCGGACGTGATCCGGATGGCGTCGAGACGCTGGTTCTGGCTTCGACCACCTTGCCCTATGCCGACCTGCAGAACGCAGCCATCGTCGCTGGGGCTCTGGGACTGAGGCCCGATATCGCCACCTCCGACGCCTCGGGCAGCCAGCGCGCCGCCACGACGGCGCTGATTTCGGCATTGACTCGCGGGGCTGGTGAAAGCCTGCTGATCGCATCAGACAGGCCGCAGGCGAAACCGGCCAGCATTCAGGAACTGTATTTCGGGGCAGGGGCTGCTGCGATGACGGTTGGCAGCGGGCGCGTCCTTGCCCGGCTGCTCGGCCACGCCTCGGTCACGGCCTATTTGGTCGATCATTTTCGTCCCTCCGGCGTCAATTCAGATTACTTCTGGGAGGAACGCTGGGTTCGCGACGAGGGCTATGCGAAGATTGCCCCGCAGGCAATCAAGGCGGCGCTCGCCAAGGCCGGGCTCGACATTGCAGACATTGCGCATTTCGTCATGCCGTCGCCTTTCAAGGGGGCGGCGCAAGTTGCCGCCAAAGCAGTCGGTTTTGCCGGCGCCATTGCCGATGGTCTCGATGCCGAGTGCGGCTATACCGGAGCGGCGCATGCGTTGATGATGCTTGCGGCCGTGCTTGAAAAGGCCGCCGCCGGCGAGCGAATTCTCCTTGTCGGCTTCGGTCAGGGCGCGGATGCGCTGGTGCTCGAAGCGAAGGGCGAGCGCATCGACAGCCCGCAATGGCGCGGCGTCGGGAAGGCGATTGCGGATCGCTATGTCACCGAGGACTATCTGCGCATGCTGTCCTTTCAGGGCGGCGTCGAACTCGAGTGGGGCATGCGCGCCGAGCGGGCCAGCAAGGCCGCGCTGACCGAGGTCTATCGCAACGATCACCAGCTTGCCCATTTCAATGCCGGTCGGTGCCGTGCCTGCGGAGCGGTGCAGTTCCCGCAGCTCGCCTATTGCGTCAACCCCGGCTGCAATGCGCCGGCTGCTGGCTTCGAGCCGGTGTCGCTTGTCGACGAACCTGCCCGGATTCTCACCTTTACCGCCGACTGGTTGTCCTACCATCCGGCTCCGCCGCTCTATGTCGGCTTCGTCCAGTTCGACAATGGCGCGCGCCTGCTGATGGAGACCGTCGATGCGCCGGCCACCGCCATTGATGTCGGCGTTCCGCTTCGCATGGTCTTCCGCATCAAGGAACGTGACAAGGCTCGCGGCTTCAATCGCTATTTCTGGAAAGCGACGCCGATACAAATCTAGGAGGCAACCATGGCCAGGGGTATCAAGGACAAAGTCGCCATTATCGGCATGGGGTGCTCGAAGTTCGGAGAGCGCTGGGACACCGGCACCGACGGGTTGCTGGCCGAGGCCTTCGAAGAGGCGCTGACCGATGCCGGGATCGAGCGTTCCCGCATCGAGGCAGCCTGGCTGGGCTCCGGTCTCGATTCGGTGAATATCGGCAATTCCGCCATTCCCGCCTCGGTCGCGCTGCGGCTCGACGGCATTCCCGTGTCGCGGGTGGAGAATATGTGCGCGACCGGAACGGAGGCGCTGCGCGGCGCGGCCTATGCCGTCGCCTCGGGCGCGGTCGACATCGCGCTGGCCATCGGGGCCGAGAAGCTGAAGGATACCGGCTATGGCGGCCTTCCCGTGCCTTACAAGGGCACGCTGAACGATCTGTGGCTGCCGCAAGGTTCGGCTCCAGCTGGCTTTGCGCAGCTCGCCGCAGGTTACCGGACGAAATACCAGATTTCCCGGGAAGAGCTGAAGCGGGCGCTGGCCCACGTCTCGTGGAAGAGCCATCAGAACGGCGTGCTGAGCCCCAAGGCCCATTTGCGCAAGGAAGTGTCGATGGACACGATCCTGAACGCGCCGATGATCGCCGAGCCGCTCGGTCTTTACGATTGCTGCGGCGTCAGCGACGGCGCGGCCGCCGCCATCGTCACCACGCCGGAGATCGCGCGATCGCTGGGAAAGAAGGATATGGTCACCATCAAGGCGATCCAGCTTTCGATCAGTTCCGGCGTCGAGGCGACCACCGACCAGTGGGACGGCAGCCATGTGCGCAACACCCGCAATGCGGCGCGACGTGCCTATGAGGAGGCGGGCATCACCAATCCGCGTGAGCAGATCAGCCTGATGGAGGTGCATGATTGTTTCTCCATCACGGAGCTGGTCACAATGGAGGATCTCTTCATCTCGGAAGAAGGGCGAGCGGTGCGCGACGTGCTCGACGGCTTCTATGATCGCGACGGCGGCGGTGTGCCGTGCCAGGTCGATGGCGGGCTCAAATGCTTCGGCCACCCGATCGGCGCATCCGGCCTGCGCATGGCCTATGAAAATTACACGCAACTGCTGGGCCGCGCTGGCAAGCGCCAGCTTGAAAATCCCAGTTTCGGCCTGTCGCATAATCTGGGCGGCGTGCCCTATCTGGGCATCGCCGCCATTTCGATCCTCGGACTCCATCGTTGAGGCGCACCCATGTCCGCACCCTATTTCGATGAAATGCAGGTGGGTCAGCTTTTCAGCCACCAGCTGCGCCGCACCATCACCGAGGCCGACAATGTCTTTTTCAGCGCCTTGACCCACAATCCCGCGCTGCTGCACCTCGACGAGGAATATTGCCGCACCGAGACCGAATTCGGCCAGCGCCTGGTCAACTCCGCATTCACCCTCGGCCTGATGGTCGGCATTTCGGTTGGCGACACCACGCTGGGCCGCGCCGTCGCCAATCTCGGCTGGGATGAAGTGCGCTTTCCGAAGCCGCTTTTCCACGGCGATACCATCCGCGTGGAGACCGAGATCGTGGAACTGCGCGACAGCAGGTCCCGTCCCAATTGCGGCATCGTCACCTTCCTTCACCGGGCATACAACCAGAAAGGCGAACTGGTTGCATCCTGCAAGCGCATGGGCCTCCAGCTGAAGCGCCCTGACAGGATCGGGGAAGCTGCATCGTGAACCTGCGATCCTGGCTATTCGTTCCTGGAGACAGCGACAGCAAGCTGGCGAAGGCGGACGGTTCGCGCGCCGATGCGATCATCCTCGATCTCGAAGATGCGGTCGCGCCGCAGCGCAAACAGGCCGCACGCGAGATGGTCCGCAGCTTCCTCGACGACAGGCCGCGCCTTCAGCGCAGGGCCCGGCTTTGGGTTCGGATCAATTCACTTGACGATGCCGCCCTTGTCGACCTTGCGGCAGTGGTCGGCGGTGCGCCGGACGGAATTATGCTGCCGAAGGCGAACGGCCCGGACGACGTCGTTCGGCTGGGTCACTATCTCGAAGCGCTTGAAGCACGCGATGGCATCGAGCCGGGCGCGACGCGCATCCTGCCCGTCGCCACCGAGACGCCGATTGCCCCGTTGCGGCTGGGACGCTTCGCCGATTTCGACCTGCCGCGCCTGATCGGCCTTACCTGGGGGGCGGAGGATCTCAGCGCGGCGCTGGGCGCCAGCACCAACCTCGACGCCAGCGGCGAATGGGCGCTGACCTACCGCTTCGCACGCGTCTCGATGTTGCTGGCGGCCAACGCCAGCAACGTCCAGGCAATCGACACGCTATATGTCGATTTCCGTGACGAGGCGGGGCTGGCGGCCTCCTGTACAGCCGCCGCCGCCGAGGGCTTCACCGGCCGTATCGCCATTCATCCCGCGCAGGTCGATACGATCAATCGTTGCTTCGCGCCTTCGCAAGCCGCGGTCGAGCATGCCCGTCGCATCGTCGCTGCGTTTGAAGCGGTGCCGGATGCCGGCGCGGTCGCGCTCGATGGCAAGATGATCGACATTCCGCATCTGAAACAGGCTCGAAGCGTTCTCGCCATGCATGAGGCGGACCGGATGCGAGGTTGACCGTGGCGATGAAAGCTGGCGCCAGCGTTGCGCTGGAGGAACTCTTCTTCCCCGGCGCAAAGGTTTTCATCCCCGGTTCCGCATCCGAGCCGGTCGATCTGCTGCGGTGGCTGGAGGCGGACCCGTCGCGCAGCCGAAACGTGGAGCTGACCACCACCTTGATCCCCGGCGTCAACCGGCTGGATCTGACACGGCTTCATCCCAGCCTGCGCCTGGTTGGCAATTTCATGCAGCCGGATTTCCGCCAGCCGCAGCGGGAGGGACGCTACCGCCATCTGTCGCTCACCTATGCCGGGCTGGCGAACCATATGCGCGATTCCTACCGGCCGGATGTCGTATTCTGTCTTGTTTCGCCGCCTGACGCGAGCGGGCGCGTCAGTCTGGGCCTGTCGGTCGAGGTGACCGCGCTCTGCCTCGCCGGCGCCCGGCGCAAGGTGGCAGTAATTAACTCCAACATGCCGTTCGTGCCGCGCTCGGTTGCCGTCTCGCTGGCGGATTTCGATCATGTGCTGGAATCCGACGCACCACTGTCGACCTATGACCTTGGCCCGTCCAACCCCGAAGCGCAGAGGATCGCCGGCTATGTGGCATCGTTGATCGGCGATGACGTCACCCTTCAGACCGGATTGGGCAAGGTTCCGAACGCCGTCCTCCGGGCCTTGCTCGACCGAAGGAGATTACGTCTCCATTCCGGCATGGCCTCCGATGGCGTCGCCGCCCTGGCGGAAGCCGGCTGCCTCGATCCCGATCATGTGCATATGACGTGTACGATCCTTGGGACGAATGCGCTCTATGATTGGGCGGGCCGGCAGGATCTGCTGGCGGTAGTAGGCTGCGATCATACACATGATCCGGCCAGGGTTGCGGGAATTGAACGCTTTGTCGCCGTCAATTCCGCCCTTGCCATCGATCTCTTTGGCCAGTGCGACCTCGAAATGGCTGGCGGACGTCTGGTCAGCAGCTTTGGCGGCGCGCCGGATTTTGCACGCGGAGCACGAAATTCCCGGGGAGGGATCAGCATCGTCGCAGCGCCGGCGACCTATAACGTGTCGGGCGAGCTCGCGTCGCGCATCGTTCCGCAAATGGGACCGGACAATCTGGTCTCGATTCCGCGCAACGATGTGGACGTGGTTGTCACCGAGTTCGGCATTGCCGATCTGCGTGGCAGATCGGTTCCTGAGCGGGCTGAAGCCCTGATCGAAATTGCTGCGCCATCATTCCGCTCGCAGCTGACGGATCGGTGGCGCGAAATTTTTCAACGCATCTAGGGAGAAAGACATGCGCAAGGCCGACAAGATCATCATCAGCTGTGCAATCACCGGTTCCATTCATACGCCGTCGATGTCGCCGCATCTGCCGGTGACGCCCGAGGAGATCGCCGAACAGGCAGTGGGCGCGGCCGAAGCCGGCGCCGCCATCCTCCATCTTCACGCGCGCGTTCCCGAGACCGGCCGCCCCACGCAGGACCCGGCCCAGTTCGCGAAATTCCTGCCGGCGATCAGGGAAAGGTCGGACGCGATCATCAATATCACCACCGGCGGCGGGCTCGGCATGACGCTGGACGAACGCCTGGCGGCGGCGAAATGGGCAAAACCGGAAATCGCCTCCATGAATATGGGCTCGTTCAACTTCAATATCTCGGGAGCGGCGGGCCGGATCAGCGATTTCAAGCACGATTGGGAACTGCCCTATCTTGAAATGACGAAGGACTTCATCCTTTCCAACACCTTTGCCCAGATCGAACGCGGCATGCGCGAACTGGGCGATCTTGGCACACGCTTCGAATATGAGTGCTACGACGTCGGCCACCTGCACAATCTGGCGCATTTCGCCGATCGCGGCATCGTGAAGCCGCCATTCTTCGTGCAGAGCATTTTCGGCATTCTGGGCGGCATCGCGCCGCAACCGGAACACATGCTGCATATGAAGGCGACGGCGGACAAGCTTTTCGGCGACGACTACTATCTGTCGATCCTCGCCGCCGGCCGCCATCAGATGCCGTTCGTGACCATGGGAGCGATTCTTGGCGGCAATGTTCGCGTCGGGCTGGAGGATTCGCTTTATCTCGGCCGGGGCCAACTGGCGCGGTCCAATGCCGAGCAGGTGGCGAAAATCCGGCGTATTCTCGAAGAGCTGTCGTTCGAGGTGGCGACGCCGGACGATGCCCGCCGCATGCTTGAGACCAAGGGCGCGGCAAACGTCGGGTTCTGATAGGAAGCCGGCGTCGTCGGAATAAATTCCGGCTCCCGCGATGGCGGGAGCCGGTGTCGCTATTTGCCGGCTGAAACGGTGTCGCCGCGCAGCCGCTGCTTCGGCGTCTTCCAGTAGAGATCGACATCGGCGATGCGGTTCTGCTCGTCGAGCTCGAACAGCATGACCAGATGATAGCCGAAGGGTTCCGAATCCTTTTCAATGAGATAGCGGGTCGTCGCCTCGACGACGGCGCTTCGTCCATCGTCGCCATAGATGATCCGGTCGGTGCGCCAGCCATATTCATGCAGCGGGTCGGCCATGCCGGCCAGCCAGCCGATATATGCTTCCGGGCCGACGAGGGCGTCGCCGTCGGGGCCTTCAGGCCCCTCCCGCGTCACGTCGGGTGCGAGGGTCTCGGCCATCGCCTTCCAGTCGCGGGCCGGCAGGCTCGCCATGAATTTTTCGATCACCTGCCGGACAGCGTTGCCGTCATTGGACATAGGGCTTCATCTCCAGACTGTTTCTTTCAATATGGGCTGAAATCGGGGACGCTCAGCCGTCACGGTCCGAGGTGTCGATCGTCTCGCCGAAAAGCTCCCAGCGCTCGGTGTTGAAGCGGGCGAGCTGCATCGCTTCCATGGGATAGAAATCACTCTCGGATGTGTTCAGCGTGATGCCGGGCAGGTTCAGCGGAAGCTCGAAATTCCTGAGTGCAGCCGCCTGACGCATGATGTTTTCGCGCGTCAGTTCGTCGCCGCATTGCGTCAGCACCTGACAGATCGTCTGCGCCACCGAATAGCCCTGCACGAACAGATCGTTGGACGTGCTTTCGGACGGGTTGTACTTCGCCATCCATTCGCGCCAGACATTCATGCCGGCGTCGTCCTTCCAGCGCGGATCGTTCGGATCCTTGCGGTAGAGCGCGGTGATGATGCCTTCTGCGTTCTCCAGACCGGCGGGTTCGAGGAAGTTCTTGATACCTGTGGAATTGTTGTTGAGATAGTGCAGCGGCTTCCAGCCGAGTTGCGCGCAAACGCGAATTGCCTGGCTGGCGCCCTTGCCGGGGCCCGCATTCACCAGCACATCCGCTCCGCTCGCCTTGAGGATTGCGATGGGGGAATCGACGGTTGCGTCGGTTGCCTGCGCGCTCGCCTCTGCAACGATCATGCCGACCTTGTCGCCCAGGCCCTGCTTCAGCCCTTCGAGATAGTCCTTGCCGAAATCGTCATTGGCATAGAACACGGCGATCTTCGCGTCCGGTCTGTTCGCCAGAATGTGCCGCGCATAGACGCCGGCTTCGGAAGCATAGGTCGGGGACCAGCCGATGGTCCAGGGATTCTCGCGCGGGCGGCCCCATTTCGAGGCGCCGCCGAGCACGAAGAGCTGAGGCACCTTCTTGCCGTTGAGATAGGGCTGAACGGCCGACTGGGTCGGCGTTCCCATGCCCGCGGCCATGAACAGCACCTCGTCGCGCTCCACGAGCTTGCGCGTGGCCTCGACGGTTTTCGGCGGCGAATACTGGTCGTCCTCGGTCAGGAGAACCAGCTTCCTGCCATTGATGCCGCCAGCGTCGTTGATGGATCGGAAATAGGCCTCCATGGCGACGCCGATCGCACTGAATGCCGAAACCGGCCCGCTGAACGCATTGGTATGGCCGATCCGGATCTCCGTATCCGAAACGCCGGGGCCGTAATTCGCCGAACGGGCCTGCGACTGCGCCGGCCGGGCAGCGAGCGCGGTGGCAGTCAAGCCCATTGCTCCTGCAAGGAAATTTCGCCTGTCGATCATCTCTCTCTCCTCCTGGTCGCCGGATACGGCCACGGTCTGTCGCGTCGCCTCAAGAAAGAAACTTGCATATAAGTAGCTAGTATACAATACTAAAGCGATACATGGTGGCTGAGAGGCTTTGAGCGGGCGGCAGCGAACCATTTCGATTGAGGAGGCAACATGCCGGACGCGGTATTTCCCGAATTCATCTCCTTGCCGGCTGGCCAGATCAGAATATTTCGCAACGCTCGCAACGAAAGCGCGCCCTGCATCGTCGTGCTGCCGGGGATGATCCTGGGCGCCGAGCCGCGCGCCCGGCAGGTCGCCGTTCAGTTCCCGGACTGGAACGTGGTGGCGGTCGAGCTCCCGGGAATTGGAGGTTCCGCCTCCCTGCTCCCCGTCGGCCTGAAGAATCTGGCCTCCGTCGTCTCGGATCTGGTCGGGGTGCTGGGCATCGAAGACTTCATGGTCATCGCATATGATCTTCACGCCCGTCTGGCAGCCTTGCTGGCCGGCAGCGGGGCAGCGCCCGTCAGGACGCTCGGGATCGACATGGCCGCGGCGCGTCACTGGGCGGCGCGGCATGCAAGCCCGGCGATCGACCTGCGCGACGATGGCGGGCATCTGACGTCGATGTGGTCCTTCGTGCGGAAGCTGCACATTCTCGATCCGGCCGACCCTGCCCGTGTCGCGGCGGAAGGACACGCATTGCCGACGGCCGAAGAGATGGAAGCCACGGTCCTTTCCTATTGCGTCGAGCCGCGTTCCTACTGCGCGCTATGGGAAATTTGCGCATCATTCCAGCCCGGCGCCACGCCGATTGAGGAATTTGCCTCTCTCGAACTGGCGGCCACAAGGGCAGGCGTCGATCGGGAAAGGCTGCGCCCCCTGTCCGGCAACACCAAAGCCGGACAACAACCGGCATCAGGCGTCTGGCGCTCCTATGTCGTGCTGCCGCGCGGGAGGGTCCATGTCCGGCAGGCCGGTGAGGGGTCGCCATTGATTGCCTGCCACTCGGCGCCCGGTTCGAGCGAACCGATAACCCGTATCGTTTCCGGGCTGGCGAAAGCTCACCGGGTCATCGCGCCGGACTATCTGGGAAATGGCGAGTCTGACAAGCCCACCGAACAGGTGGACATCGCCCGGCTCGCCGAGGACATCATCGACCTTGCCGACGAACTGGATATCGCCCGCTTCGATATGTTCGGCACCCATACAGGAGCGCTCGTCGCCCTGGAGACGGCCATTCGCGCCCCCGAGCGCGTCGGGCGGGTCATATTGGAAGGGCCGCCGCTGCTCGACCCCGCGCTGACGGCCGATATTCTGGCCAATTATTTCCAGCCGATAGAGCCGGACCGCTGGGGAACATATCTTCATCGCACGTGGAACATGCGTTACGATATGTTTCTCTTCTTTCCCTGGTATCGGGCAGCGCGCGAAGCGGCACGCATCGGCGAGGTTCCCGATACGCGCATGATGCATGACTGGACACTCGGCCTGCTCCAAAGCGGCCGCACCTACGACAGAAGCTACCGCGCTGCCTGGAGCTACGACACCCGCGCCCGACTGCCTCTATTGCAGACGCCGGCGCTGCTTTGTGCCGGCAAGGACGATCCGCTGATAAGTAGTGTCGAAGGCGCCGTTCCATACTGCGGCGACAATGTCGAGCGGCGCGTCACGCCGGCCACGATATGGTATCCGGGACAAACTGAAGAGGCGATCGAGGATACGATTGAGATCTATCTCGAATTTCTGAGGGGAAGATGAGACCGGCAATTTCTGCGGGGTCGAACGTGGGGCGTTAGGCAGGGGACTTACTCAAACTCTTGTCAAGATCGGCTGACCCGACAGCCGGAGCCGATCATCCCTGCCATGTTCAGGCCAAAACCGCCGCTCCTTCAAGCCGCTCGACCCCAGATAAGGCACCGGTCTCTCATTTGGTCAGGGCCGCCTCGCGAATCCCGCACCAGTCGGCCACGAACAGGGCGAGGGTTTGCGTCATCCGGCGCAGCGAGGGGATGTTGACGCGCTCGTCGAAGCCGTGGATGCGCTCGGCCAGCGGGCCGTAGACCAGCACGGGCGCGTTCCCGTAGAGACCGTAGAAGCGGGCGTCGGTGGTCGCTCGGGCAATGACGTCTTCAAGCGGCGTGCCGGCGATCCTCTCGTGCGCCGCGGCAAGAACCTTCTCGGCCTCGCCGCCTTCGGGAAGCACGTAGCCCTCCGCCTCGAATCCATGCCAGGTGATCGTGGGCCGGTTGCCGGCGAGAAAGGGATGGCTGTTGCAGGCCCGGTCCAGCGCCGCCTCGATCCCGGCCTTGGCTTCCCCCAGCGGCTGGCCGGGAAACAGCGCGATGCGGACCTCGAACCGGCACCAGGCCGGCACGCTGGACACCCAGTCGCCGCCCTCGATCCTGCCGATATTCATGTTGATCGGATGGTCGATGCGCTCATAGGGCGGATAGTCGTCCTTGCGCGCGTTCCAGTCGCGTTCGACGCCGCGCAGGGCCGCGATCAACTCATAGGCGGCGTCGATGGCGTTGGCCCCCTCGCCGGCGCGCGACACATGCGTCGGGACGCCGCGAACGTCGACGCGGAACCACAGCACGCCGACCTGCGCGCGCTGCAAGCGCTCGCCCATCGGTTCAGTGATGACCACGGCATCGGCCCGATAGCCGCGCGCCAGGCACGACAGCATGCCGTTGCCGGTGCATTCCTCCTCGATGACGCTCTGGACGATCACCTCGGCCGCCGGTTCGAGCCCCGCGCGGCGGAAGGCCGACAGCACGGCGAGATTGGCCGCAACGCCGGCCTTCATGTCACCGGCGCCACGGCCATACATCC